>NZ_CP015196.1:300000-600000 GCF_001623565.1 Streptococcus marmotae | reverse complement strand
ACGATTAAAAAGAAGGGAAGAAATGCCATGCTGAATTGCGGGCAGGTTCTTCTTTTTTTATTTTCCTTGAAGATTATGACCACTTACTGGTGAAAATGGACCAGTTACTGAATTGGTATTGTGTTTGAAGCGAATCCTGTTATAATAATCTGTATAAAAAATAAGGAGGGAGTTATGAAGATACGGATTGAACTAGATGATGGTCTTGACGATGTCGAAGTGGTCATCCGGACTGCGAATTTGACCGATCAGGTAAACCAGATACAAAGCCTTTTGTCAAAGATGAATCAGCCGTCCTTGGTTTTTTATAAGGAATCGAGTGAGTATTTTGTCAAGTTGGAAGAAATCTTGTTCTTCGAGACAGATGGTGCAAAGATTTTTGCCCATTCAAAGACTGATGCCTACGAGGTAAAATTAAAGCTGTATGAACTAGAAGAAATCTTACCGATTACATTTTGCCGGATTTCAAAGTCCAGTATTGCGAATGTACGATTGGTGTACTCACTTGATAAATCCTTTTCGGGAACCAGTCGGATTCGATTTGCGGATACGCACAAGGTGGTTCATGTTTCACGGCATTATTATCAGTTATTAAAAGAAAGATTACAGGAATTGAGGTAGTCCTATGAAAAAGTATGTATTGGGAATTGGCTTGTTAACCTTGTCAGGCTTGGTCTTGTTTCAAAATTATTTGCCACGGTTTGATTTTTCCATTTGGAAAATAGTCTGGCTTGTCGTGTTGGTAGCAGGCTCGGTGAATGGTCTGGTGAGGAGAAGATTGTACGATAGTTTCTTCTTTGGAACTTGGTTGTTTATCTTGCTGAACAAGCAGTATCATTTTTTAGTGGTGGATACCAAGACAATCATTGTCGGTGCTATTTTGGCTTGTCTGGGTTGTCACATTCTCTTTAAGCCCAAGCGGAGAAATATTCGCTTTTTGGGAGATTTCAAGTCTGTCGCAAGTGGTGGAAAAGAAGCTATGGTCGAAGACGAAGATAGTGTAGCCTTTGGTAGCTCAACCCGTTACATTCACGACACAAGTTTTGTACGTGACACGATTGATGTCGCTTTTGGTAGTGCGACGATTTACTTTGACAATGCTGTCATGGCTGGTGAGGAGGCGGTATTTGAAGTGGATGCTGCATTTTCAACTGTTCGACTCTACGTGCCAGCTACTTGGCTGGTGCAAGTCAGGGCAGATAAGGCTTTTAGCAGTATTCAGCAGGTATCTCCTCCTACCGTATTTGACAAGAAACTCGTGGTCAAAGCTGATTTGGCATTTTCGACCCTTGAAATTATCAGCTTATAAGAAATCAGCCCTTGCGGCTGATTTTTTGGCTCAAAGCGGGGAATATGTGCTATAATGGTGGTATTGAATTTTGACAAGGAGAGCTTATAGCAAATGACAAAACCTATTCGTGTGCGTTACGCACCAAGTCCAACAGGGCTATTACATATCGGAAATGCGCGGACGGCGCTCTTTAACTACTTGTATGCTCGTCATCATGGCGGAACCTTTTTGATTCGGATTGAAGATACCGACCGTAAGCGCCATGTCGAAGACGGAGAGCGTTCGCAGTTGGAAAATCTACGGTGGTTGGGAATTGATTGGGATGAAAGTCCAGAAACCCACGAACAATACCGTCAGTCAGAGCGTCTTGAGATTTACCAACAATATGTTGATGAGTTATTGGAAAAAGGCTTGGCCTATAAGTCTTATGTTACCGAGGAAGAATTAGCGGCTGAGCGTGAGCGCCAAGAAGCAGCCGGTGAAACGCCGCGCTATATCAATGAGTATCTTGGGATGTCAGCTGAAGAAAAAGCGGCATATGTTGCAGAACGTGAGGCAGCAGGGATTGTGCCAACCGTTCGTCTAGCTGTAAATGAAGCTGGTATCTATAAATGGACAGATATGGTCAAGGGTGAGATTGAATTTGAAGGTGGAAATATCGGTGGCGACTGGGTTATCCAGAAAAAAGATGGCTATCCAACCTATAACTTTGCTGTTGTGATTGACGATCACTTGATGGCGATTTCCCACGTTATCCGTGGAGATGACCATATTGCCAATACCCCTAAACAGCTCATGGTCTATGAGGCCCTTGGTTGGGAAGCACCAGCATTTGGTCATATGACCTTAATTATCAATTCTGAAACGGGTAAAAAGTTGTCTAAGCGTGATACCAATACGCTGCAATTCATTGAAGATTACCGCAAGAAAGGCTACCTACCAGAAGCTGTCTTTAACTTTATTGCCCTTCTTGGTTGGAATCCTGGTGGAGAGGATGAAATCTTCTCTCGTGAGGAATTGATTCAGCTCTTTGATGAAAACCGTCTCAGCAAGTCTCCAGCAGCCTTTGATCAGAAGAAGTTGGACTGGATGAGCAATGACTACATCAAGAATGCCGATTTTGCAACGATTTTCGAACTGGCTAAACCATTCTTGGCAGATGCAGGTCGCTTGACAGATAAGGCTGAAAAATTGGTGGAATTATACAAACCGCAAATGAAAGCAGTTGATGAAATTGTGCCATTGACCGATCTTTTCTTTGAAGATTTTCCAGCTTTAACAGAGGCTGAAAAAGAAGTCATGGCAGGAGAAACGGTACCGACAGTCCTCAATGCTTTCAAGGAAAAATTAGAAGCCATGACCGAGGAAGAGTTCAAATCTGAAAATATCTTCCCGCAAATCAAAGCGGTTCAAAAAGAAACAGGGATCAAAGGGAAAAACCTCTTTATGCCAATCCGTATCGCTGTTTCAGGCGAGATGCACGGACCGGAATTACCAGATACGATTTATCTACTCGGTCGTGAAAAATCAATCCAGCATTTGGACAATATGCTGACAGAAATTACGAAATAATATGAAAAGCCTGGGAAATTCCTAGGCTTTTTCTACTAATTTTTCATCGAGCTGGTTAATCAACTCGCTCATGTTATGGATTTGTGCTTCTAGTTGCTCAATCATTTTCCTGCGTTCAGCTACTTCTTTTTGTAAGACATGACGGTTTTCGAGCCACTGCTCTCTAGTGCCACACATGGTGTCATGGACTTCTTTCGTTCGTTGAATAGCTTTGATAGAAAGGCCCAGTTCTCGCAGTTGGAGAATGTTTTCAAGATCCTGACAATCTTGCTTACTCCAGCGATATTGACCTTCTTGGATAGTTGGCGTAAGTAGTTTTTTTGTTATAAACATATCATGATTATGGTAATAAGTCCTGTTATTTAGTTAGAAGATCCAACAGAAAATTTTCTTTTAACATCTGTAGATTAAATACATTTACAATATGTCCAAATGCCTCCGAAAGAGGTAAATGAGCAGTTTTCCAACCTTGTCCATCCGTAATCCATACAAATTCAACATCATCAATCGAACTTGTAATAAAGTGACTAAGTTCTATAAATTCACCAGCTACAGCTTTGAGTTTACTTCCACCACCTCCGTAATAATTTGTTTCGATCAACCATAATTTGTGTTTCTTTTCTGAGTAGATAGCCACATCAAAACGACGTTCAGACTTGTCAACAGGGACGGTTATATTCCAATGATCTTTAATAAAGGGGGCAGTAGCTTGGGCTTTCCACTCTAGCCCTAGTTCATTAGTAAGTCTGGCAACGTGGCGTTCTAAAATACCTTCCATAGTTGTTCCACTACGATTTTTTCGAGCATTACTATCTAAACCAGCTTCAACGCCATAGACATAATCAACTAACGAGCGATTTGCTTTATTTTGTAGAAAGTTCAGTAGTCCAGATTGTTCTGTGAAATCAACATATTCCATGATGCGGTCTGAATCAATTTTTGAAAAATTAAGTTGATCAAAAATCATATTATCATTTTCATCGATAGTCAAAATATCTAGAACTTTATCACGGCTAGCTATTAGACTAGGGATTGCTTTCAATAACTCGGGTTGTTTTGAAAATAAGCTAAAAGCTTCTTCATGGATATTCTCTTTTCCGATTAGATAGTTAAGCGTATTTAACTCTAATTCAAATTGTCTGGTTTCCCGCTCAACTTTATTCCAATTTACATAGTATTCTGGAGTACGATTTGTTACGGATAGTGTTGATAAAAATGTCTTTAATCTTTCATCTGATGATAAATTCGTATACTTATTTAATCTCATAGAATCTCCTTCGTTTCGTTCTCTAATCGTAGTTTAGCTATCTTGAGATAATCTTTTTCCGCATCTATTCCAATAAATTTTCTTCCCAATCGTTTTGCAACAACTCCAGTTGTTCCACTGCCTACAAACGGATCTAGAATATAATCACCTTTTTGAGTTGAAGCTAAAATGATTCGTTCCAACAGATACTCGGGTTTCTGAGTAGGATGCTTTCCAGCCCACTTTTCAGACTGCTTTGTCAATGAACCTGTCCAAACATCTTTCATTTGTTTGCCGTTATTCAGCTCTTTCATCAAATCATAATTATAGTAATGCCGAGCGTTCTTATCATTTTTTCTAGCCCAAAGAATGGTTTCAGTTGAGTGTGTAAAATAGCGACAAGATAAATTGGGAGCGGGGTTTGTCTTTTGCCATGTTATATTATTGAGAATCTTGAATCCTTCTTGTTCCAAAGCCATTCCGACAGAATAGATATTGTGAAAACTGCCAGAAATCCAAATTGTTCCGTTTGGTTTCAAAACTTTTTTAGCTAATTGAATCCACTTTCGGTTGAATTCATGTTTTTCTTCCAATGTCTCAATCTTATCCCAATCTCCTTTATCAACTGAAACAACTTGCCCTCCTGAATTCGATATTCCACCATTACTTAGAAAATAGGGTGGATCAGCAAAAATCATGTCCATGCTTTCAGGTTTCATTTTTGACAAGAACTCAAAAGTATCGGCATGAACAAGAATTGCTTTATCTTTGTGATAGTATGGTTTAGTCATTAAAACTCCTCCATACTTATATTCGTTATTTGTCATAGTTCGTTACGATAATCTCTGATATTTTTCCTCGACTAGAGGTCTTAGCACCATTCGTTCGAATTGCCTCTACTGTGTGGATATGAAAATCTTGGTATAATTCCTCGACTAAAGGACTGGATGAATTTGACAGCATCACAAAAGCACCTTTTTCAGACAGCATTTTGAAGGTGTTTCGCAATCTAACTTGATCTTTATAGGAAAATCCCTCATGTGTATAAGATGTGAACGCACTTGTTTCTGATAAGGGGATATAGGGTGGATCGAAATAAACAAAATCTCCAGAATCAACATTTTGAACAGCATCCTCAAAGTCTTCGTTCAAAATATGTATATCATTTGTGTTAAGATATTTTGAAATTGCTAAAATTAGATCTGCATCAACTATTCTGGGATTTTTATATCGTCCATAAGGTACATTAAATTGATTTTTTGAATTAACCCGATATAAACCATTAAAATCAACTCGCAACATGTACATAATACGTGCAGCTCGTTCGGTTGTTGACATCTTATCAATTCGCCCATCTCTATCAACAGATCGCAAATCTAAATAATATTCTTTAGAATTATTCTCTTTGTGGTTAGTTAATAAGTCAATTAACTGCTCGGGATTGTTTTTTATTTGTTGATAACAATTGATTAACTCGCTATTGAAATCATTGATGTAAGCAGTTTTGGGGGCTAAATCAAAAAATAGAGCTCCTCCACCAATAAATGGTTCAAAATAATTCTTATACGATTCTGGCATAAGAGATTTAATGATTGGAAGTAACTGTCGCTTTCCACCTGTCCATTTTGTAAAAGGTTGTAAAGTTGATGGCTTTTTAGATAATATTTTCATGTGTATATTGTATCATATCTTGAACGAGTTTTTGCACTTGAATTGAGAATAAAAGCAGTGTAAAGTGAGCAAAAGTAGATGATAATTCTTTATTCCTATTTTGAGCCTTTACACTGATATTTAATTGAAATCCATTCCTAGACAGATATATACTGAAGAATTGTTCACTATTAGCATGATAATCTACCAGTGCTAAGTTTTCTGCCTAGTTTCATTTTCTGAACCTGCTAATTTTTTATCGAGTTGGTTAATCAACTCGCTCATGTTATGGATTTGTGCTTCGAGTTGCTGAATCATTTTCCTGCGTTCAGCTACTTCCTTTTGTAGGACCTGACGGTTTTCTATCCACTGCTCTCTAGTGCCACACATGGTGTCATGAACTTCTTTCATTCGTTGAATGGCTTTGATAGAAAGGCCCAGTTCTCGCAGTTGGAGAATGTTTTCAAGTTCTTGACAATCTTGCTCGCTCCAGCGATAGTGACCTTCTTGGATAGTTGGTGCGAGCAATCCTTTCTTGATATAAAATCGAAGCGTATCTCGGCTTACCTTGTAGGTTTGGGTGATGTGTCCAGTTTTCACTCGTTTCCTTTCAAAGATGCTTGACAGGGGGAGTGAGAAAGAACTCAAAAATGTTAAATAGAGTTCGTATTCTCACCCCCGCACAGTTGATTAGGTTATCTTTGGAGCTTAAAAAGCGAATAAAGATACCAATCAACCACTGCGTCAATCTGTTTTACTAGCTTTGATAAAGGAAGTTGGACTTGAGTTCAGTCTATATGGTGTAATAGTGAAAAAGGAGGAAAGATATGTTTCAGTTTTTGACTTTCTTGTATGTTACCTTGTCATTTTTGGCTGCTTTATGGATGAAAGAGCGAATTTCTGCACTCTGGCGACTGGTTTATGCAATGCCAGTCTCTCTGGTGTCTCTGGCTTTGCTAGGGCAATTTACCAGAGTTGTCAGTCAGGGAGTGTTCATTACTAGCTTAGTCCTTCTTTGGTTCATTCGTCCTTTAGTAGAAAAATTTGTTTTTGGTCAGATGCACCTATCTCACTTTGTTGTCCACGGTCTCATCAGTCTGTTGCTCGTATTGGGATTATTCTTTTTCTAAAAATAACTGTTCAATGTAGCTTTTTTGCCGTGGAATGACGAGTTGGGTTTCTAAAAAGTTCGGAAGGTCTGCTGGTGCCACCCAGACGAAATCACTTGTTTCTCCGTCTTGGAGAGTAATCGTATCTTTTTTGCTATCAACCTTCGCCCAAAAGAGGTCAAAGATACACTGGTCATCGTGGGCCACAAAGTGGTGGTAATGAATGAGCTGATCAGTCTGTAGATGGATACCGGTTTCTTCTGCAATTTCACGCAGAATAGCTGTTTCAGAACTTTCGCCAAGTAGGGCAGAGCCGCCTGTGGTTGCTTCATAGTAATGAGGGTAGGAGGCTTTTTTGCCGTCTCGTTGCATGAATAAGATACTGCCGTCCGTATGAACGAGGATGCATTCCACGACCAGGTGGTAAAGGCCTTGAGGGATTGCTTTTCCTCGCTCTAGGATATGCTCTGTCTTTTGTCCGTTTGCCAAGTAGGCGTTCCAGTATTCTGCCATGTTTTGCTCCTCATTTTTTAGTCTAAAAATAGGATACCATAAATTCTTCAAAAAATTTCACAAAGACGCGAAAAAGGGCATAACTAAGCAGTTTATTGGCTTTTTTAAAAAATATGGTATAATAGAAGTAATTTTGAAAGATGGAGTTAGATTTTGAAGAAAACGTATCGTGTGAAGCGTGAACGTGATTTTAACGATATTTTTACACAGGGTAAGAATGTGGCCAATCGGAAGTTTGTTGTCTACCGATTAGCGAAAGAACAAGCGCATTTCCGAGTCGGTTTATCTGTCAGTAAAAAATTGGGAAATGCAGTAACGCGAAATAAAATTAAACGTAAAATCCGGCATGTTTTGATAGAAAGCGCTCCTTATCTAGCAACGGATGATTTTGTAGTCATTGCTCGTAAAGGGGTGGAAAATCTATCCTATCACGAAATAAAACAAAATCTTCTACATGTTTTGAAACTAGCTAATTTATACCAGGAAGGTGTTTCGCTTGAAAAAGAACATTAAATGGGCGAGCTTACTCACCCTGTCCTTGCTCTTACTGACAGCTTGTGGCAGAGGAGATGTAACCAGCCAATCGACCGATGCTTGGGAACGACTGATTTATTGGTTTGCAAGCATCATTCAGTTATTGTCAATTAATGGACAATTGGGAATAGGGATTATCCTCTTTACCATTCTCGTTCGGACTTTACTCTTGCCACTTTTCCAAATGCAGATGACCTCTTCTCGGAAGATGCAGGAATTGCAACCCCAGTTACGAGCTCTTCAAGAGCAGTATCCAGGAAAAGATTTGGAAAGTAGACAACTTCTGACAGAAGCTACTCAGAAGCTTTATAAGGATAATGGCGTTAAAATGTCTGCATCCATGATTCCTGTCTTTATCCAGATGCCCATCTTACTTGCCCTCTATCAAGCGTTGACGAGGGTGCCAGAACTGAGAGTTGGACATTTCCTTTGGCTAAACCTTGGAGCAACAGATCCATATTACATCTTGCCTATTTTGGCCACTGGTCTTACTTTCTTAAGTATGTGGTTAAGTAATAAGGCCGCGCCAGAACGCAATGGTGCGATGACGGTCATGATGTATGCCATGCCCGTGCTCATTTTGGTATTTGCCCTTACGGCAGCAAGTGGTGTTACCCTCTACTGGACGGTATCAAATGCCTACCAAGTCTTCCAAATCTTGGCCTTGAACAATCCCTTTAAAATCATTGCAGAACGTCAAGCAAAAATCGAAGCCGAACGGGAACGTCAGGCTAAGATTCGCAAAGCTCAGAAAAAAGCACGCAAAAAGAAATAGGATATTAGGAGAGAGAAGATGAAATTTACAGGAGCAACAGTTGAAGAAGCAATCCAAAATGGATTAGCAGAGTTGAATATTCCTCGCAAAAGAGCGCATATTACTGTACTTGCCCGTGAGAAGAAAGGTTTCCTAGGTTTTGGAAAACAACCTGCAAAGGTGGATATTGATGTTATCAATGAAACGACCGTTGTCAAGGCTAATCAAAAAGCAGTACGTGGTGTGCCAAGTGAAGTTAATGAACTGAATGAACCGGTCAAAAGTGTATCAGAAGCAACGGTTGATCTTGGCAAAGTTGTCGCAGCTGTAAAAGAATTTGAAAAATCTGGTCAGCACTTGGAAGATGCAGTCAAGGAGAAAATTTTAAAAAATAAAAAAGATCCTAAGACGATTTTAGCGGAAACAGGTCGCATTGAAATTATCAAAGATGAAGACTTGCTTGACCAAACGGCCGCTGAAACGGAGACGACAAGTTTTGAAGATTTGGATATTAAGGTTGAGCAACAGTATGATATTGATCAAGTGGTTGTTGAAGTTTCAGACTATATCCAAGAAATCTTGGATGATATGGACGTGGAAGCGCGCATTGAATCAACACACAATCGCCGAACCATCAATCTTCAAGTTGACACAGACGAGCCAGGTCGCGTGATTGGTTATCATGGGAAGGTCTTGAAGTCCTTGCAACTATTGGCGCAAAATTTCCTCTATAACCGCTATGAACGTAATTTTTATATCACTATTAATGTCAATGACTATGTGGAACATCGTGCAGAAGTCTTACAAGGCTACGCTCAAAAGCTAGCTGAGCGGGTGTTAGAAGAGCAAGAAGCTTATCATACTGACCCAATGTCAAGTAGCGAACGGAAAATTATCCACCGCATTATTTCCAAAATGGACGGTTTGACCAGTTATTCAGAAGGTAATGAGCCGAATCGCTATGTCGTGGTCGATATTGATGGAAAACAAGATTAAAGGGAATAGAAGTTGAGCAGTAGTGCTTGGCTTCTTATTTTTTGCTCTATTTTCCTGAAAATTTCTTGTATTTCCGACGTATTTTCATAAAAAGAGGGTAAATTCTCCAATTTTAGAGGAATGTTGAGCGAGAATAACTTGACAAAGCTAGTAGAATCAGATAGAATAGTTAGGTATGTTTAGTAACTGATCAAAACTAGCCGGCTAAACGAATACAAAATCTATGAGGAGGTATTCATCGTGAAACGTACTTTTCAACCAAGTAAAATCCGTCGCGCACGCAAACACGGATTCCGTAACCGTATGTCAACTAAAAACGGCCGTCGCGTGTTAGCAGCTCGTCGTCGTAAAGGACGCAAAGTGCTTGCAGTGGCATAATAAAATGATAAAAAGCCAGCAGAAACTCGAGTCTGTTGGTTTTTTTGTCGTAAAAACGGTATAATAGAATAAATGAGTTTGCGGGTGTCATACTCGTCAACATTCAAAATCTGACGTTGCTAACTTGCTTTGCTTCAACAGTCCAGCGGACTGTTGAAGGTTGGAAATAGGAGTGGGTCTCAATCGTGATTTCGAAGAAATCGATTTACCTCACTTCTTTATTTCTGGATTAGTTTAGCCCCACCCCCGCAAGGTTGGAAATAGAGCTAGCGAAATGTTCGCTAGCCTCTTCTGCTAGAATGTTGATTTATCAATGTTTTACAAACCAGATAATCCTCGCTTTCGAATTTCTAAGCTCAGGTATCAATCGTCACTCCCCTGACTATTGATATGCGTCAAACTGTTAAAGCTATAAAAGAAGCAAGATTGGGCACTTTTGTCTCAGCCTCCTAGTCAGATTGTGATTTTGATAGAGTATCACTAGTTCATTGAAATGATTATTTTGTTGGTATTTGAACATAGTCATATCTTAGAGAAACCGCGAAAGAAGTGAGCCTAAAATGATATTTTTTAGACCGAGGATTAAAAATGACGGTTGCAGATTGTGCTCGTATGATCTCAGAAACTAGCAAAAAGAAGAAAGAATATGATTGGGTAACTACCAAAATTATAGGAGAAAAAGATGATTCAGATTTTTGACACCCATACCCACTTAAATGTGGAAGAGTTTGAAGGGCGTATTGAGGAAGAATTGCAATTAGCCAAAGAAATGGGTGTAACACGAATGAATGTAGTGGGGTTTGATCGGCCGACGATTGAACGTGCCCTAGACTTGGCAGAGCGCTATGAGCAGGTCTATGCGACCATTGGTTGGCATCCGACAGAAGCTGCTAGTTACACGGATGAGGTGGAGCAGTTTTTGCGAGAGCGTCTTACTCATGAAAAAGTCATTGCTTTAGGTGAGATTGGCTTGGATTATCATTGGATGACAGCGCCTAAAGAGGTGCAGGAGCAGGTGTTCCGCCGGCAGATTGCCTTGGCCAAAGAAGTAGGTCTCCCCTTTGTTGTCCATACTCGGAATGCTTTGCAGGATACTTATGCCATCATCAAGAGTGAGGGGGTGGGCTCTCGTGGTGGGATTATGCATTCTTACTCTGGTTCTTTGGAAATGGCAGAGCGGTTTATCGAGCTTGGGATGACCATTTCTTTTTCAGGAGTTGTCACCTTTAAGAAGGCCCTAGACATCCAAGAAGCTGCACTTCATTTGCCACTTGATAAGATTTTGGTAGAAACAGACGCACCGTATCTAGCTCCTGTTCCTAAGCGTGGGAGGGAAAATCGTACAGCCTATACCCGCTATGTGGTGGAGAAGATTGCAGAGCTCCGTAGCTTGTCTGTGGAAGAAGTGGCCAATAGAACCTACGCTAATGCACAAGAGTTGTTTGGGTTAAAAGACTGATATGAAGCGGAAAATAGCAGAAATTATCGTAGTCGAAGGTCGAGATGATACGGCTAACCTCAAACGGTTTTACGAAGTAGAAACCTACGAAACCAGAGGGTCGGCCATTTCGCAGGAGGATCTTGAGCGGATCAAGCGCTTGAATGACTTACATGGAGTGATTGTTTTTACAGATCCGGACTTTAACGGGGAGCGGATTCGCAAGATGATCATGGCAGCTGTTCCAACGGCAAAACATGCCTTCTTAAACCGAGATGAGGCGGCTCCCAGTTCTAAAACCAAGGGAAAATCGCTCGGGATTGAACATGCTGCTTTTGAGGATTTGGATCGGGCACTCTCACAGGTGCTGGATGTAGCGGAGAAACAATCGAGTTTTGACATCACACGGAGTGATTTGATTCGTTTAGGCTTTCTTGCAGGCTTAGACAGCCGCAAACGCAGGGAATACCTTGGAGAACAGCTCCGTATTGGCTATACCAATGGCAAGCAACTTTTGAAACGCCTTGAGATGTTTGGCATTTCTTTGGCGGAAGTGGAAGAGGTTATGGAGGGGTATGAGTAAGAAAGTGATACTATTGCGTGGTGTAACGCCGACAGGGCAAAATCGCATTCCCAAGATGTCTTATCTTGTAGAAATTTTACAAAAAGTAGGATTTGAAGAAGTCAAAACATATATTCAAAGTGGGAATATCGTGTTACAGACCACGAAGTCAGACGAAGAAATCAAGCAGACTGTTCACGATGTGATACGTGAGAAGATTGGGGCTGATTTGGCGGTAGTTGTTAAAACACCCCAGCAATTGGAAAGGGCGGCGGCTGAACAGCCCTTTGATGATTCACACGACAGAACTAGGATTCATTTGGTTTTTACAAATGACACTATTGCCCAAACTAAACTCGACAAACTGCTTCAGGAGGATTTTGGCGATGAGAAGCTGGTTCAAGGAAGCGAATGCCTGTACTTGTATCTGCCACGTGATGCGAAAAAGAAACGGTTGTACACCAATTATCTCGAAAAATATTTGGGCAGTACCATGACGGCACGCAAACTGAGTGTCGTAGAACGATTGATGAATATGTAAGGAACTGAGAAAAATTTGATTGCCTCGTTCTTTATGGGCTTACTATCTAAAGAAAGGAATTGAATACGAGCTAAAAGTGTCGAGAAAATAGTGGCTTTTTAGTTTGTATGTACTTTTAGAAACAGAAAGGAACTGAACCCGGGCTACGGCCTGTGCCCAAAAGATAGTTTTTTTGTAGATGCCAGCATCTCCGTACAAAAACTCCTATTTTGGCTTTGTCCGTTTTACGCCCTTGGTATCTTATATGAGAATTGCAGATTATAGTGTGACGCGCGCGATTTTGGAGCGTCATGGTTTTACGTTTAAGAAGTCCTTTGGTCAGAATTTTTTGACGGACACAAATATTTTACAGAAGATTGTAGATACGGCTGAGATTGATGAGTCGGTCAATGTGATTGAAATTGGGCCAGGAATTGGGGCCTTGACAGAATTTTTGGCAGAGCGGGCAGCGGAGGTCATGGCTTTTGAAATTGATGACCGACTGGTGCCGATTTTGGCTGATACACTGCGTGATTTTGACAATGTGACGGTGGTCAATCAGGATATTTTAAAGACCAATTTGGTAGAGCATATCAAGCAGTTTAAAAATCCTGAGCTACCGATTAAGGTAGTGGCCAATCTTCCTTACTACATCACGACTCCGATTTTGATGCATTTGATTGAAAGTGGAATTCCATTTAGCGAATTTGTCGTGATGATGCAACGGGAGGTAGCGGACCGGATTTCTGCTGAGGCCAATACCAAGGCTTATGGCAGCTTGTCTATTGCGGTGCAGTATTATATGACCGCTAAAGTAGCCTTTATCGTGCCACGCACGGTTTTTGTCCCTGCTCCAAATGTGGATAGTGCGATTTTGAAAATGACCAGACGTCCAGAGCCTGCGGTCGCAGTGACGGACGAAAAATTCTTTTTCAAGGTGGCAAAGGCTAGCTTTACCCACCGTCGCAAGACCTTGTGGAATAATCTGACCAGTTATTTTGGAAAGGCAGATGGGGTTAAAGAAAAGTTGGAAGCAGCGATTGCGTCAGCAGGTTTACGGTCATCAGTACGCGGTGAGGCTCTTACTTTGGCAGATTTTGCTCGCTTGAGTGATGCGCTGAAAGCAGCGGGGTTAGGATAGGAGAATACTGGGAACGAGGCTAGGGTTGGCTTCGTTTTTCTTTGATTTTACTAGCTAATATGGGCTATTTTGCCTGATTTTTGATATAATAAGAGCAAGTATATGCAATGAAATGGTGATTAGGAAGAATCGGCTTGCTAATCGCTAAAACTGGAAATAAAAGGAGCAGATTTGCAAGGTATTATTATGAAAGCCCTTGCTGGATTTTACTACGTAGAGTCCGGCGGGCAGATTTATCAGACACGAGCGCGTGGGAATTTTCGAAAAAAAGGGCAAACGCCTTACGTGGGAGATATTGTCGACTTTTCTGCAGAAGAGCAGTCAGAGGGTTATATTTTAAAGATTTATGAGCGCAAAAACAGCTTGGTACGACCGCCAATTGTCAATATTGATCAGGCAGTTGTTATCATGTCAGCCAAAGAGCCTGATTTCAATGCCAATCTCTTGGATCGCTTCCTAGTCTTGCTAGAGCAGAAAGATATGATGCCAATCATTTACATCTCAAAGATGGATTTGCTGGAAAAGCAAGACGAGTTGGACGGTTATCGTGCGATTTATGAGCAAATCGGCTATCATTTTGTTTCCAGTTTGGAGGAATTAATACCTCTCTTGAAGGATAAGGTAACGGTATTTATGGGGCAGACAGGGGTTGGTAAATCGACCTTGCTCAATAAAATTGCACCAGAATTGCAATTGGAAACAGGTACAATCTCAGATAGTTTGGGTCGGGGACGCCATACGACACGAGCTGTCAGCTTCTATAACGTTTATGGTGGAAAAATTGCTGATACTCCGGGATTTTCTTCGCTCGATTACGAAGTAAAAGAGGCAGAGGCACTGAATGATTGTTTTCCAGAAATTGCCAAGGAAAGTCAAGCTTGTAAATTTCGGACCTGCACCCATACGCATGAGCCAGATTGCGCTGTCAAGCCTGCTGTGGAAAAACAGGTGATTTCCCAAAGTCGCTACGACAATTATCTGCAATTTTTATCGGAAATTCAAAATGTGCGTGAAACCTATAAAAAAGTCAGTAAAAAAATGAAATAGAAAGTTGGAATTCCTATGTCACATTATAAAATTGCTCCCTCGATCCTTGCTGCGGATTATGCGAATTTTGAAGCAGAATTGAAACGTCTTGAGGCAACTGGTGTGGAGTATGTCCATATTGATATTATGGATGGGCATTTTGTCCCCAATATCTCATTTGGTGCGGATGTGGTAGCTGCAATGCGCCCACATAGCAAGCTAGTTTTTGATTGCCATCTGATGGTGTCTAATCCAGAGCAGCATATTGAGAATTTTGCGCGTGCAGGTGCAGATATTGTGACCATTCATGCGGAAGCGACCCAACATCTTCATGGAGCCTTGCAAAAAATTCGTGCTACAGGTATGAAAGCAGGTGCCGTTATCAACCCAGGAACACCTGTCGTGTTGATTGAACCGGTCTTGCATATGGTAGATCAGGTATTATTGATGACAGTCAATCCAGGTTTTGGTGGCCAAGCCTATCTTCCTGAAGTAGCAGAAAAAATAGCGGAAGTAGCACGTTTGCGTGAGAAAAAGGGCTTGTCATTTGATATTGAAGTAGATGGTGGCATTGACAACAAGACGATTGTATCTGCGAAAGAAGCAGGGGCAAATGTCTTTGTGGCAGGTTCCTACTTGTTTAAGGGAGACTTGCAAGCAAATGTTACGACCTTGAAAGCAGCTCTCCATGATTAATATTGCTCTTGTTGCAGGGGGAGATAGAGGAGCTATTTCGCCTGATTACGATTTTTTTGTTGGAGTGGACAGGGGGGCGCTTCATCTTTTGGAGCAAGAGTTGCCTCTTGATATGGCAGTGGGTGATTTTGATTCGGTGACGGATGAGGAGCGCAAGCGTATTGCCCAAACTGCGGGAGTTTTTGTGCAGGCACCGGCAGAAAAAGATGATACAGATTTGGAACTGGCGCTGAAAGAAGTCTTCGCACGTTATCAAGGAGCAACTGTCACCATTTTTGGAGCGTTTGGTGGCCGTTTGGATCACATGATGAGCAATCTCTTTCTCGCTAGTGAACCGGCATTAGCACCGTATATGCGGCAGATTGAGCTAGTGGATGATGTGAACATTGTCCGCTTTTATCCAGCAGGACAGTATACAATTGCTCCGATTGAGGGAATGACCTATGTGTCCTTTATGCCGTCTGATGACAGTCGCTTGAGTATCTCTCATGCCAAATATCCCTTGAATGAGAGCAATTATTTTTTCAAAAAATGTTACAGCAGTAATGAATTTATCGGAAAAGAAATCGAATTTACAATAGATAAAGGGTATGTTGTGCTCATCTATAGTCGAGATAGGAGGTAAAATGGCGGATATCCTAGCCTTTGTAGCAATAATGGTTTCAGTGTTTACGTTGTTCCGTCTAGAGCAACACATGAAGCGCTTATCGATACAATCAGAAGATATGGCAGACCATCTGTCAGACCAGCTCACCTATCTTTTAGATCAAAAAAATCAACAGACTCTTGCCCAGCAACAAGTTCTACATCAGGATATGACTGATTTACGTAGGGAGTTGTACCAACAATTGACAGTCCTGCGGCAGGAAATGCACCAGTTACTGTCGCAGAACCGTGATGTGTCAGACCAGCGTTTACAGGCTATTCAGGCTTCGAATGAGAAGCGACTGGAAGAAATGCGTCAGACGGTCGAGGAAAAGTTAGAACAAACCTTGCAAACTCGCTTGCAAGCCTCATTTGAAACGGTATCAAAGCAATTGGAATCCGTTAACCGTGGTCTTGGAGAAATGCAGACGGTAGCGCGCGATGTTGGAGCACTCAACAAAATTCTCTCAAATACTAAAACGCGTGGGATTATGGGCGAGTTGCAATTGGGACAAATTATCGAAGATATTTTAACACCCTCCCAATACGAACGAGAATTTGCTACAGTAGCAGGTTCTAATGAGCGGGTAGAATATGCGATTAAATTACCGGGGCATACGAAAGAGGATGCGGTTTACCTTCCTATTGACTCCAAGTTTCCGCTGGCAGATTACTATCGTTTAGAAGATGCGTATGAGGCGGGTGACAAGGAGCAGATTGAGTTGCACCGTAAACATCTCTTAGCTTCTGTCAAACGCTTTGCTAAGGATATTCAGCAGAAGTACTTGAATCCACCAGCAACGACGAATTTTGGGATTCTCTTTTTACCGACAGAAGGTCTGTATTCTGAAGTGGTTCGTAATCCGATTTTCTTTGATGAACTGCGGCGGGCAGAGCATATTGTGGTGGCAGGGCCGTCAACCTTATCTGCCCTCTTGAATTCCTTATCTGTCGGATTTAAGACATTGAATATCCAGAGGTCTGCTGATGACATCAGTAAGGTTCTGGGGAATGTCAAGTCAGAATTTGGCAAATTTGGGACAGTATTGATGAAGGCTCAGCGTCATTTACAGCATGCCTCAGGTAATCTAGACGACCTCTTGACACGGCGGACC
Source organism: Streptococcus marmotae (assembly GCF_001623565.1). Classification (NCBI taxonomy): domain Bacteria; kingdom Bacillati; phylum Bacillota; class Bacilli; order Lactobacillales; family Streptococcaceae; genus Streptococcus; species Streptococcus marmotae. The sequence continues at coordinate 582,814 of NZ_CP015196.1, read as the reverse complement.
AATGCGATTGAGCGTACCCTGCGCCATATTGAATTACCAGATGATACGGACTCGTTTACCCTATTGAATTTCCAGGAGGAAGGGGAAGAAGATGAAAATTAACCAAATGAAAAAAGATGAGCTCTTTGAAGGCTTTTATCTGATTAAGACAGCTGATGTTCGGCAGACAAGGGCTGGAAAAGATTATCTTGCCTTGACTTTCCAAGATGATACTGGAGAGATTGAAGGAAAAATATGGGATGCCCAACCAGGAAAGATTAAAGATTTTACGGCAGGTACTGTCGTCCACATGCAGGGGCGGCGTGAAGTATACAACAATACACCTCAGGTAAATCAAATTATCTTAAGGTTACCAAAACCGGGTGAGCCGTCTGATCCGGCGGATTTCAAGGAAAAGCCACCTGTCAATGTAGAAGATACGCGCAAGTATTTAAGTCAGATGATGTTTCAGATTGAAAATGCTGTCTGGCAACGTATTGTACGTGCCTTATATAGCAAGTATGACCAGGAATTTTATTCTTATCCAGCTGCTAAAACGAACCATCATGCCTTTTACTCAGGTCTATCTTTTCACACAGCAACCATGGTTCGCTTGGCAGATAAGATTGGAGACATTTATCCCCGGCTCAATAAGAGTTTGTTGTTCGCAGGAATTATGCTACACGATTTAGCCAAGGTCATTGAATTATCTGGTCCTGACAATACCAACTACACCGTACGAGGCAATCTTATCGGTCATATTTCTCTGATTGACGAGGAGATTACCAAGGTACTAATCGAGTTAGGAATCGATGATACCAAGGAAGAAGTGACAGTTTTACGCCATGTTATTCTTAGTCATCATGGCTTACTTGAATATGGCAGTCCTGTTCGTCCGCAGATTATGGAAGCAGAAATTCTCCATATGATTGACAATATCGATGCGGAGATGATGATGATGTTAACAGCCTTGGATAAGGTGGGACCGGGGGAAATGACCAGTCGAATCTTTGCCATGGACAATCGTGCTTTCTATAAACCAGATATTGACTGAATAGATAGCTAATCAAATGACTGATTCGGTTAGAATACAAAATAATGCAACTTGCTAGATGTAGAGTATCAATAAAATACGAAAAAAACGGGCTAATGCATAAAAAAAGTTCGTTTTTTCCTTTTTTATGATATAATATTAAAAAAGCAAAGAAGGAATCGACTATGAAATTAAGAAGAAGTGAACGAATGGTTGTCATCTCTCATTATCTCATCAATCACCCTTATGAATTGACAAGTTTAAATATGTTTGCAGAGAAGTATAGTTCTGCCAAATCGTCGATTTCAGAGGATATTGCCATTATTAAAAAAGCCTTTGAAGAAAGTGCGATTGGGCATATTGAAACCATTACAGGGGCAAGTGGTGGTGTCATTTTTACTCCTTCGATTTCAGAGGAAGAGTCTCTTACAATTGCCGAAGAATTACGGGGGCAGATGGCGGAAAGTAGCCGGATTTTACCAGGTGGTTATATCTATTCTTCTGACTTGCTTTCAACCCCTCATATTTTGAAAAATGTCGGACGTATTATTGCAAATAGCTTCAAGGATGAGCAAATTGATGCAGTGATGACGGTTGCGACAAAAGGAGTTCCGTTAGCCAATGCGGTTGCCAATGTCTTGAATGTTCCTTTTGTCATTGTGCGACGTGATTTAAAGATTACAGAAGGCTCAACGGTTTCTGTCAACTACGTTTCAGGCTCTAGCGATCGAATTGAAAAAATGTTTCTGTCTAAACGCAGTCTTAAGGCTGGTAGCCGTGTCTTGATTGTCGATGATTTCTTAAAAAATGGTGGAACCATTAACGGGATGATCAGCCTCTTATCAGAATTTGACAGTAGCTTAGCTGGTGTAGCCGTTTTTGCAGAAAACCAAAAAGGAGCCCGCAATGTAGCAAATTACAAGTCATTGCTTGCTGTTACCAACATTGATGTCAAAGAAAATAAGGTTGATGTTGAATTGGGCAATATTTTTAAATGAGGATACGTTGATACTCGTCAAAAATCAAAATGTGATTAGACAACGAAACTGTAGGTAATTGCAATAGCTGATAGCCTTGCAATCTGGGGAATGGGATTCAATCGTGATCTCGTAGAAATCGATTTTGTCAACTTCACTTTCTCAGTTCTGAGCTCAAGTATTAACAGTCCACTGGACTGTCCTCGCTCTCTAGTTTCTAAGCTCGGATATTGACAGTCACTCCCTGACTGTCAATATCCGCATGTTGACTAGCTTCCACAATTGAGAATTGTGGAAGGCTGGAAATAGAACGAGCGTAGCTCGTTCCTTGCAATTGAGAATGGTGAACGGTTGGAAATAGGGCTAGCAAAGAATTGTTCGCTAGCCTCTTTTATTAGAATGCTGAATCATCAACGTTTTACAAACCAGACAATCTTCGCTGTTTGATTTCCAAACTCAGGTATCAATCGTCCCTCTCCTGATTATTGATATAAGTCAAACTGCTCAATCTATAAAAATAATGAGGTTAGGGACTTTGTCCTAGCCTATTTTTTATAGTTTAGCAAGGTAAGTGAACAACGCAATAAGCCGATTTTTGACAAGTACTAATTGAATAGAGTGACATGAGGAGAGTAGTCTCCTTCTTGAAACTAGTTACAGCATTAATATTTTTTATGAAAGCAGTTAGCAAATGCATTTTAGGGGCATAAAACGCTAACATATTTAGTGTGAAAGATGTATAATACAGATAGGTATACAGTGTAATGATACAGCTAGGAGAGAGGTGATAGTAGGAACGGCGCTGACACTTGTGAATGGTATTAGAAAGGAGTATACCATGATTAAGAATGTTCGTTTATTGGCTTGTCTCTTTATTGTGGGGGACTACTCTATTTGCTACAACAACGGTTGAAGCGGCAGAATACCTGACTGAAGAGTAAATTGAAAAAGCTGTAGAAGGCTTGCCTGAACACCACTATGTATTACCTACCGCAGATGGTGGCTATATACAAAACGGTGATGGCAGTGCTAGTTTTCCAGCAGAACAACTGGCGCTTGAAGGTCGAGATGTGATGACGGTTTCGGAATATAAAGAATTTCTCAGAAAATTAGACATTTCCGATGATGCCTATTCAATCAATTATAGTGGCTTTAGAGCCGCCCTTCCGCAAAGTGAACCACATGTGTTGTGGGCTAATCAATCGTATACCTCCCAACGTTCTCAGCTTCAGGCTGGAGATATGGGGAAGCTAGATTTTTTCCAGCTCCTTTTACGGGAGACTACCTAGCTTGGGAGGCTTTTGTAGATGGAGGAATTGTGGAGGATGGTTTTGGTGTGTCTGTGGGTATAGGAGCATATTGGGCGCCAGTTCGAGTATATAGCAAAAACGGAACCTACTTTAAAACTTACGACCCTCTTCCAAATTCAGGATATAGAGTTAGCAACCCTGTCTAATTATGGAGGACTAGAATATGAAAAAAATATATAAATTAGCTATCATAGCTACGGTCTTGCTGGTTTTGCCTGTGCTGTTTATGAACCGTTTGTCGGCAAATAGTGACCAGATCAGTGAAACAAAGGTACCTGAAAATCGGACAATAAAAATCTATGCTGAATTGTTGAAAGATTCTACGGAGGAAGAAGTAGATGCCTACTTCCGACATAGCGATGATAATGACAAGATTATTGCTTATCCAGGTGGGGGTTATTTGACTTCTCCAGATGGGAAAGGTTTTTCTCAAAGGTTTGATAAAGACGGGAATGAAGAAATCCTATTCTTTGAAGATGATTCGGTATCAGCTACGATTCGAGAAATCAAAGAATACTTAAAAGAGCAGAGAGAGCAGCAATAAGAAAGGTTTTTTAGATAGCAAAAAAGGGGCAGTTGTTGAACTGCCTCTTTTCAAGGAGATTTTATGAAAAAGAAAAGTTTTTTAGGATAGATACAGTATAATGCGACAAGCTTAAATTTTTCTTAACCATCTCTGAAATCGTTCCTTAGGGTCAAATTTTTTGGTCAATCAGCCGTTGGATTTGTTTTGGACGGATAAGAATAAAGGCGATAATCGCAACAAATAGCCAGATGAGAACGGGAACAAGTGCTGGTTTTGAAGTGGCATCTGTACCTGCAGTTGCTAAAATGGCAGCAAAGTCAATCATAAAATGAATAAAAATTGTCCACCACAGGCTGCGTGTGCGAATGACAACGGCAGAAAAGTAGATTCCCATTGCCATAGCATAGTAGACCTGAAATAAGGTGACATCAAGTGGCTGAGTACGTAAGTTTCCTAGATGAGCCAGTCCGAAAATCAAACTTGACAGAAGGACAGCTTGCAGGACATTTTTATAAGAATGCAACCCGTCTTTAAAGGCGATTTGTAACAGAATACCACGGCAGATGTACTCTTCTACAAATCCAGCTCCCAGAGCCGTTACCAAGGCAACAGGCAAATAGTTCAGATGTTCTACAAGCCCAAAGACCAACAGAGGAATGCAGACTAGAAAGAGGTAAACAAAATTGAGCCAGTTGACCCGTAATTGCTCTCCTACTCCAATACGAGCTTTTAGGGGTATTGTCAAATGGAGAAAGCGATGTCCAACTAGGTAGAAGATAGAGGCCAGTAAGGCTGTTTTGATGACATAGTAGGTAGTACCTGTGAAGAAGTAGCTGAGAAACCCTAAGCCCCAATTCGTTCCGAGTAATAATAGGCCATAGAGGCAGACTTGCTGTAATGATTTTTTTGACATCTTGTCTCCTTTGGTTATATATTTTTTCTATTCGGTGATAGCTAGCGATTTCTCAACCCTTTTTCAAAACTCGTTGAACTAGCCTGAACAGAAATGGTTTCAAGGGTAAACGGATGTGTAAAGGTAAGCTTGTGGGCATGGAGCATGAGCCTATCTGCAACAATGTGGCTATATAGAGGGTCGCCGACAATAGCGTGTCCATGATAGGAGAGGTGGACGCGAATCTGGTGAGTTCGTCCCGTTTCTAACCGGCAGGCAACAAGGCTCGTTTTTCCCAGTGCTTTTAATCGAGTGATATGGGTAATGGCCGTTTGTCCTTTTTGTGGGTCGATTACTCGTTTGCGTCTGTCATGGCGGTGGCGCCCGATTTTATCTGTTATGGTCTGTGTGTTTTCTGGGAATCGTCCTTGGCAGAGGGCAAGATATTCACGGGAAATCACTTTGTCTTCTAAGAGCCTATTTAGAATAGGGAGGATAAAGGGATTTTTGGCAAATAAGATAGCACCACTCGTTTCTTTATCGAGGCGATGCACCACATAGCAGGTCTGCTGTACGTAAGCAGAAACATGATTCAGAAGGGCGATTTCAGTAGGATCATTGCCATGTGTTTTCATGCCTTCTGGTTTATTGACAACAATCAGGTGCTCATCCTCATACAAGACTTGCACAAGCTCGCTTTTCCCCCAAGGAATGATTTTCTCAGGATAATCTTCCTCGTCAAAGGTTAACTCAATCCGAGCTCCTGCTTGAATCTTGCTTTGCCAGTGGACAATCTGTCGATTGACCAGAACATGCTTTTTGGTTCGCAGGAAATGGCGGATTTTTCGTGGAATTAAAAAATAGTCTTCTAACAATTCTTTGACACTCATGGCAGGAAATTGTTCAGGAATGGTAATGGTATATTTCATAGAATTATAAACTAGAGGAGTGCTTTGGTTGCACCTTTTCAGCGGGATTGATAAAATGCATGGCATTGTTAACAGCAGTTGGCGCTTCGCCTAATCCTGTCGCAATCAAGTCAACTTTTCCATCGTAGAAGCAACAGTCGCCAACTGCATAAATCCCAGGGATAGACGTTTCTTGCTTGCTATTGACTAAGATCCGATTGCGTTGCAAATCCAGTCCCCATTCTTTCAACCGACCGACAGAAGACTTGAAACCATAGTTGACAAAGAGGTGATCAAAAGGCAGGGTCAGAGTTTCTTCGCTTTTGACCTTGGCAAATTCAATCGCTGTCGCCTGTCCATTTTCTCCCTGGAGCGCTTTTGGAATGTAGGGCGTATGAATCGTAACATCTGATGCTTTTAAGGCTTCAACACTATGCTCCATAGCCCGGAAATTGTCCCTGCGGTGAACAATATGAGTTGTATTTGCCAGATGATGAAAGGCAAGTGACCAGTCAACCGCAGAATCCCCACCACCAAGGACGACTACTCTTTGACCCGCATATTGCTGGATATTGGCGACATGATAGTGGATATTGTCAAAGGCATCAGCCTGTTTGATTTCCAGCGGACGTGGCTTGAAAGCACCGCCTCCCATGGCAATAATAACGGCTTTAGAAGCGTGTTCTCCCTTTGATGTTGTAATGGTAAACTGCTCGCCTTTCTCAATCCCAATCACCGTTTCATTGAGGCAAATACTGGTTTCAAATGGTGTAAGTTGGGCTAGAAGATTATCTGTTAGTTCTTGCCCTGTCAAATGTGGAAAAGCTGGAATATCTAGCATCGTTTTTTCAGGATATAAGATAGCAGGTTGGCCACCTAGTTGGGGAAGTGAGTCAATGATTTTTACCTTGGCCTGACGTAAATGCGCATAAAAAGCGGTAAATAAGCCTACAGGGCCCCCTCCGATAATGGTAATATCATATAGTTCAGTCATTGAAATCCTCTTTTCAGTCAGAATATCTCTATTTTACCACAAAATAAAATAACTTTCACAACTGCAAAAAAGCCACTCTGAGCCGCAAAAAAATTAGACGCTGAGCTAAAGTTTAGCCTTGAGATAGTAAGAGTGACAAGATCCTAAAGTTGATTTTAACGGTTTTATCAGGCCGAATGGTGTAAAATATAGTATAATGGTACGAAATTATGTAGAAAGGAAGAGATAAATGAAGGAATTTGATAGAAGAGAAGATGACTTAGTGGAGCAAGATGCACTTCCATTGAGACGCAGTCGTCGCAAAGTGACAGAGGGTGAAGCAAAACCAAAGAAAAAATCCCGCATACCGGATCCGATTCGTCGGTTTTGGCGCCGCTATCAGCTAACGAAGATTGTTTTGATTATCCTTGGGTTGCTAGTCTTAACAGTGGGGGGTATTTGTTTTTCCTAGCAAAAACGGCGAATGTCGGGGATTTGCAAGCCGCCTTAAAAGCGACGACTGTCATTTATGATAAGGATGGGAATGAAGCAGGGGCCTTGTCTGGTCAAAAAGGGACCTATGTAGAGCTAGATGCCATTAGTCCGAATTTGCAGCAGGCTGTTGTTGCGACTGAGGACCGCACCTTTTATAAAAATTCAGGTATCAATTATAAACGAACCCTTCTTGCAGTATTGACCCTTGGAAAATCTGGCGGTGGATCAACCATTACCCAGCAACTGGCTAAAAATGCCTTCCTTACCCAAGACCAGACAATCAGTCGAAAGGCACGTGAGTATTTCCTTGCTCTTGAGATTAACAAAAAATACAGCAAGGAAGAAATTCTCACCATGTACCTAAATAACGCTTATTTTGGAAACGGTGTCTGGGGTGTTGAAGATGCTAGCCAGAAGTATTTTGGGACATCCGCTAGTCAATTAACAGTGGAACAAGCTGCAACCATTGCAGGGATGTTAAAAGGCCCTGAGATTTACAATCCTTACTACTCGATTGACTATGCTACCAACAGGAGAAATACCGTTCTTCAAGCGATGGTTGATGCGGGTTATATTGACCAGGCGACTGCTGATGCTGATGCGCAAGTAGATATCGCTAGTCAACTCAGTGATACTTATGCTGGTAGACAAAGTAATTACAATTATCCATCGTATTTTGATGCCGTTTTGGCAGAAGCGATTGACCGATATGGACTGAAGGAAAGTGACATTATCAATAACGGCTACCGTATTTACACCGAGTTAGACCAAAATTCGCAGACTAGCATGCAGTTGATTTACAATGATGCCAGTCTGTTTCCGAGTTCAGCTTACGACGGTTCACATGCACAATCAGCCAGTGTAGCGATGGAACCAGCTTCGGGGGCGGTGCGTGCCTTGGTCGGTCGGGTCAACAGTACAGGGGAAACCAGCTATCGTAGCTTTAATTTTGCTACTCAGTCTCAGCGTAGCCCAGGGTCGACCATAAAACCCTTGGTTGCCTATACTCCGGCAGTTGCAGCAGGTTGGTCGATTGATAAGGAATTGGACAATCATACAGAAACCTACGGTAACTATACCCTACATAACTATGATTTTTCAACCTCAGAAACTGTACCGATGTACCAAGCCTTGGCTATGTCGTACAACCTTCCGGCAGTTGCGGCGGTCAATACGCTAGGAATTGATAAGGCATTTGAGTATGGGAAAAAATTTGGTTTAAAAATGGATAAGGCAGACCGCGTTTTGGGTGTTGCGATTGGGAGTGGCATTTCTACCAATCCATTTGAGATGGCTCAAGCTTACGCAACCTTTGCAAATGGCGGGGTTATGAAAGACGCTCATCTGATTACTCGCATTGAAACAGCAAGCGGTAAGGTGTTGGTGAGTCATAAGGGAGAATCTACGCGCATTATGGACAAGGCTGTTGCGGAGAAAATGACCGCCATGATGCTGGGAACCTTTAGTAATGGTACTGGAGTCAACGCAACTGTTTACGGCTATACTCTTGCAGGAAAGACAGGGACAACGGAAACCAGCTTTGATGCTAGTTTGACAAATGATCAATGGGTCATCGGCTATACTCCAGATCTTGTCATTAGCCAGTGGGTTGGTTTTGAGAAAACAGATGAACAGCACTATATCGATAGCAGTAATTCCTGGATGGCGCCTGCCGTCTTCCAAACGGTAGCTGGTTCTATCTTACCGAATACAGCTGGCACCGAGTTCACAGTTGAAAATGCCTATGTTCAAAACGGAATAGTCCCGTCAACCCAATCAAATCCTATTCCTAACATTGGAAATTATCAAGAACAAATCAATGATATCAAAAACAAAGCGCAGACCTTGCTGGAGCAAACCAAGCAAGAAATCATAGATGCTCAGCTTCCAGAACGCGCCAAAACGCTTTGGGATAATCTCAAGAGTTGGTTTGAGTAGTTGCCAAATCTCAAAAAACATGGTAGAATAGCAGAGATGGAGGGCTTTATGGCACTGAAAAAAGCAAGCCTAGCGTGTGCAGTCTGTGGATCGCGTAATTATTCAATCAAACTCTCGAGCAATCCTAAGCCGACACGATTAGAAGTAAATAAATATTGTAAGCATTGTGGTCAATATACGGTCCACAAAGAAACCAGATAGGAGTTTGTTGTGAAATTTTTAAAAGATATTATTCGTATTTTAAAAGATACGACGTGGCCAACGAAAAAGCAAAGTTGGAAAGACTTTGTATCTGTTGTGCAGTATACAGCGTTTTTTGTGGTGATCATTTACCTTTTTGACCTTGTGCTGTCAAAAGGATTGATCAGCTTGATTAATCTTTTCTAGAAAATACTTGCAAGACCAAAATTGCCATGCTATAATGAAGAAAAGGGAAAGCCTTCGGGCTTTTTTATTATGAAAGGAAGCACGCTATGTTAGATAGTTTTGATAAAGGCTGGTTTGTACTTCAAACCTATTCAGGATATGAGAACAAGGTCAAAGAAAATCTTCTTCAACGGGCGCATACCTATAATATGCTTGAAAATATCCTGCGCGTGGAAATCCCTACTCAGACTGTCCAAGTTGAAAAAAATGGAGAAGTCAAAGAAGTAGAGGAAAATCGTTTCCCAGGATATGTCTTGGTCGAAATGGTCATGACAGATGAGGCCTGGTTTGTCGTGCGAAATACCCCCAACGTCACAGGATTCGTTGGTTCACACGGGAATCGTTCCAAACCAACACCACTTTTGGAAGAAGAAATTCGTCAAATCCTCGTGTCTATGGGACAAACCGTTCAAGAATTTGACATTGATGTCAAGGTAGGTGATACGGTTCGCATTATTGATGGCGCCTTTACGGACTATACAGGAAAAATTACTGAAATTGACAACAATAAAGTAAAAATGGTCATTTCTATGTTTGGAAATGATACCGTTGCTGAAGTGAATTTGAGTCAGATTGCGGAATTATAAGCGAGACTGAAAAGAGGGAATGCATTCCCTCTTTTATGATGTAGCATTCCTTACAAAACTGTAAGGGAACACCTGATTCTGATGTGTTACAATAAAGAAAAGTAAACGAGATGGATGAGGTAGTTATGAAACGGTTTAATGCTTTTCAATTGAAACTAGGGATGGCCTTGCTAATGGTGTTGGACCATATTCATGTTATTCCAGGTTTAGTGAACCCGACAATGGAGTCTATTTTTCATGCATTAACTCGTTGTGTTGGTGTTTGGTTTGCCTATATGGCGGTTGAAGGATTTATTTATACACGTAGCCGATGGGGTTATCTTAGGCGATTAGTTGCCTTTGCGCTTATGATGTTACTTGGTAATGGCGCGCTGAACTTCTTATTAGCAAGCCCAGAGGTACACATCGGTAATAATATCTTTATGACTTTGGCAGGAGGTGTACTGGTCTTGCAATTAGCTTGGGGAGATGGTCAGCAGTTGATTCCTCAGAAAGGCTTGCGGATTTTTTTGGCGATTCTAGTTGGTGCCCTTGCATCTTTCGGTACAGAAGGTGGGATTCTAATGATTCCATTCATTGTACTCACCTATGCTTTTCGTGAGAAAGAAATGGTACGTAATAGCTCTTATGTTGTTTTGAGTGTGCTACTATTTATTATGAGTTTCCAAGTTTATCTGAGTTGGCAGGAGACATTAGGCGAATTGTTGTACAATTCTGATTGGCTCTTCATTACTGTCTTGCCATTTATGTATCTTTATAATGGTGAGCGTGGTTTACAGACGATGTGGAGCAAGTATTTTTTCTATCTTTTTTATCCGCTTCATATCTGGGTCATCGCTGTGATAGCGTATCTGTTGTAAAATCCAAAATATCGGTCTGGAGACTGATTTCATTTGGACTAAAAGAAGCTATACTATATTCAATCCTAAATATTTTTCATAATCTCCTTAAAACACTAGCAAATCCGCTAGTGTTTTTGTTATACTGAAACTATGAATGATATCAAAAAAATCCAAGAAATGGAAGAAATCTTGAACCAAGCAGAAACAGTATTGACAAACTTGGAGCAGTCTTTAGAGGCATTTGAGCAGTTTCATCCCACCTTATCTAGCTTGTTCTCCTATTATGAAAGCAAGGAATGGATGCGTCACTATCAAATGGACGAGGCGGGACAATTTCCGAAAAATATGGCGCGTGGGGTATTGTCAGAAGATGCTGTTTATAATACTATAGCTCGTTATCATGAGCTGATGAAGAATATGAAAGAGCTAGGAAATAAGGGTAACTCCTCTAGGTAGAAAAAAGAGAAAAACTACATCTTGAGACCGATGTGTTTTGAACTTGATTCGTTTATACTATAGTCAATCCTAAAATTTTTCATAATCTCCGAAAACAACCAGCCATAAGGCTGGTGTTTTTTGGTATTGTTTTAACGAGATTGATAAACTGGCTTTTTCGTCCGAAATAATTTCTATATTTATCTGTATTTATCCAAATTAAAAATCAAAAAAGCCCGATTTTACGGGCTTTTTACTTGGTTAAATCCTGATAAATCAGGTATAAAAAGGCGGTAGACGGATTTGAACCGACGATCAAGCTTTTGCAGAGCCGTGCCTTACCACTTGGCTATACCGCCATAACAATTAATATTCTATCGAAAAAAAGCCGATTGGTCAAGTGGGAAATGAAATATTGATAGAAAGGCAGGTTAATGGGTAATTTCGGTAATTTCCCAAAGTAAGTTCCACTTTCGTTTTCGAAGCGGAAGTTAGTCTAAAACGGATTTTTATGGTGGAATTAAGTCTGAGACGTTTGGGTTAGAAATGAGCTCTTACGATGACAAAATACAAACACCTCACACTCTCAGACCGCAATGATATCCAACTAGGATTAGAAAGAGGAGAATCCTTCAAAATCATCGCACAATTCATCCTTAAAGATCCTACTACTGTTTCCAAAGAAGTCAAACGTAATAGACAGATCAGAACGTCTACTAGTGATGGGCTTCCTTGTCCTCTCCTTGATAAGGCTCCTTTTGTCTGTAATGCTTGCCCTAAGAGAAGACAAAATTGTGGCTATAAAAAAATATTCTATTTCGCTAAACAAGCTCAAAAACAATACGAACAAACTCTCGTTGAAGCTCGTGAAGGAACACCTCTCAATTCTCAAACCTTCTGGGACATGGATAAAATCATTTCAGATGGGGTGAGAAAGGACGGTCTTATGAGGACTTCCAAAAGTATTTGACCCATAACCAACTAACTTCTTGGTTAGAAATGGACACGGTTATGGGGCGTATTGGTGGAAAACTGCTCCTCACTTTCAACGTCTCTTTCTGTAACTTTATCTTCGCTAGACTTCTGGACAATAAAACTGCCGCTGAAGTCGCTAAGCACCTCTACGAGATCAAGAAGGCCTTCTTTCAAGCAGGGAAAGATTTCCATGAGTTATTCCCTGTTATCCTAACTGACAATGGTGGGGAATTCGCTAGAGTCGATGATATTGAAATGGACGTGAGAGGAGAGGTAAACCTCTTCTTCTGTGATCCTAACCGGTCTGACCAGAAAGCAAGAATCGAGAAGAAGCATACCCTCATTCGAGATATTCTCCCTAAAGGAACGAGCTTTGATACCTTAACTCAGGACGATATCAACCTGGTCTGTTCGCATGTCAATAGCGTGAAACGCGCTGCTTTGAATGGAAAGTCAGCTTATGAACTTTTTACGTTTACCTATGACGAAGAACTGGCTAAGCTTCTCGGTATTTCCTTAATTCCCGCTGAAGACGTCTGCCAGTCTCCTAAAGTATTGCAACATAAATCCTAAAAACGAACCGAATAAAATCCACTCAAACGTCTCACACTAACTTCCACCATAGCGGAACTTAATCTGAAACGCTTTCAGATGAGGGGATTTTGTGCGCTCTTTTTTTCAACTACCATTCGCCTAAAAAAGCCATGAAATCAACAATTATAAAAACCAGTGGAACTTACTCTGACATGGATTTCCACTGTTTTTTAACGTTTTTATCAGACTAACTGCCACTTGAAGAGGCACTGGAAGTTAGTTTGAGAATTTAGCATCGCAATATAATATATCAATATGTTTACTAAATTTTACTTAATTTTATTAAAAAATTAAGCAAAAAAACATTGACTTTGTAAACGTTTTCTATTATAATATAGGTAATCATTTTAAAAGGAGTGCTATCATGAAAAAAGGAAGAATAGCAAAAATAGTTGCAGGTCTTATTTTATCGAGTGCCTTGTTGGCAGGCTGTGGGGCAGGTTCATCTGATTCAAGCACAGGAAAAGATGGTAATAAAGAATTGACTGTGTGGGCTTGGGATAAAAACTTCAATATCAAAGCATTCGAAGTGGCTGAAACGATCTATGATAAGGAGCATCCGGATACAGTTGATTTAAATATTGTCGAGAATGCCCAAAATGATATTGTTCAAAAATTAAATACTGCATTAAGTTCTGGTGTGACAAAAGGCCTACCGAACATCGTTTTGATTGAAGATTATCGAGCGCAAAGCTTCTTGCAGGCTTATCCAGACAGTTTTTTCCCGTTATCTGAGTTTATTAAGGAAAAAGATTTTGCAGATTATAAGATTCAGGCAACTTCCTACCAAGGAGAACATTATGCATTTCCTTTTGATACAGGAGTTACAGGTCTATATATTAGAACAGATTACTTAGAAATGGCTGGCTATAAAGTGGAAGACTTACAAAATCTTACATGGAGTCAACTATTAGAAATTGGAAAAAAAGTAAAAGAAAAAGCCGGAGTTGATATCATGACACAAGATCCAAACGATTTGGGATGGATTAGAACAATGATGAATTCTAGCGGGTCATGGTATACAGAAGCAGATGGTAAAACACCGAATATTAAAAATAATGCTTCCTTAAAAGAAGCTTTACAAACATTCAAAGCGTATAAAGAAGGGGGGATATTGGCTAGTCATTCTGATTGGGGACAAATGCTTGAGGCCTTTAACTCTGGGAAAGTAGCGACCGTTCCTCAAGGGAACTGGATTACTCCATCAGTTATGCAACAAAAAGACCAATCTGGGAAGTGGGCTGTCCTCCCTTATCCCCGTCAAGATTTGAAGGAATCCGTAAATGCTTCTAACTTAGGAGGTTCGTCAGTATATGTGCTAAATTTAGACGGTAAAGAGGCTGCGGCAGAATTTTTAAAGGAAACATTTGGGTCTAGTAAAGATTTTTATGCTGAAATCAATAAAGCGATTGGAGCAATGGGTACCTATAAGCCAGCGGCAGATAGTGGAATTTATGATACAGAAGTAGAGTATTTTAAAGGTCAAAAAATTTATAAAGATTTTGCGAGTTGGGCAACAGAGATTCCCGCTGTCAGCTATGGTGAAAACACATATGAAATTGAGGATATTATTGAAAAAGCTCTTCAAGAATATCTGAATGGCGGGAATTTGGATACTATTTTAGAAAATGCACAGAAAGAAGCAGAAGCACAATTAAAGAATAAATAAAGTCTACTCAGCTAGCCCAAGGACACATATCTATTGTGATGGGCTAGCTGATAGTTCTTATTTAGGATGGATAATTGAATCGGTGAATTGTCAAATATGAAATGGTGAGGAGGGATATTGTGAAAAAAATAAACCCATTTTTAAAGTCGAAAATTATTGGCCAATTATTTATATGTGTACCAGTGCTGTTGATTATTCTGTTTTACTTCTATCCAATGGTGGAATCCTTTCGGCTGTCATTGTCTTCTGGTAAGGGCGTGAAGCTTAGTTATGTAGGCTTCTCAAACTACCAGCGTTTGTTTCATGATCCTGCATTTTTGGATTCTCTAAAAAACACATTGATTTTTCTGGTTTTTCAGGTGCCTATTATGGTACTTTTAGCAATATTCTTTTCGGTCTTGCTTAATCAAAAAACGCTAAAATTTAAGGGTATCTTTCGAACGATCGTCTTTTTGCCTGCTGTGACCTCCCTTGTAGCGTATTCAATGATTTTTAAGTCTTTGTTTGCTAATGATGGAGTTATCAATAAAATTTTACAGATGCTTCACCTAGTAAAAGAACCTATCCTATGGTTATCAGATCCGCTTTGGGCGAAAGTCTTGATTATTATTGCGATTACGTGGCGTTGGACCGGTTATAATATGATATTCTTTTTATCAGCATTACAGAATATTGACCCTGAAATTTATGAAGCAGCTGATGTAGACGGTGCAACATCGTTTCGGAAATTCTTTAGTATTACAGTCCCATTGTTAAAACCTGTTATTTTGTTTACAACGATTACTTCAACAATTGGAACCTTACAACTGTTTGACGAGCCAATGAATCTTACTCAGGGTGGACCAGGAGGAGCTACGCAGACAATTTCACAGTATATTTACAATTTGAGCTTTAAATACACTCCTGATTTCGGCTATGCTGCAGCAGTCTCGTACGCTATTGTATTTTTAGTGGTGGTATTATCGGTTATTCAAACTTGGATAGGGGGAAAAGATGCGAAAAAGTAATTTAGTAACGTATTTGTTTTTAGGAATCATGTCGATTATTTTTGCTTTCCCATTTTATTTTATGATCATTAGTGCTACAAATGCTAGTGTGGATGTAACGAAAGGTAGTTTAATGCCCGGCAATCAGTTTTGGGTTAATATTCGCAATATTTTTACCCAAACAGATATGCTTATGGCTTTCAAAAATTCAATAATTGTTGCAGTTGGACAAACCTTATTAGCATTATTGATTGGATCGTCGGCAGGATACGGCTTTGAGATTTATAGAAGTCGTGGAAAAGATATTGTTTTTAACATTATCTTATTATCTATGATGATTCCTTTTGCGGCCATTATGGTGCCTCTTTTTCGATTGTTTGCTAAAGTTTCCACCGTAGCTCCTATAATTGGGATTGACTCCTATATTTCTATCTCTATGCCTTATATTGCAACAGCCTTTTTGATTTTCTATTTTAGACAAAATACGAAAATGTTTCCAAAGGAAATGTTGGAGGCTGGTAGAATCGATGGGGTATCTGAAGTGGGTCTTTTCTTTAAAATTTATATGCCTACGATGAAAACAACTTATGCAGCTGCAGCCATTATTACATTTATGAATAGCTGGAATAATTACTTATGGCCCTTAGTTGTCATTCAATCTACGGAAAAACAAACGGTTCCGCTAGTGATTTCACAGCTTGGTTCTAGTTATTCTCCTGACTTCGGTCTTATTATGTCAGGAGTCTTGTTAGCAACAATTCCTACATTGGTTATTTTCTTTGCGTTGCAAAAGTACTTTGTGGCTGGAATGTTAGGGTCAACGAAATAGCCTATGTAATAGGGTAAAACAATGTCAATAGAAAGAGAAAATGATGAATTATAGAGAACCTAGTTTAGGATGGTTAGAGGATTCTGAAGTGTTTGGAGTGAATACGATTCCGGCGCATTCTGCGCACGCATATTATGAAACAGTGTCGCAAGCGGATTCGAAGCTATGCCCATTAAAACAATCGCTAAACGGTAGTTGGAAATTTGCCTATGCTGTAAACCCAAGTTTGAGAATCAAGGATTTTTATAAATTGGAATATGATGTCCGTTCTTTTAATACGATTCAGGTACCGGGGCACATACAGTTGCAAGGATATGATACTCCTCAGTATATCAATTCTTTGTATCCTTGGGATGGTCAGGAAGCATTGCGGCCCCCGCATATCTCAAAAGAGTACAATCCAGTTAGTTCTTATGTAAAGGAGTTTGAGTTAGAAAATCCTTTGCAGGATAAGCGAATATTTTTATCGTTTCAAGGGGTTGAAACAGCCTTTTATGTATGGCTAAATGGTCAATTTATAGGCTACGGAGAAGACTCGTTTACGCCATCTGAGTTTGATGTTACGGAGTATATTCAAAAAGGGGAAAATAAGCTAGCTGTTGAAGTTTATAAACGTTCAAGTGCAAGTTGGTTAGAGGATCAAGATTTTTGGCGATTTTCAGGGATTTTTAGGGAAGTCTATCTATATGCTATTCCGGAAGTTCATGTGCAAGATTTATTTGTAAAGGGAAGCCTAGCGAATCACTATCAGAATGGTTCTTTTTGGGCAGAGCTACAAATTGTCGGCGATGTGACAGATGTTTATCTTTGTGCAGAATTGAAAAATGCAGGAGGAGATGTTGTTTATCAGCACCGTGAAGTAGCCAAAGAAAAAATTATTTTAGAAAAACAACTTTCTTCGGTGCTTACTTGGAGTGCAGAGCAACCAAATCTTTATCAGTTGGAATTACGGCTTGTTCGGGATAACCAGACTATTGAAGTTGTACGGCAACAGGTTGGTTTTAGGACGTTTGAAATCCAAAACGGAGTGATGTATCTGAATGGAGAACGTATTATTTTCAAAGGAGTCAACCGACACGAATTTCATCCGGAAAGGGGGCGTGCAATAACTGAGAAAGAAATGCTCTGGGATATTCGTCTGATGAAACAGCATAATATTAATGCTGTGCGGACATCTCATTATCCAAACCAGAGTCGCTGGTATGAGCTATGTGACGAATATGGCTTATATGTAATTGACGAAGCGAATTTAGAAAGTCACGGCTCTTGGCAGAAGCCTGTCGGAGTCGAACCTTCATGGAATGTACCGGGGAGTTTACCGATGTGGCGTGAGAATGTGTTAGATCGTGCAAACAACATGTTCCAGAGAGATAAAAACCATCCATCCATCCTGATGTGGTCTTGCGGGAATGAATCGTATGCTGGGGAATGCATCGCTGCGATGACGGAATTTTTCCACAAGGTGGATGATACACGAATTGTCCACTACGAAGGTGTTTTTTGGAATAGAGAGTTTGAAGAGGCCAGCGATGTAGAGTCGCAGATGTACACCACGCCTGCTGATGTAATCCAATATCTTGAGAAGAAACCTTCTAAGCCGCTTATTTTGTGTGAGTATATGCATGCGATGGGAAATTCTTTAGGAGGAATGCACCTTTATACGGAATTGGCGAATCGGTATCCACATTATCAAGGAGGTTTTATCTGGGACTATATTGACCAAGCGCTTTTCAAGCAGAATGATTTTGGTCAAAAAGTCCTTACATACGGTGGGGATTGGGGGGATCGTGCTACAGATTTTGAATTTTGCGGCAATGGCTTAGTATTTGCTAATCGCAAACCGACTGCGAAATTACAAGAGGTGAAACAATTGTATGCAAATGTCATCCTGAAGCCGGATGTACATGGAGTAACCATCCATAATCAATGTTTGTTTGCTGATACTAGTGATTCCTATTTTGTAGCCCGCTTGAGGCGTGATGGAGAGTTAATTTGGCAAAAGGAATTTCAACGAACGATTTTAGCTGGAGAAGTGACCTATGTATCGCTTGATTATCCAAGACAAACAATAGCAGGTGAATATACCTATGAGGTAACTCAGCATTTATGCAAGGATACATTGTGGGCAGAAAAAGGGCATGAATTGAGTTGGGGTCAGACAATACAATGTGTAGAGTCTAGTGTGGTTCCAGCCGATTTTCCAGCCGATTTTCCAGCCGATTTTCGTGTAGTCAAGGGTGATGGTCATATTGGAGTGCATGGCTATAATTTTGATATTTTATTTTCTGTCATTGAAGGTGGCCTAGTTTCTTATGTGAAAAATGGGACGGAATTTATTACCAGAACTCCTAAGACAAGCTTTTGGCGTGCTTTAACAGACAATGATCGAGGAGCAAAGCATGGTTTTGATAGGGGGAGTTGGTTAGGTGCCAGTCTATATCAAAAATGTGTTGATGTATCCGTGGAAGAATCTATGACGGGAGTAACGATTCGATTCACTCATCAGTTGCCGATTGGTACAGATGTTGTTCATACTGTTGCTTATATGGTTGATGGAAAGGGGCGTATTCGGATTGAGGGACATTACCCAGGATATGAAGGTCTACCAAGTTTACCCCTATATGGGATTGATTTTAAGGTAAAAAACTCTTATCATCATGTGCGATATTATGGCTACGGACCAGAGGAGAACTATATTGATCGCAAGTCAGGAGCACGATTGGGTATTTTTGACACAACAGCTCAGAAAAATTTACAGCCCTACCTAGTTCCGCAGGAAACAGGGAATCGTTGTAATGTTAGATGGTTGGAAGTGGCAGATTCGCAAGGGTATGGTTTGCGTTTTACCGCTAAGGACAAACCGTTCGAAATGAGTGTGTTACCACATAGTGCTTATGAATTAGAGCAAGCAACGCACCAAGAAGAATTGGGACCATCTCAATTCACATGGATTCGTCTATTGGCGGCTCAAATGGGTGTTGGAGGAGATAATTCTTGGGGCGCACCAGTTCATGATGAATACTTGCTAGAAGCAAATACAGCCTACATGTTTTCGTTTTGGTTAGACACAATAGGTGAGTAGTACGAAAGGATTTCCAAAGCCAGATGATGGAAATCCTTTTGGTTTTATAGGGGACACAAGTATTGGCAAGCGAAGTCTTTCTTGGCTTCATTTGGAACAGTCTAATGTAAGATGCTAACTTTAATTTAGAAGGGTTCAGGATAGTCATAAGCTCTGGAATAGATCATAATAAAAGTAACATGTAGAAAGGAGTTAATTATGCAGTCCTATGGAAAAATAATTGGGAGTCTCGTATTAGCAATAGTTTTGCTAGGCGTTTGTAGCCAAAAGGAAGAAGTCACGCCAGACAAGAGAAGCGAAATCAACTCAAACGATACATCAACTACTACTTCTAGTGGTCAAGTAAGAAAAATATCTGAGGTGGACACTAAAGCGTCAGCTATTCAGACGTTTTGGGATCAAGGGAAGTATGTTCAGTTGGTGCATTTTATTGAAGAGTGGAGCCAGTAAATGGGACAGATAGGCTATGTGGCAGAACAAGAAGCTGGCAAAATGATAGACCAAATCTATTCTTATGAGGATGAATCCTCCCAAAAATTAGATGCCCAACTCTCAGAGACTGGTGACGGTACTGCACCTACCGTATTGTAGAAATTTATAAAAATTGGAATAATTACCCGGATGTTCATACCTATTTCTTTGCCGTTACGGCGCAAGGGGAGGTGATTGTTTTTCATTCGCCCACTACAAATGGTGATAGGGTCTATGTCAAACCGACGGAAAATCAAGAACTTCAAGCAGGTTTTAAAAGGGTCCTTAAGGGAGAAGAAGGGAGTGCAGTGCAAACCAGTTCAATTTCTGTGGAACAGAGAAATTTGACAATTAAACAATGCTCGAATTAGGCGAGGGCGCATCGTGCTAGCAGATATGGGGCTCCATATAGTAAAGACGATTTTGTAGCTTCTGTCATAACCGATACGCAATGCTAAATTCTCAAACTAACTTCCATAGCCTCTTAAAGTGGCATTTAGTCTGATAAAAACGTTAAAAACCAGTGGAAATCCATGTCAGAGTAAGTTCCACTGGTTTTTATAATTGTTGATTTCATGGCTTTTTTAGGCGAATGGTAGTTGAAAAAAAGAGCGCACAAAAACCCCTCATCTGAAAGCGTTTCAGATTAAGTTCCGCTATGGTGGAAGTTAGTGTGAGACGTTTGAGTGGATTTTATTCGGTTCGTTTTTAGGATTTATGTTGCAATACTTTAGGAGACTGGCAGACGTCTTCAGCGGGAATTAAGGAAATACCGAGAAGCTTAGCCAGTTCTTCGTCATAGGTAAACGTAAAAAGTTCATAAGCTGACTTTCCATTCAAAGCAGCGCGTTTCACGCTATTGACATGCGAACAGACCAGGTTGATATCGTCCTGAGTTAAGGTATCAAAGCTCGTTCCTTTAGGGAGAATATCTCGAATGAGGGTATGCTTCTTCTCGATTCTTGCTTTCTGGTCAGACCGGTTAGGATCACAGAAGAAGAGGTTTACCTCTCCTCTCACGTCCATTTCAATATCATCGACTCTAGCGAATTCCCCACCATTGTCAGTTAGGATAACAGGGAATAACTCATGGAAATCTTTCCCTGCTTGAAAGAAGGCCTTCTTGATCTCGTAGAGGTGCTTAGCGACTTCAGCGGCAGTTTTATTGTCCAGAAGTCTAGCGAAGATAAAGTTACAGAAAGAGACGTTGAAAGTGAGGAGCAGTTTTCCACCAATACGCCCCATAACCGTGTCCATTTCTAACCAAGAAGTTAGTTGGTTATGGGTCAAATACTTTTGGAAGTCCTCATAAGACCGTCCTTTCTCACCCCATCTGAAATGATTTTATCCATGTCCCAGAAGGTTTGAGAATTGAGAGGTGTTCCTTCACGAGCTTCAACGAGAGTTTGTTCGTATTGTTTTTGAGCTTGTTTAGCGAAATAGAATATTTTTTTATAGCCACAATTTTGTCTTCTCTTAGGGCAAGCGTTACAGACAAAAGGAGCCTTATCAAGGAGAGGACAAGGAAGCCCATCACTAGTAGATGTTCTGATCTGTCTGTTACGTTTGATTTCTTTGGAAACAGTAGTAGGATCTTTAAGGATGAATTGTGCGATGGTTTTGAAGGAATCTCCTCTTTCTAATCCTAGCTGGATATCATTGCGGTCTGAGAGGGTAAGGTGTTTGTATTTTGTCATCGTAAGGGCTCATTTCTAACCCAAACGTCTCAGACTTAATTCCACCATAAAAATCCGTTTTAGACTAACTTCCGCTTCGAAAACGAAAGTGGAACTTACTTTGGGAAATTACGTTATGAAAAGATTTGGCACAAAAATTTGGAGAATATAGAGAGATATGATATAATAGCGTGTATGCAATAAAATTTTAAGGAGAAATGACAGAATGTCTGTATCATTTGAATCAAAAGAAACAAACCGTGGTGTCTTGACATTTACAATCGCTCAAGATGCTATCAAACCAGAATTGGATCGTGTATTTAACAAGGTTAAGAAAGATATTAACGTACCTGGATTCCGTAAAGGTCACTTGCCACGTGCGGTCTTCAACCAAAAATTTGGTGAAGAATCATTGTACCAAGATGTTGTCAATGCTCTTTTACCAGTAGCCTATGAAGCAGCGGTAGCAGAAGCAGGTCTTGAAGTGGTTGCGCAACCAAAAATCGACGTTGTATCAATGGAAAAAGGTCAAGACTGGACGATTACTGCTGAAGTCGTTACAAAACCAGAAGTGAAATTAGGTGACTACAAAAACTTAGCAGTATCTGTTGAAGCAACAAAAGAAGTAACAGATGAAGAAGTAGATGCAAAAGTTGAGCGCGAACGCAATACGTTAGCAGAATTGGTCATCAAGGAGGAACCAGCAGCTGAAGGCGATACAGTTGTGATTGACTTTGTTGGGTCAATCGACGGAGTTGAATTTGACGGTGGAAAAGGTGAGAACTTCTCATTGGCTCTTGGTAGCGGTCAATTTATCCCAGGATTTGAAGACCAATTGGTAGGTCACAGTGCAGGTGAAGAAGTAAATGTAGAAGTAACCTTCCCTGAAGATTACCAAGCAGCAGACTTGGCAGGAAAACCAGCTCTCTTTGTGACAAAAATTCATGAAGTAAAAGCAAAAGAAGTGCCAGCACTTGATGATGAATTGGCAAAAGATCTTGACGAAGAAGTGGAAACACTTGATGAGTTGAAAGCGAAATACCGCAAAGAATTAGAAGCAGCAAAAGAAATTGCTTTTGACGATGCAGTTGAATCAGCAGCGCTTGATTTGGCAGTTGCAAATGCAGAAATCGTTGACCTTCCAGAAGAAATGGTTCACGAAGAAGTACACCGCGCTATCAACGAATTCCTTGGCGGTATGCAACAACAAGGTATCTCACCAGACATGTACTTCCAAATCACAGGAACTACACAAGATGACCTTCATAAACAATACGAAGCAGATGCTGAAAAACGCACAAAAACAAATCTTGTCGTTGAAGCAGTAGCAAAAGCAGAAGGATTTGAAGCAACAGCAGAAGAAATCGAAGCAGAAATCACTGAATTGGCTGCAACATATAACATGGAAGTAGAACAAGTACGTCGCCTTCTTTCAGAAGATATGTTGAAACATGACATTGCAGTGAAAAAAGCTGTGGAAGTGATTACAAGCACAGCAACTGTAAAATAACACAAAAAATCGATGAATAGAGGTTGAGCTAAGTCTCAGCTTCTATTTTTCTCTCATTTTTATAAGGATAAAATTATCTTTGACTATTTACTGATTTTAGCGTAAAATAGTAAGGAAAGACAAAAATGAATGCGTCCTAAGCTTTTGTTGCTGAAACGGACTCAGATAGACATAAGGAGAATAACCTTGGAATTAACGGTATTTGCAGGACAAGAAAAAAGTGAACTATCCATGATTGAGGTGGCACGTGCTATCTTGGAAGAACGTGGCCGTGATAACGAGATGTATTTTAATGATTTAGTGAATGAGGTGCAAAACTATCTTGAAAAATCAAATAGCGATATTCGTGCTGCCCTTCCTACCTTCTATTCTGATTTGAATGTGGACGGTAGCTTCATCCCTCTAGGTGAAAACAAATGGGGGCTTCGTTCATGGTATGCGATTGATGAGATTGATGAAGAAGTCATTACACTTGAAGAAGATGATGAAGATGCACCAAAACGGAAGAAAAAACGTGTCAATGCCTTTATGGATGGCGATGAGGATGCGATCGATTACGGAAATGATGATCCAGAGGATGAAGATGGATTTGATGCAACGGCTGCAACTGAATATGGCGATGACAATCCAGATGACGAAAAAGATGAAGTAGAGTCATACGATTCAGAAATCAATGAAATTATCCCAGACGAGGATTTGGTTGATGAAGAAGTCGAATTGAATGAAGAAGATGATGATTATTCTGAAGAAGATGACGATACAGTCGATGAGGCATAATTATCATTTGACAAATGTTCTCATTTTCGATATGCTATTAATCGGGCACCTCTTTTGAGGTCAGTGCTCCCTGTTTCAGGGAGCTATTTTTGTTTTTTAAGGAGAATTGCATGGCAACAAAGTATATTTTTGTAACGGGTGGCGTGGTCAGCTCAATCGGAAAAGGGATTGTAGCTGCTAGTTTGGGACGTCTCTTGAAAAATCGCGGTTTGAAGGTCACAATTCAAAAATTTGACCCATACATCAATATTGACCCAGGGACAATGAGCCCGTATCAGCACGGGGAAGTATTTGTTACAGATGATGGAGCAGAGACGGACCTTGATCTGGGTCATTATGAACGTTTTATTGATATTAATCTCAATAAATATTCAAACGTGACGACAGGGAAGATTTACAGCGAAGTTCTTCGTAAGGAGCGCAAAGGAGAATATCTGGGAGCAACCGTTCAGGTCATTCCGCATATTACAGATGCTTTGAAGGAAAAAATCAAACGAGCTGCAACGACAACGGACTCAGATGTGATTATCACAGAAGTCGGAGGAACAGTTGGAGATATTGAAAGTCTGCCATTTCTTGAAGCTCTTCGCCAAATGAAGGCGGATGTGGGCGCTGATAATGTTATGTATATCCACACAACTCTCCTTCCTTATTTGAAGGCGGCAGGTGAGATGAAAACCAAGCCAACTCAGCATTCGGTTAAAGAATTGCGCGGACTTGGTATTCAGCCAAATATGTTGGTGATTCGGACAGAAGAGCCGGCTGGTCAAGGCATTAAGAATAAATTGGCCCAATTTTGTGATGTGGCACCAGAAGCAGTGATTGAGTCGCTTGATGTAGAGCATTTATATCAAATTCCGCTCAATTTGCAAGCACAAAACATGGATCAAATCGTTTGTGACCATTTGAAGATTGATGCGCCAGCAGCAGACATGACAGAATGGTCTGCTATGGTGGACAAGGTCATGAACTTGAAAAAACAAGTGAAGATTGCCTTGGTTGGAAAATATGTGGAATTGCAAGATGCCTATATCTCTGTTGTGGAAGCTTTGAAACATTCTGGCTATGCCAATGATGCGGAAGTGAAGATTGATTGGATCAATGCCAATGATGTGACAGCGGACAATGTAGTAGACTTGCTTGGTCATGCGGATGGTATTATCGTTCCTGGCGGATTTGGTCAACGTGGAACAGAAGGAAAAATTCAAGCCATCAGATATGCACGCGAACAAGATGTGCCAATGTTGGGGGTTTGTCTTGGAATGCAGTTAACTTGTATCGAGTTTGCCCGCCATGTTCTTGGACTTGAAGGGGCAAATTCTGCAGAATTGGATGCAGCAACACCGTATCCAATCATTGATATCATGCGCGATCAAATCGATATCGAAGACATGGGCGGAACGCTTCGCTTGGGATTGTATCCAACTAAGTTGAAAAAAGGAAGTCGTGCCGCAGCTGCCTATGACCATCAAGATGTTGTCCAAAAACGCCATCGTCATCGCTACGAATTTAACAACCAATTCCGTGAAACCTTTGAAAAAGCAGGTTTTGTATTCTCTGGTGTATCACCTGATAATCGTCTGGTCGAAATTGTGGAAATTCCTGATAATCAATTCTTTGTGGCATGTCAGTATCACCCAGAACTCTCCAGTCGTCCAAACCGTCCAGAAGGCCTATACACTGCCTTTGTAACAGCAGCGGTGAAAAATAGCCACTAATCTTTGGGCCTTAATAGTAAGAAAACGCTAAATTTCAAGTTCAAGTTAGCCAGTCTGTAAAAATTCTCTAGGAGATTTGTAACCCAATATCTTCTTTGGATAGTTGTTAATCCAGTTTTCAATAAATGTGACTTGTTGTTGCGTCGCATTTTTGCTTCCCTTAGGCAACCAACGCCTGATGAGTCTATTATGATTCTCGTTAGTTCCTCTCTCCCAAGAGGAATAAGGATGGGCATAATAAATGTTCTCAGGATCAAAGACATCTGCCAAGCGACTGAATTCAGCCCCGTTATCAGCTGTGATTGAGTTAATTTGATACTCTCTGAGGATCATTTTCAGAGCTTGATTGACTGAAGACGCGGACTTATCGGGAATAAGTCGGATGATTTGATAACGACTCTTTCTATCAGTTAGAGTCAACAGGCACTCGTTTTTTGCCCGTGTTTGAATAACCGTATCAATTTCAACATCACCAACATTCTCACGCTGATTAATGCTTTCAGGCCGTTCCTCAATCGATTTTCCAGCCGGCTTAAAGTTGGGACTCGCTTGCTTTTTCTTCGTTTTCTCTTTTCGAGGATAGAGCATGTCATCCTTGGTCAATCCTAAGTGTCCATGATGAATCCAGTAGTAAATGGTGGAGACGGAGACAGGTATCCCTTTTGCTTTTACC
The DNA here is from genome assembly GCF_001623565.1 of Streptococcus marmotae. Lineage (NCBI taxonomy): Bacteria > Bacillati > Bacillota > Bacilli > Lactobacillales > Streptococcaceae > Streptococcus > Streptococcus marmotae. The sequence continues at coordinate 556,533 of NZ_CP015196.1, read as the reverse complement.
ATCATCTCAGGAGAGTATTTCTGTTTGATGTAGTGAAGAATCTTTTCTTTGAGTTCCTTGGTTAGGGAAGCCTGCTTCACAGAATGTTTACGATTGTTTTGATAGGCTTCTTGAGCGAAGTCAGCTGAGTAGATTATTTCAAATTTTCCTTTACGCACTTGTTGTCTAACCTGACCACGTTTGACTTCGTTGTGAATAGTTTGAGGAGCTTTTTCTAATCTTCTAGCGATTTCACGATTTGAGAACCCTTCTTGAAGCCAACGCTCAATCATTCTACGCTCAGCTAGTGTCAAATGTCTTCTTTTTGGTGTATAATAGTGTTGCATCTCAGAGTCTTTCTAATTGTTGTTGTGGTGATTACAATTATATCTTTCTGAGATGTTTTTTCATACCATTGAGTGGCTAACTTCATTTTAGAACTTTTTAATAGTAAGAAAACATGAAAATTTGAAAAAAGTTGACAAAATCTCTTGACAAGAGAGTCAATCCTTGATATACTGTTAAGGTACTCAATCGCGGGGATGGCGGAATTGGCAGACGCGCAGGACTAAGGATCCTGTGACCGCTTTAGGTCGTGAGGGTTCAAGTCCCTCTCTCCGCACTAATGAAGGCTGGTTTATCCAGTCTTTTTCTTGTAAATAGGATGTGAAAATCTACGCATTTTTCAAAAACTAGATTGAAAGAGCAGAAAAAAAGTGGCGTTTTTCTCGAAAACGTGATAAAATAAACAATGTAAGTGGGAGAAGCCCACAAAAATTAAGAGGAGGCTAGAAAATGCCAGTCGTTTCAGCAGAAAAATTCGTCCAAGCAGCTCGTGACAATGGTTACGCAGTTGGTGGATTTAACACAAACAACCTTGAGTGGACTCAAGCTATCTTGCGTGCAGCAGAAGCTAAAAAAGCTCCTGTTTTAATCCAAACATCAATGGGTGCAGCAAAATACATGGGTGGTTACAAAGTAGCTCGTAACTTGATTGCAAACCTTGTAGAATCAATGAACATCACAGTTCCAGTAGCTATTCACCTTGACCATGGTCATTACGAAGATGCACTTGAGTGTATCGAAGTAGGTTACACTTCAATCATGTTTGACGGTTCACACCTTCCAGTTGAAGAAAACCTTGAAAAAGCACGCGAAGTGGTTAAATTGGCACACGCAAAAGGAATTTCGGTTGAGGCTGAAGTTGGAACAATCGGTGGAGAAGAAGACGGAATTATCGGTTCTGGTGAACTTGCTCCAATCGAAGATGCAAAAGCAATGGTAGAAACTGGTATCGACTTCTTGGCAGCAGGTATCGGTAACATTCACGGTCCATACCCAGCGAACTGGGAAGGTCTTGACCTTGATCACTTGAAGAAATTGACAGAAGCTGTTCCAGGTTTCCCAATCGTACTTCACGGTGGTTCTGGTATTCCTGATGAGCAAATCCAAGCAGCTATCAAACTTGGTGTGGCAAAAGTAAACGTAAATACTGAGTGCCAAATCGCATTTGCAAACGCAACTCGTAAATTTGCAGCATCTTATGAAGCAAACGAAGCAGAATACGACAAGAAAAAACTCTTTGACCCACGTAAGTTCTTGGCTGACGGTGTAAAAGCTATCCAAGCATCTGTTGAAGAGCGTATTGACGTTTTCGGTTCTGAAAACAAGGCTTAATTAGCCCAAACATCTAACAACTTCTCCGTGGAGAAGTTGTTTTATTATGGCTAAAAGCCATGAAAAAAAGAGCCAGACAAAAGTGTCCAGCCTCAACTCTTCTATAGATTTAATAGTTTGACGCATACCAATAGTCAGAGAAGTGACCATTATTGATTAGTAAACCAATGAATTATACTGTAGCGAAACCATTCAAAAGCATAGGTGAGTAGAAAAGCATTATAGCAAGCCACACCTAAAATAAACAGTTTTATTCTACGCAGAAAGATAGAAGAAATTATAAACACAACTCCCATATTCGGTAGAGTATATCTTAGTAGTAGCTCAAACCAAGTCATTTCTTTCCCCAAAAATGACAGTTGCCACTCAGATGCCCAAAAAAGAGTGGACCACAATAGTAGCACAACTAATACACAATACCAATCTATCTTGTATCGCGATACGAATTGACGAACCTTTAACATTGTATCACCTCGAAATAAATCTTCATAGTATCTGCCTTTCAGTGGACATCGGCTAGAATCCAATGTCTATTGATGCAGAGATACTCTAATAACGGACGATGACATCCTTCCTACTGGTAATATCTATCATGATTTTGGCATCCCTAAGCTAATACATCAATCACCGGTAGAATGACATTATCCCCATTGTGTCCTGGACCACAATAGTTACCGTGAATAGGGGTTTCTACCTTTAGATATTTATCTAGATTAAATTTTCGATTCACCTAATCTTCACTGTTTTTCTGAGCTTGTTCATAATCAAAATAGACTCTCTCTCCATCAACAGTGAGATAATTCATTCTCAATCTCGCTTTGCTGAGCAGTGTAATCTTCGTCTGTTTGGATTGCGGCACTACTATTTATATCTGTTGCAGTAACCTTATTTATTATCGTACAAGATAATAAATTAACAGTTAATAAAAGCATGCATTTTCCAACGTTTTCAGAGCTATCGTGCACATAAAAATAGGAAGAAGATGAAAAAGAAAGCGCTTTCTAATTTCTATTGTATCACTAATTACAAATAAATCAAGCAATTAGTGCAACAAATCCTATATTTTTTAGAATTTTATAAATGGCACTTGGCTTGACAATGCTAAATTTCAAGTTCAAGTTAGCCAGTCTGTAAAAATTCTCTAGGAGATTTGTAACCCAATATCTTCTTTGGATAGTTGTTAATCCAGTTTTCAATAAATGCGACTTGTTGTTGCGTCGCATTTTTGCTTCCCTTAGGCAACCAACGCCTGATGAGTCTATTATGATTCTCATTAGTTCCTCTCTCCCAAGAGGAATAAGGATGGGCATAATAAATGTTCTCAGGATCAAAGACATCTGCCAAACGACTGAATTCAGGCCCGTTATCAGCTGTGATTGAGTTAATTTGATACTCTCTGAGGATCATTTTCAGAGCTTGATTGACTGAAGACGCGGACTTATCGGGAATAAGTCGGATGATTTGATAACGACTCTTTCTATCAGTTAGAGTCAACAGGCACTCGTTTTTTGCCCGTGTTTGAATAACCGTATCAATTTCAACATCACCAACATTCTCACGCTGATTAATGCTTTCAGGCCGTTCCTCAATCGATTTTCCAGCCGGCTTAAAGTTGGGACTCGCTTGCTTTTTCTTCGTTTTCTCTTTTCGAGGATAGAGCATGTCATCCTTGGTCAATCCTAAGTGTCCATGATGAATCCAGTAGTAAATGGTGGAGACGGAGACAGGTATCCCTTTTGCTTTTACCATCATCTCAGGAGAGTATTTCTGTTTGATGTAGTGCAGAATCTTTTCTTTGAGTTCCTTGGTTAGGGAAGCCTGCTTCACAGAATGTTTACGATTGTTTTGATAGGCTTCTTGAGCGAAGTCAGCTGAGTAGATTATTTCAAATTTTCCTTTACGCACTTGTTGTCTAACCTGACCACGTTTGACTTCGTTGTGAATAGTTTGAGGAGCTTTAGCCAATCTCCTAGCGATTTCACGATTTGAGAACCCTTCTTGAAGCCAACGTTCAATCATTCTACGCTCAGCTAGTGTCAACTGTTTCCTTTTTGGTGTATAATAGTTTTGCATCTCAGAATCTTTCTAATTGTTGTTGTGGTGATTACAATTATATCTCTCTGAGATGTTTTTTCATACCATTGAGTGGCTAACTTCATTTTAGAACTTTCGCTTGGCTTGACAATGTGCTGATTTTAAAAAAATTAAAAGTTCTTCTTGCCAAGAGTCATATTTTTTGGTAGAATAGTCAAGTATGTGGTGCTAGCACATCCGTAATATTTGATCAAATGAGGAGGAATACACATGGCTAAAGTATGTTATTTTACAGGTCGTAAAACTGTATCAGGAAACAACCGTTCACATGCGATGAACCAAACAAAACGTGCGGTAAAACCAAATCTTCAAAAAGTAACTGTTTTGATTGATGGAAAACCTAAAAAAGTTTGGGCTTCAGCTCGCGCACTTAAATCAGGTAAAATTGAACGTGTTTAAAAAAACAGAATAGCGAGTCTAGAGGTCCGGTGGACCTCTTTTTCACGAGCTAAGAAAACAGAATAGCGAGTTTAGAAGTCCGGTGGACTTCTTTTTCTCTGAATCTTAAAACCGGAAAATGCAGATAGCCTGATAAGCTGTTTCAGAATGTAGGCAAACCTCACAATTCAGAAAAACATTACAACAATATTTAAATTTCTGTAGTTTCAAGGTTAGAAAATTTGCGAGCGTAGCGAGCATAATACCGCCACCACCGCCGTGCTAAAAGTGGGAGTGAGACAGAAGTCGTGATTTCGCTGAAATCGATTATCCTCGCTCCTTTGTTTCTGGGCTCGGGCTAAAATAATCCACTGGATTATTTTACTCCACAGGAAGTCGCTACCGTCCGTACCACCTAAGAAAAGTATCTCAAAAAAACTTTTTCTGCAATCCGAGACAGTCCAATGACCTTTTTTATTTTATTGCCGAAGGCGTGCTACTATCCGTTTGAAAAGTCTAATCTGCTGTAACAGCCTAGTTTTTTACACTCGTGAGAAAATATGGTAAAATAGAGTGATAAAATGATTTGAGGTACGAAAAATGACGGTTAAAATCAATACAAAAGATGGCCAGATTGAGCTAACAGATGATGTCATTGCTACGGTTGTGGGTGGTGCTACGACAGAGATTTTTGGCGTTGTTGGTATGGCCAGCAAATCTGCGATTAAGGATAATTTCCAAGCGCTTCTCGGTAAGGAAAATTATGCCAAGGGTGTTGTGATTAAGACGACAGAAGGAGGGCATATCGCAGTAGATGTCTATACTGTGATGAGCTATGGTGTCAAAATCAGTGAGGTTTCTCGTAATATCCAAGAGCGTGTGAAATTTAACTTGGAAAATCAATTAGGGATTGCAGCAGATACGGTCAATGTCTATATTCAAAATATCAAAGTCGTAGGAGAATAATGGTGTCTAAAATTACAACTAGTTTATTTCAAGAAATGGTGCAAGCTGCATCAACTCGTCTGAATAAACAAGCAGAATATGTGAATTCATTAAATGTCTTTCCTGTTCCAGATGGAGATACAGGAACCAATATGGGCATGACCATTACCAATGGTGCAAAAGAAGTGTCTGATAAACCTGCTAATACGGTTGGTGAAGCAGCTCAAATTTTATCCAAAGGCTTGTTGATGGGAGCTCGTGGAAATTCAGGAGTAATCACTTCTCAATTATTCCGTGGTTTTGGCCAATCAGTTAAAGGAAAAGACGAGTTAACAGGAAAAGACCTAGCACAAGCCTTCCAGCATGGTGTTGAAGTAGCTTATAAAGCGGTAATGAAGCCGGTTGAAGGGACAATCCTTACGGTATCTCGTGGTGCAGCAACTGCAGCTTTGAAAAAATCTGAGCAGACAGATGATGCAGTTGAAGTGATGCGTGCAACCCTAGAGGGAGCAAAACGTGCACTCAAGAAAACACCAGATTTGCTTCCGGTATTGAAAGAAGTTGGTGTAGTAGATTCTGGTGGCCAAGGTCTGGTTTATATCTATGAAGGCTTTTTAGCGGCTTTAACTGGTGAATACATTGCTTCTGATGATTTTGAAGCAACTCCTGCGGTGATGTCTGGGATGATTAATGCAGAGCATCATAAGTCAGTAGCGGGACATGTTGCAACAGAAGATATTACATTTGGTTACTGTACAGAAATCATGGTGGCTCTTCGTCAAGGGCCAACTTATGTAAAAGAATTTGATTACGAAGAATTTCGTACCTATTTGAATGACTTAGGGGATTCTCTCTTGGTAGTGAATGATGATGAAATCGTGAAAGTCCACGTCCATACGGAGGATCCAGGACTGGTTATGCAGGCAGGTCTTCAATATGGTAGTTTGGTCAAGGTCAAAGTAGATAATATGCGTGAGCAACACGAAGCGCAGGTGGAAAAAGAAGAAAGTTTCCAAAAGCCAGCTGAACAAACAGAATACGCAGTGATTGCTGTTGCAGCGGGTGAAGGTTTAACTGAAATCTTCAAGTCACAAGGGGTAGACTATGTGATTTCAGGTGGTCAAACCATGAATCCTTCTACCGAAGACTTTGTGAAGGCAATTGATTTGGTCAATGCACGCAACGTTATCTTACTGCCGAATAATAAGAACATCTTAATGGCGGCTCAATCAGCAGCAGAAGTTGCAGAAGTAGCTGTCAAAGTCGTGGAAACACGGACGATTCCGCAAGGATTTACTAGTTTATTAGCCTTTGATCCAAGCCGCGATATTGAAGCAAACTTTGAAGCGATGACAGCTTCGCTTGTCGATGTTAAAAGTGGTAGTGTGACGACGGCAGTTCGTGATACGACGATTGACGGTCTTGAAATTCATGAAAATGACAATCTTGGCATGGTTGACAGTAAGATTGTTGTGTCTAATCCTGATATGATGGCAACGCTAGAGGCAACTTTTGAAGCGATGCTAGATGAAGACAGCGAGATTGTTACTATCTACGTTGGAGAAGATGGTCATCAAGAATTAGCCGAAACCCTCGCCGAAGCATTAGAAGAAAAATTTGAAGACATTGAAGTGGAAATCCACCAAGGTGGCCAACCAGTATACCCATATTTGTTTAGTGTTGAATAGAATGAGAAAGCTGAGCAGTAGTGCTTGGCTTTTTTGCTAGTCTATATTGGTGAGAAAACGACTTATTCTTGTAGATTAGGAATGGGTTTCTTTTGTACTTTCATAGCTAGATAATCTATTTCTTGAAAAAAATATGGAAAACGATTTCAAAAAATGATATAATAAAAAACAAAGGAGGTGAAGTGATGGAGGATAAGCAAAAAAAATCGGTTACAATGAAAGATGTAGCACAGCGAGCGGGCGTCAGTGTAGGTACAGTATCGCGTGTCATCAACCAAGAGCAAGGTATTAAGAAAACAACGCTTGAAAAGGTTCAACAAGCGATTGCTGAGCTTGATTATATTCCAGATGTTTATGCCCGAGGAATGAAAACCAATCGGACAGAGACAGTCGCTTTAATTCTGCCGACCATTTGGCATCCATTCTTTAGCGAGTTTGCCTTTTTTGTTGAAGAAGCCCTCAGCAAGAAGAATTATAAATTATTGCTGTGCAATACAGATGGCGCAAAAAAAGAGATTGAATATTTATCTATGTTGAGACAAAATAAGGTAGACGGCATTATTGCGATTACCTATAGTCCAATTGAAGATTATTTAGCATCGAATATTCCTTTTGTAAGTATTGATAGAACGTATCAGGATAAGGAAATTGCTTGTGTCACATCTGATAATCAAACAGGTGGTGAACTTGCAGCGCAAATGCTTTTAGAAAAGGGTTGCCAGCATCTAGCTTTTGTGGGGAGTCACAACAACACGGTCAATGAGACCAAAAAACGCCGTCAATTTTTTGAAGAGACAGTAAGGTTGACGGATAAGGAATGCTTGATTTTTGATTTAGAAGAGCCATTTGATAATTTTCTAGAACAGCTAGAAGCTTTTCTGGAACAACATCCGCAAATTGATGGTATCTTTGCAATCAATGATTTTACAGCTTTAGATGTGATTGCTATTCTAGAGAAACAAGGTAAACGAGTCCCTGATGATGTTCAAGTGATAGGTTATGATGGTATTCGTTTTTCTAATGATAGAAACTACCATGTATCTACGATTAAGCAACCCTTAAAGCAGATGGCTCAAACAGCTGTAGATATTTTGCTAGCTATCATACAAAATCAAAAGCCTAAACTCCAAAGTATTTTACCAATTTCCTATGTTGAAGGAAAAACAACAAAAAAATTTTTAAAAACACTTGACAGAAAGCGCTACCAATGATAGACTATAGGTAGGAAATTTATTTTTTACAACAAAACTGAAACGTTTCAAAAAAGAAAATCTATTAAGAGTGAATAGGTTTTCTCCTTTCTCTCAAATTTGAAACGTTTCAAAAGGAGGAATTATGAACGTAGGAAAGGATTACTCTTTGTGGAGTAGGATCAAACGGCAAAAAGTATTGCTAATGATGCTATTTCCTGGCTTGTTGTTGACGTTTGTCTTTAAGTACATACCGATGTACGGTGTCTTGATTGCCTTTAAAGATTACAACCCTTTAAAGGGTGTAATGGGAAGTGAGTGGATTGGATTTCAAGAATTCACTAAATTTCTCTCCTCTCCTAACTTCGGTATTTTGTTAGGGAACACCTTGAAATTAAGTGTGTATGGCTTGCTGTTAGGTTTCTTACCACCGATTATCTTGGCAATTATGCTCAATCAGTTACTAAGCGATAAGGCGAAAAAGCGGATTCAACTCATTCTGTATGCACCAAACTTTATCTCTGTTGTGGTTATTGTCGGAATGATATTTCTCTTCTTCTCAGTTGGAGGTCCAATCAATAGCCTACTATCACTTTTTGGGATTAAAGCGAACTTTTTGACCGATCCCAATGCCTTCAGACCACTTTATATTTTTAGTGGAATCTGGCAAGGAATGGGTTGGGCTTCTACACTGTATACAGCAACCTTGGTCAATGTAGATACGTCCCTGATTGAAGCAGCGAAGATGGATGGTGCCAATATTTTCCAACGAATTTGGCATATTGATTTGCCAGCCTTAAGACCTGTTATGGTGATTCAATTTGTGCTGGCAGCTGGAAATATCATGAATGTCGGCTATGAAAAAGCCTTCTTGATGCAAACATCACTCAACTTGACGAGTTCCGAGATTATCTCAACCTATGTTTATAAGGTCGGTCTTGTCTCAGGAGATTATTCTTACTCGACAGCAGTAGGGCTCTTCAATGCCGTTATCAACGTTATCTTATTGGTTGCAGTGAATCAAATTGTGAAACGAATGAATGATGGTCAAGGATTATAAGGGAGGATAAAATGAATACGCAGATTTATACGAAATTTGACCGGCGGATGCTAGTTGTCAATAAAATCATCATTGCCTTTTTGGTCCTTATTACACTTGTTCCGCTAATCTATATTTTAGTAGCTTCCTTTATGGATCCTCAAGTGCTTGTTAGCAAAGGAATTAGTTTTAATCCGGCTGATTGGACGGTTGAAGGCTATCAAAGGGTATTTAGTGACAAGTCAATTATAAGAGGTTTCTTCAATTCTCTCTTTTACTCCTTCAGTTTTGCTACTCTAACGGTGTTTTTATCCGTTCTGACCGCCTATCCCTTATCGAAAAAGGATTTGGTTGGAAAGAAATGGATTAATGCCTTTCTCATCTTTACCATGTTCTTTGGTGGAGGTCTGGTTCCAACTTATTTGCTTGTGAAAGATTTGGGGATGCTAAATACCGTATGGGCCATTATTGTACCAGGTGCTATTAATGTGTGGAATATCATTTTGGCACGGACTTATTTCCAAGGTATTCCAGATGAGTTGTTAGAAGCAGCCTATATTGACGGAGCAAATGATTTAGAAATCTTTGTCAAGATTATGTTGCCACTTGCTAAGCCAATCATGTTTGTCCTTTTCCTATATGCTTTTGTCGGACAATGGAATTCATACTTTGATGCCATGATTTATATCAAAGATCCAAACTTAGAACCGCTTCAACTTGTTTTGCGGAAGATTTTGATTCAAAGTGAGCCAGGAAAAGATATGATTGGGGCTCAGGCTGCGATGAATGAAATGAAACGGATTGCAGAAATGATTAAGTATGCAACAATTGTTATCTCTAGTTTACCGTTGATTGTTATGTATCCATTCTTCCAGAAATACTTTGATAAGGGTATTATGGCAGGATCATTGAAAGGGTAATACTCGCTGAAAATTAGTTTTTAGAGAGTATCAGTAAATTTGTATTAATAAAAAAGGAGTTTTCTCATGAAAATGAAAAAATGGATGAGTCTTAGTGCGACTCTATTAGCAACATCTACTTTGGTCTTGGCTGCTTGTGGTAGCAAAAATACAGCTTCAAGTCCAGATTACAAGCTCGAAAATGTTTCTTTCCCGCTCAAGGAAAAAGTGACCTTGAAATTTATCACAGGTAGTTCACCACTGGCTCCCAAAGATCCGAATGATAAATTGATTTACCAACGTTTAGAGGAAGAAACAGGTGTCCATATTGACTGGACAAACTATTCATCTGATTTTGGTGAAAAACGTAATTTGGATATTTCGTCAGGTGACTTGCCAGATGCTATTCATAATGACGGTGCTTCTGATGTCGAATTGGTTAAATGGGCAAAACAAGGTGTGATTATTCCGGTTGAAGATTTGATTGAGAAATACATGCCAAACTTGCAGAAGATTTTGGAAGAGAAGCCAGAATACCGTGCCTTGATGACAGCACCAGATGGTCATATCTATTCATTCCCTTGGATTGAGGAATTGGGTGACGGAAAAGAATCGATTCACTCTGTGAATGACATGGCTTGGATTAACAAAGATTGGCTGAAAAAATTAAATCTTGAAATGCCAACTACCACAGATGAATTGGTGAAAGTTCTAGAAGCCTTCAAGACACAAGATCCAAATGGAAATGGTAAAGCTGATGAAATTCCAATGTCCTTTATCAATGCTGGTGGAAATGAAGATTTCAAACTCTTGTTTGGAGCGTTTGGTATCGGGGATAACGATGATCACTTGGTCGTTGGAAATGACGGTGTGGTAGACTTTACGGCTGACAACCCAGAATACAAAGAAGGTGTAAAATTTATTCGTCAATTGCAAGAAAAAGGGTTGCTTGATCCAGAAGCCTTTGAGCAAGATTGGAACACCTATATTGCAAAAGGTGGCGAACATCAATATGGGGTTTACTTTACATGGGATAAGGCGAACGTTTCAGGTTTTAACGATAGCTATGATGTCCTACCAGTCCTAGCAGGACCAAGCGGTAAAAAACATGTGGCTCGTACAAATGGAATGGGCTTCTCACGCGACCGTATGGTGATTACAAGTGCTAATAAAAACCTTGAATTGACAGCTAAATGGATTGATGCCCAGTATGCACCATTGCAATCTGTTCAAAATAACTGGGGGACTTATGGCGATGATACGCAACAAAATATCTTTGAATTTGACAAAGCAACCAATAGTTTGAAACACTTGCCACTTGAAGGAACAGCACCAGGAGAGCTTCGTCAGAAGACAGAAGTAGGAGGACCTCTTGCTATCCTAGACAGCTACTATGGTAAAGTGACAACAAAACCAGATGATGCTGCATGGCGCTTAGATATTTTGAAGCAGACCTATGTTCCATATATGAACAATGATTCTATCTACCCACGTGTCTTCATGGAAGAAGAAGATTTGGATAAACTTGCTCAAATTGAAGCAGATATGAATGACTATATCTATCGCAAACGTGCAGAGTGGATTGTTAACGGCAACATCGATAAAGAATGGGATGACTATCTCAAGGAATTAGAAAAATATGGCTTGTCAGATTGGTTAGCCATTAAACAAAAATACTACGATAAATACTTAGAAAATCAAAAATAGAAATAGAGAGCGAGAAAATATGGGAGAAGTATTGAGTGTAACCAAAGCCAACGAGTATATTGCGGAGCATCAAGCAGAGGTGAATCCTTTGTACAAGCCTGAGGCTCACTTTACAGCGCCGATAGGCTGGATCAACGATCCGAATGGTTTGGTGTATTTCAGAGAGGAATACCATTTGTTTTACCAATATTATCCCTACGGAACACAGTGGGGGCCAATGCACTGGGGACATGCAAAGAGTAGGGATTTGCTCCATTGGGAACATCTCCCAGTGGCCCTTGCTCCTGATCAATCTTATGATAAGGATGGTTGCTTCTCAGGAAGTGCTATTGTCAAAGACGATGTTCTTTGGTTGATGTATACCGGTCATATTGTTAATGCAGATGGCTCTATTTCACAAGTGCAAAACATGGCTTTTTCCAAAGACGGCATTCAGTTTGAAAAATTAGACTCCAATCCAGTTGCGACAGGGGAGATGCTACCAGAAGAGCTCATTGCCAGTGATTTCCGAGACCCAAAATTATTTGAAAAAAATGGCCATTATTATGCGGTTGTTGCTGCCAAACATCGTGAGGATGTTGGGACGATTGTTCTACTTGAATCACCCGACTTAGTCAATTGGAACTTTGCTTCTATTTTCTTAAAAGGTGAGCCACATCAAGGCTTTATGTGGGAGTGTCCTGATTACTTTGAATTGGATGGGGTGTCTTGCCTAGCTATGTCGCCGATGCGATATGAAAAGACAGGTCTTGACTATGCAAATATCAATTCTTCTGTCATTATGACAGGTCGTGTAGATTGGGACAAGAAGGTCTTTGAACTGGAAACAGTCAAAGAAATTGACCACGGTCATGATTTCTATGCACCTCAAAGTTTGGAAAATACAGCTGGGGAACGCATTATGATTGCTTGGATGCAGACTTGGGGTCGGACCAATATCACGGATCAATTAGACCATAAGTGGGCTTGTGCTATGACCTTACCAAGAAAATTGAAATGGGATAACGGGGTACTGGTTCAAGAACTTCCTGCCAGCTTGTTAGAGCAATTACCCGTCTTACCTGAGCAAGGAGCAGTTGAAGTCGGCTATTTCCAAGGAGATTGGAGTGGTGGAAAGGTCTTTCGATTGGGAAGCGAAGCGGACTATATCGAATTTGGCTATGATGCAGAAAGGCAAGAAGTCTACATTGATCGCAGTTCATTAAAACAAGCGATTCAAGGAGAGGAAGCCTGGTCTACGGAACGCCGTGCTGTGCAAGCTGAAAATCCCCACGTATTAGTGGTTCTTGATACAAATAGCATCGAACTCTTTGTGAATGGCGGTCAGGATAGCTTGACCAGTACCTATTTCTTGTCAGGCAAACGCCAGTTAGTTACATATTAGAAAAAAGGGGGTGTTCCCTCTTTCGAAAGTTCTAAAATGAAGTTAGCCACTCAATGGTATGAAAAAACATCTCAGAGAGATATAATTGTAATCACCACAACAACAATTAGAAAGATTCTGAGATGCAAAACTATTATACACCAAAAAGGAAACAGTTGACACTAGCTGAGCGTAGAATGATTGAACGTTGGCTTCAAGAAGGGTTCTCAAATCGTGAAATCGCTAGGAGATTGGCTAAAGCTCCTCAAACTATTCACAACGAAGTCAAACGTGGTCAGGTTAGACAACAAGTGCGTAAAGGAAAATTTGAAATAATCTACTCAGCTGACTTCGCTCAAGAAGCCTATCAAAACAATCGTAAACATTCTGTGAAGCAGGCTTCCCTAACCAAGGAACTCAAAGAAAAGATTCTGCACTACATCAAACAGAAATACTCTCCTGAGATGATGGTAAAAGCAAAAGGGATACCTGTCTCCGTCTCCACCATTTACTACTGGATTCATCATGGACACTTAGGATTGACCAAGGATGACATGCTCTATCCTCGAAAAGAGAAAACGAAGAAAAAGCAAGCGAGTCCCAACTTTAAGCCGGCTGGAAAATCGATTGAGGAACGGCCTGAAAGCATTAATCAGCGTGAGAATGTTGGTGATGTTGAAATTGATACGGTTATTCAAACACGGGCAAAAAACGAGTGCCTGTTGACTCTAACTGATAGAAAGAGTCGTTATCAAATCATCCGACTTATTCCCGATAAGTCCGCGTCTTCAGTCAATCAAGCTCTGAAAATGATCCTCAGAGAGTATCAAATTAACTCAATCACAGCTGATAACGGGCCTGAATTCAGTCGTTTGGCAGATGTCTTTGATCCTGAGAACATTTATTATGCCCATCCTTATTCCTCTTGGGAGAGAGGAACTAATGAGAATCATAATAGACTCATCAGGCGTTGGTTGCCTAAGGGAAGCAAAAATGCGACGCAACAACAAGTCGCATTTATTGAAAACTGGATTAACAACTATCCAAAGAAGATATTGGGTTACAAATCTCCTAGAGAATTTTTACAGACTGGCTAACTTGAACTTGAAATTTAGCGTGTTCCCTCTTTTTTATATTTCATTCAAAAATCCTGTTGTTTTCCTTGCTATTTCCTTGAAAGTGCGATATAATAATGTCTTGTGAGAAACCCTCACTTACTCGTGGCTAGACCATGAGTCATTAGACCAAAAGGAGGAACATATCAATGGCTAAATACGAAATTCTTTATATTATTCGTCCAAACATTGAAGAAGAAGCTAAAAATGCTTTGGTAGCACGCTTTGACTCTATCTTGACTGACAACGGTGCAACTGTTGTTGAATCAAAAGCATGGGAAAAACGTCGTCTTGCATACGAAATCAAAGATTTCCGTGAAGGACTTTACCACATCGTGAACGTTGAAGCAACTGATGACGTAGCTCTTAAAGAGTTTGACCGTCTTTCAAAAATCAACGGCGACATTCTTCGTCATATGATTGTAAAATTAGACGCGTAAGAAGGTAGATTATGATAAATAATGTAGTACTAGTTGGTCGTATGACCCGTGATGCAGAACTTCGTTACACACCGTCTAATCAGGCTGTTGCGACTTTTACACTTGCGGTGAATCGCAATTTTAAAAATCAAAACGGTGAGCGAGAAGCGGATTTTATCAATGTGGTCATCTGGCGCCAGCAAGCTGAAAATTTGGCAAACTGGGCTAAGAAAGGTGCTTTGGTGGGTATTACTGGTCGTATTCAGACTCGTAGTTATGACAACCAGCAAGGCCAACGCGTTTATGTAACAGAAGTTGTTGCAGAAAGTTTCCAATTATTGGAAAGTCGTACTGCACGTGAAGGCCAAGGTGGAGGTTATCAAGCAAGTAATTCATTTGCTGGTGGAAATGATTACAATACTTCCTATCAAGCGCCTGCACAATCTACACCAAACTTTGCACGCGAAGAAAGCCCATTTGGGACAACAAACCCAATGGATATTTCGGATGATGATTTACCATTCTAGGTAAGGACAGATAAAAATTATAAAGGAGAAAAACATGGCTCAACAACGTCGTGGCGGATTCAAACGCCGTAAAAAAGTTGATTATATCGCAGCGAATAAAATTGAATATGTTGATTACAAAGATACTGAGCTTCTTAGCCGTTTCATTTCAGAACGTGGAAAAATCTTACCACGTCGCGTAACTGGAACTTCAGCTAAAAACCAACGTAAAGTAACAACAGCTATCAAACGCGCTCGCGTAATGGCACTATTACCATTTGTAAATGAAGATTAAAAAAACAGTCCAGTGGACTGTTTTTTCACGAGCTCGAAAATAAGAAAGCGAGTAAGACCCTTGATGGGTTGTTTTTTCAGGTCCGGTGGATCTCTTTTTCCCTCGCCAAGCAACTATAGATCGAGGCGGTCCAGTGGACTGTTTTTTCATGAGCTTGTAAAAGATAAAGGCGAGTCAAGTTTTTACTGGTTTTCAAAAGGCAAACCAGTCCGTATTGCGCTCGACGTATAAAAATAACGGTAGTGAATGTGTGAGTGAAAGCTCTTAGAAATGCGGAACAACTGGTTTTTTTAATTTTTTCTGAGCAAAGCAAAAAGATTGGAGAAATTGCCTAAAAGAGGCTTTTCCCCAATCTTATTTTGTATGTTGTGGTTAATCTTAGTCTGTGGGTTTTGTGCCTGACCAAAACTAAGGAGCTGTGGTAGCTGTTTGTAGATTATCAAGTCGGTCGTTTCTGGTTCGTCCTAGCCTCTGCTTCACCCAATGGCTCCCTAGTCATCCGTGCGATAGAAAACTTCTTGAAGGAGTTCATCAGCTGACATGTAGTGCTGAGTGGAATAGAATCTGTCTTTTGTTTGGTCTGTTGGGTCGCTTTCATCATTTGCGATTGGTGTGATGGCAACTCCTTTAGGAATAAAAATAGTTGGAACGGTTGCAGATGCTTGAATGTTCGGGTTTGTGATGTTAGCATTCAGTATTCCGTTTGCGATCTTGGCATTGTTTAAATTGATATACTTAGTGACCTCAGGATAGTCTGGATAAGCGATATTCCCGTCTGCGTCAATGGTCAATACCCAGCCTTGTGCGTTTCTCCAAGTTCCTACAAGGCTTGAGAAATCACCAGCGGAGATAGCATTAATATCCATATTTTTAGCAGTGGTGTCCTTGGCTGCGGCAGGTTTTTGAGGTGCTTCAAACGACGCCCAGTCGAGAGCAGTTAAGTTTAGCTCTTCTGCTGTTGATTTGCCAAATAACTGATCCAGTTTATCCTGACCAAGCTGAAATTCAGTTTGGTCGCTTTGTTTTGGTTGGTTATTATCTGCAGGAAGTTGGTAAAGCGCTGCGGTACCTTCTCCTGTCCCAGAACTCCAACTAGCGGTGACTACATCGCCGTTTTGGTAAATCCTAAAGGCATTTCTAGCTCCGCCATGACCGGCGACAAAGCCTTCTGCAAAGAGTTTAGGGGCGTTATTGTCTAAATAGTAAAGAGCAACTGGAAAAATTTGCTGATCCGATTGAATGGAGCCGACCAGTAATTCATTTTGTCCGTCTTGGTTGACATCAAGAAAAGTGTAGCGCAAGTTATTTGGAGAGTATAGAGCACTTTCGATTACCCAAGAATTGAGTTCAATGGATAAGCTATCTAGTAATTCTCGGATATGACCTAGGTTGGTGTTATAAGTGGCGCTGTATTCGAGTATTTTTTGATAGTCTTCAAAGACACTTGCATAAGACTTTTTATCCTCTTCTGGGGTTGCTTTTTTGACTTCTTTGACTTCTTTAGAAGAAGAGCTTGCTTGACTAGTTTGCTCGGACTTGTCTGACTGAGTGGTTGACTTGTTCGGAGTACAGGCTGTTAAGAGTAGCACACTGCTACATAAGGCGATGGTCGAAAGCGGTGATAATGGGAAGACTTTTTTCATTTTTTCTCCTTTTCTATCTGCGTTGATTGAAATACTATGTCTATTATATCACAAACAGGAAGCGTTTTCTTCCTCTTATCGTTTAAATTAAAATTTACAGATAATTCAAAGAATGTTATAATAGTCACAAAGTATAGGAAGGAGTTTATTGGGTGAGTCAAGAGAAAAAAATCTCACGAGAAAAGAAAAAATATTTACTGGGCAGGCTGAAGGAGCAGATACGCCCTAAAATCGGTTTGGTCTATACAGCAGCTTTCTTATCCTGGATCCAGTTTTTGGTGCGGATTTTGAGTTTTTATTGGATTAGTGAGAGCTTTGCGGTATATATGACTGGAGGCGTGTTTGACTTAGGAGGATTGGTGCTTCGATTAGTCGCTGTTAACCTTGTAGGGTTTCTGGTATCTATCCTTGCCAAGCACCTACAGGGAATCGGGTCACAGTTTGCTCGTGATACGATTAAACGTTCTTTTTTTCAGGCTTTAATTGCACGAGATGGTCAGTTTGAGTCTGAGGCGACTGCGGCAGATGTCTTTACGGTTGCGTCGCAAGGTATTGACAGCTTGGACACCTATTATTCTCATTACCTCACGATGTCCCTTAGAACCTACTTGAACTGTTTAACTGTTCTAGCCTTAGTTGCTTGGCTCTTTCCGCTTGGAAGCGTCATTTTTGTCCTAGCTCTTCCCTTGATTCCAATTTCAATTATCTTGATGCAGAAGCGTTCAAAACGCATTATGAACCGTTATTGGGCTTCTTACATGGATGTTGGCAATCTTTTTCTAGATGATTTAAAGGGCTTAAATACCCTATATACTTATCAGGCAGATGCAACCTACGAAAAGACGTTTAATGAACAGGCTGAAGATTTCCGAGATGCGACAATGGAATTGCTCGGATTTCAACTGCAGGCGGTTGGTTATATGGATGCAGTAATGTATCTGGGGATTGGGATTTCAGGCTTCGTAGCAGTTAGTCAATTGGTGACAGGGGAATTGTCCTTCTTTCATTTCGTTTTCTTTATTCTCATTGCAACGGAATTTTTTGCACCGATTCGCGAGCAAGGTTATGGAATGCATTTAGTTATGATGAATACTAAAATGGCTGATCGGATTTTTGGATTTTTGGATGGTATGCAGGAAAAAAACGAAGAAGAAGGTACTGTTTTAGCGGATTTTAACCAGATACGCTTGCAGGATGTGTCCTTCTCATACGATAAAAAGGTAGTTTTACAAGGCGTTCAATTTGAGATGACTGCTGGTCATATCTATGCAATTGCCGGGGGGTCTGGACAAGGGAAAACGACCTTGGCGCAGTTGCTGATGAAGCGTTTGGTACCTCAAACGGGCGACATTTTACTTGGTCAAACGTCCTTATCAGATTTGTCGCAAGCAGAGATTAACCGCCAAATCCTGTATGTTTCTGCGCAGTCTTATCTTTTGAATCAATCTATTTATGATAATTTGGCGATGGCTTGTGATTGGACAAAAGAAGAAATTACGGCCTGGATGGATAAACATAGTATTTTGCAATTTATCCATGAATTACCCGAAGGTTTGGATACGATTGTAGGAGAAAATGGGGAGGGCTTATCACCTGGTCAACGTCAACAAGTTATCTGTGCGCGTGCGATATTAGCCAAGCGTTCCCTCTATATTTTTGATGAAATGACATCGAGTGTTGATGCGGACAATGAAGCCTTGATTTACCAACTAATCCAGCTGGTTTCAGAGACAGCCATTGTTGTGATGATTACGCACAAGATGAAGCAGGTTTATCTGGCAGATCAGATTCTTTTCTTGTCACATCATGAGGCCTTTGTCGGATCAGCGGAGGAATTGTACCAACAACAGCCAGATTTCCGTAATCTGGTGGATACTCAAGCAGAATTGGAGGAGTCGATTTATGGATAAGGAAACATACCCAACGCAGATTTTGATTCCACGTCTGATTCAGACGATGCGGCATTTACTGCCGTTTATAGCAGTTGCGGTACTATTTGCTGTGCTAGGATTTGCGACAACGATTGGTATTCCAATTCTGTTGGTTCAATTAGCAGGGCACACCTTACAAGCAGGTGAAGCACCTTCTTTTGTTTTTCTTCTCGTGTTGATGTTGCTCGGACTGTTACGAGGGGCTTTTCGCTATGGCGAACATTATTTTGGGCATTATGTAGCATTTCATAGCTTGGCTGCCTTTCGGAAGATGCTATTCGCTAAATTGCGTGCTTTGGCGCCGGGCAAGTTAGATCGCCAAGACAGCGGTGTTTTGCTGAAGATGATTGGGGAGGATATTGAGGCCTTAGAAATCTTTTTTGCCCATACCTTGGCTCCGATTTCGACAGGAATTTTGGTCACGCTTCTAATGGTTGGAGGAATAGGATGGCAGGATTGGGGTCTGGCTTGTATAGCGTTTTTCACCTACAGCCTGTTGGCTATTTATCTACCTAATCAGTTTGCTAGACGACTGACCCCAATTTTACAGGAGCAAAATCAGGAACGAAAGGTTTATGTAGCTTCCTTTATTCAAGGATTGAAGGCTATCAAAGACCTACTTCAATTCCAACAAATGCCTGCTTACACAACTGTCTTGAATCAGCAAAGTCAGCAAGTCAATAGACGAGAAAGACAAGTCGCTCAAACCAATTTTATGCAACAAGCCTATAGTTTTTTAGTGATTGGTCTTGCCATTACGCTTTTTGCCTGGAGAACCTTTCATCTTGTGGAGGAAAAAAGCTTGAATGTTGTAACAGGTCTTTCTGTGCTTGTTGCGTTTACGAGTTCCTTTGCCCCATTTTTAGAATTAAGTCGCTTACCGCTTGGCTTTAAACGAGCGATGAATGCTGGGAGAAATATCTTTTCGCTACTGGATGAGGCTGAAATGGAAAAAGCAGGAGAGTCGTTGCGAGAGACCATTGACGCCGTTCACCTGCGTGATATTCATTTTGCCTATGAGGATGAAGGGCGGGTTATTTACGATCAATTATCTATCGACTTTACAAAAGGTGGGATTATCGGTATCGTTGGTCCGTCAGGTGCTGGAAAGTCAACCTTAATGAAGCTGATTATGCGGTGGTATGATTGGCAATCAGGGACAATTGAGCTAAATCGCCATCAGAGCAAGACCTTGCATCCAGACGCTTTGCAGTCTCACTTTGCCTATGTTCCTCAAATTCCTCAGATTTTCAAACAGACAATTCGGGAGAACCTAGTTTTGGGTCGAACAGATATCTCAGATGAAGAGATTTTGGAGTTGGCAGAAAAATGCCAGATGAAGGAACGGATTTTAGAAGCCGAATCAGGCTTGGATACCGTTGTAGATGCGACTAGTTTTTCTGCAGGAGAGGCGCAACGGTTGGAGCTGATGAGAGCCTTGCTAAAACAGGCAGACGTTTACATTTTTGATGAACCGACAAGCAATTTGGATTCGCTCAATGAAGCCTTGTTTATCCAATTGATTAAAAAGGAATGTCAGGGTCTTGTCTTTCTGATTTCCCATCGTGCTAGTACCATTGCCTGTGCGGATCAGATTTTCCGAGTTGAAAATGGTATGGTAGCGCTTAGCGAAAGATAGACACGTGTACCTTATTCATGGTATCATAGTATCACTTGAGACAGGTATACGAGAAAACAGCTGATGCTTGTCAGGCACTGAAGAGGGAAGTTTCCCTCTGATTTTATGGAGAAAATGATGAAACAATTAAAGGTAAAAGATATTATGGTGACAGGAGCTTTTGCGGCTCTGTACTTCTTGTGTGTAGGACTTGGGACCTTGATTGCAGCCGTATTTGACCGTTCAGGGAATATGATGTATGCGCCTGCTTTTTCAGCTGTGATTGGCGGTCCAGTCTATATGGTATTGCTCTCGAAAGTGGGAAAATTTGGCTCGATTAGTCTGGTGAGTGGTGTCATGGCTTGTTTCTTTTTCATGTCAGGCTACATGACCTCAGCTTTCCTACCTAGTTTAGTCTTTGGGATTGCAGGAGATCTTGTGGCCAAGCAAGGCCAATACAAGCAAAAATGCCTTAACATCGTGAGTTTTATTATTTTTTCTTTTGGAAATTTAGGGCCAATCATTCTTATGTGGTTGATGAAAGATGCCTATGAGGCAAATCTTTTAGCGCGTGGAAAGTCTGCAGCGTACATTGCGCGTGTCATGGTTGATTTCACGGTTGGAAATGTTTTGTGGCTTTCTGCCACCATTATCGTTGGAGGCTTGATTGGAGCTGTTATAGGACAAAAAATGGTCGATAAATCCTTTAAAAAATCGGGGTTGCTGCAATGAGATTTGATGCCAGAAGCAAGGTCCTGCTAAGTATTTTTGCAGGAGTTACTTATGGTCTGCATGTGACGGCTTGGGAGCGTGCTTATCTACTACTGGGAATTGCAGTTTGTTGTCTGCTTGTCGGTCGTATCAAAATGGCACTTGTGACAGTGCTAGGTTATCTTTTGGTCTATCAGATGAGTCAAGTGGCTGTTCTTCCTATGTGGCTTTTTCGCCTTACCTTTATGCTTAGCCATATCTGGGTTCCCTTAATGGCTGGGCATTTTCTTCTGTTGACGACCTCAGCCTATGAATTGATTCATGGTCTGAGGAAATGGCATGTGCCAGAGAGTTTTTTATTGACCTTAGGTGTTCTATTTCGCTTTTTACCGCTGATCAAAAAAGAGGTGCGAGTGGTACACGTTTCCTTGAAAACACGGGGGATTTTTCTGAGAAAGCGAGATATTCTCTTACAGCCGCATCGCTATTTGGAATGTGTCTTGGTCCCCTTGATGATGTCACTCTTGCGCTCGGCTCAGGATTTGACCGTTGCAACCTTGACCAAGGGAATTGCGATGACCAATAGACCCAGTGAGTTTGTCCAGTCCCGTTGGACTTGGCTAGATTGGAGTATCTGTGTATGGTGTCTCAGCTTTCTTATCCTAAAATTCAACTAGAAGCTCGTAATGTCCAGCTTCGATATGCGTCTAGTCAGACCATAGCCTGTCAGATTGGAGCCTTACAAGTGAAGAAGGGTGAGTGTCTTGTCTTATGTGGTCCGAGTGGTTCGGGAAAATCTTCCTTTCTTCATCTCATCAATGGCTTGGTTCCTGAGTATTATCAAGGAGAGATTGAGGGAAGTTTGCGAATTGGTTCCTTATCCTATCAAGAAAGTAGCGTGGAAGAATTGGCTTATCAAGTGGCGTCTGTGTTTCAAAATCCGGCGACACAATTTTTTCATCAAGAAGTTTTACAAGAATTAGTTTTTCCCTGTGAAAATCAAGGAATGTCACGAGAGGCTATTTCAAACCGATTGGCAGAGGTGGTAGAACGATTTCAACTGGCGTCCTTGTTACATGAAGACATGGAAAAATTGTCTGGTGGACAAAAGCAGGTCGTGGCGATTGGCACAGCAGCCATGCAGGGAACAGACATCATGATTTTTGATGAACCGACTGCCAATCTTGATGCACGAGGTGTCGAGCGAGTACAGGAATTATTGAAGGCATTAAAAAAACAGGGTAAGACCCTGATTATTGCAGACCATCGCTTGGCTTATCTGAAAGAGATAGCAGATTCTTATGCGTATTTTTATGAGGGTAAGCTAGTAGACCATCTGCCTGCGCATGATTTTCTTGCTTATTCTGAGGAAAAAAGACAGGAATTAGGTTTACGAACATCTGATACGGCTCCTTTTCAAGCACAGGTCAAGGAGATGGCACGAGCCTTTACCAATGACCCAACAGGTCTTACCTTGGAACGCTTTCGAGTCTATCATCAATCTAAGTGTCTCTATCAAGTGACTGAACTAGTGCTTGCTGCTGGTCAGGTTGTCGGGTTGATTGGGGCAAATGGCTGTGGTAAGACGAGTTTTGCCCGCTCTCTTGTCGGTTTAGAAGGGGATAAGACAGGTGTTGTCAGTTGGCAGGGAGAATCCTTACCTGCACGAAAACGCCTCGCAAGAATCGCCTATGTTATGCAAGATGTCCGCCAGCAATTGATTACAGAGCGAGTAGAGAAAGAATTGCGCTTGGGGCTGGGCATAGATCAGTTGGATGAGGACGTATTACGTGCTTTTCGGCTTTCACATCTCTTAGAGCGTCATCCGATGAGTTTATCCATGGGAGAGCAACAGCGCTTGATAATAGCAGCTAGCCTATTTAGCAACAAAGAAATTTTTATCTTTGATGAGCCTTCCAGTGGTCTTGATAGAGAGCAAATGGAGCAACTAGCAGCTCAACTTGAGCTCTTAAAATCAAAAGGAAAACTTGTCCTCCTCATCTCTCACGATGATGAATTGCTCGCTAGGATTTGTGATAAAGTGGTTGATGTTGAGAAATTAGCAATGGGAAAAGAAGATGAGGGCTAGTCAGTCTATAAATGATTGAAATGCGTTGTTGTGAGCCTTTTGTATCACTAGTTGAATGATGATAGCCTGATCAATGCTTGTTTGATAATACCTGAACAAAGTCATACTCATCAAAAATCAAACTATGATTTTGTTAACCTGCCTAGATGAATGACGGTTCAATCGATGGTCTCGTTACCTAGTCAGATGAGAGTATAAGATAGAAATGATGGCAGATACTCCAAATAGCTGATGTTTTGCTTCTTGAAAATGATAAAGAGAAAAACGCTGGTGTTCAGCGTTTTTTGAGTGGCTTTTCCATATTTGGGAGGTTGATGTGGTACTTGATAACGAGTAGGCGAATGAGGAGGAAGATGAAAAAGAGGCTGATAAAGGTAGGGATTCGTGCTAATTTCCAGTCAAGGACAAGGATATGGTAGCAAATACCTGTAAAAAGAGCCAGCACAGCATAGACATCTTCTTTCAAGACAAGAGGAGTTTCATTGACCAACAAATCTCGAACAATTCCTCCCCCTACACCGGTCAAGGCTGCCAAAATGCCTGATGTCATACAATTTAAGCCAAGTTCGACACCGGTACTTGCACCAATCAAAGCAAAGATAACTAGCCCAATAGCATCAAAAAAAAGATTGGTCTTACTGAGAAAATGATAGAGAGTCTTGTCGCGTGGGGATTCATTCTTCTTCATGATAACAAATAGGTACATGATAATGGATACGACGATTGAGAGATAGATAGAAGAAGGCTCAACAAGAGCGGCAGGAATCTGATTAACCATGGTATCCCGAATCACTCCCCCACCGATAGCCGTAATCGTGGCTAGGAGTGTAATGCCAAAAATATCGAGTTTTTTCTTAAAGCCCTTAATCGTTCCAGATACAGCAAAGGAAATAGTACCAATATAGTTGCAAATGAGTAGAAATAAATCGAAATCCATAGCGCCCTCCAGGGCTATCTTATCATAAAATGGTTGACGATTCAATGCAAAATTAACTTTGTGAAAAAAAGAACATGGAAACAAGAAATGATTCTGAAAATTTGTGAAAAAGTGCACGAATATAGGGCTTTTTCAAAGTTATGAAAAGAATGGGAAAACGGTTAAATTATTTGCAAATTGTGAATTTTTGAATTATCATATAGAAGAAACAGAAATACTTTGGAGGAAAATATGGTATCTATTTCAAAAGAGAAACATTTAGATATGTTTTTAAAAATGCAACAAATTCGCGATGTGGATATGAAATTGAATAAACTTGTCCGTCGTGGGTTTGTACAAGGGATGACTCACTTCTCAGTCGGAGAAGAAGCAGCTTCTGTCGGCGCAATTGCGGATTTGACAGATCGAGATATTATCTTTTCAAATCACCGTGGTCATGGTCAAACTATTGCTAAAGGAATTGACATCAATGCCATGATGGCGGAGCTTGCTGGAAAAGCAACAGGTTCTTCAAAAGGACGTGGTGGTTCTATGCATTTGGCCAACCTTGAAAAAGGAAATTATGGAACAAATGGTATCGTTGGTGGTGGTTATGCCCTTGCAGTCGGTGCAGCTTTAACTCAACAATATCTTGGAACAGATAACATTGTCATTGCTTTTTCAGGAGATTCAGCGACCAACGAAGGTAGTTTTCATGAGTCAATGAACTTGGCTGCTGTTTGGAATTTGCCAGTTATCTTCTTCATTATTAACAACCGTTATGGTATTTCAACAGATATCACGTATTCAACGAAAATCCCTCATCTCTACCTTCGTGCAGATGCCTATGGTATGCCAGGGCATTATGTGGAAGATGGAAATGATGTTGTAGCGGTCTACGAAAAAATGCACGAAGTCATTGAATACGTGCGTGCTGGAAATGGCCCTGCTCTTGTAGAGGTGGAATCGTATCGCTGGTTTGGACATTCAACAGCAGATGCTGGTGCATATCGTACCAAAGAAGAAGTAGACGCTTGGAAAGCAAAAGATCCACTTAAAAAATACCGTGCTTACTTGACAGAAAACAAGATTGCAACAGACGAAGAATTAGATGCTATTGAAGCACAAGTTGCAGAAGAAGTAGAAGCATCTGTGAAGTTTGCCCAAGAAAGTCCAGATCCAGACATTTCTATCGCTTATGAAGATGTTTTTGTGGACTAATAGATAGGTACAGCATAAGCATAGTTATCGAAAACGATTGAAAGAGTTCCGTTTAAAGGAACCAAGATTTGATATTTTCTAGGAGAAAAACATGACTGAAACAAAAGTAATGGCCTTGCGTGAAGCGATTAACTTAGCTCAAAGCGAGGAAATGCGTAAAGATGAGCGCGTATTCTTAATGGGAGAAGACGTAGGAATCTATGGTGGAGATTTTGGAACATCTGTGGGGATGTTGGAAGAATTTGGTGAAAAACGTGTTCGCGACACACCTATCTCAGAAGCAGCGATTGCTGGTTCAGCAGTAGGAGCGGCTCAGACAGGTCTTCGTCCAATTGTTGACTTGACCTTCATGGACTTTATTACCATTGCCCTTGATGCCATTGTCAACCAAGCAGCTAAAACTAACTATATGTTTGGTGGTGGTTTGAAAACCCCAGTCACTTTCCGTGTAGCTTCAGGATCAGGGATTGGATCAGCAGCACAACACTCTCAATCACTTGAAGCATGGTTGACGCATATTCCAGGAATCAAGGTAGTGGCACCAGGTACAGCTAACGATGCCAAAGGGCTCTTGAAATCTTCTATTTTGGACAACAACCCAGTTATCTTCTTAGAGCCAAAAGCACTTTATGGTAAAAAGGAAGAAGTTAACCTTGATCCAGACTTCTATATCCCACTTGGAAAAGGGGAAATCAAACGTGAGGGAACAGACGTGACAATCGTGTCTTATGGCCGTATGTTAGAACGTGTGCTTCAAGCAGCTGATGAAGTAGCAGCAGAAGGAATTAGCGTAGAAGTGGTTGACCCACGCACACTTATTCCGCTTGATAAAGAATTGATTATCAATTCTGTGAAGAAAACTGGAAAAGTTATTTTAGTGAATGATGCTTACAAAACAGGTGGTTTCATCGGTGAGATTGCTTCGATTATCACAGAAAGCGAAGCATTTGATTACCTAGATGCCCCAGTTGTTCGTATCGCTTCTGATGACGTTCCTGTTCCTTACGCTAACATTCTTGAAAATGCAGTCTTACCAAGTGTTGAAAAAATTAAAGCTGCAATTTACAAACAAGTGAATAAAGGGTAAAAGAAAGGAAGACGGTTTTGTGATGATTCACAGCCGTCGCTCCCTTGTTTTCTAACTGAAAAGCAGGGAAAAACAGAAAGGAAGATTAGATGGCAATAGAAATTATCATGCCTAAACTCGGTGTAGACATGCAAGAAGGTGAAATCATCGAGTGGAAGAAGCAAGAAGGTGATGTTGTCAATGAAGGCGATGTCCTCTTGGAAATGATGTCTGATAAGACCAGCATGGAATTAGAAGCAGAAGATTCCGGTGTTCTTCTTAAAATTGTTCATGGGAATGGCGCAACTGTTCCTGTTACAGAAGTCATTGCCTATCTCGGAGCAGAAGGCGAAAGTGTGGATGTAGTTGCAAGTTCAGCGCATGCACCAGAAGTAACAGAAACTGCTTCTGTTGAATCAGCTCCAGTTGCCGTAGCAGCTACTCCGACACCAGCTGCCAAGCCACAAGGTGGTGGAAAAGTACGTGCAACGCCGGCTGCTCGTAAATTAGCGAACGACTTAGATATTGATCTTGGACTTGTTCCGGGAACAGGTGCAAATGGTCGTGTGCATAAGTCAGATGTAGAAGACTTCAAGGGTGCAGCTCCTAAAGCGACACCACTTGCTCGACGAATGGCAGCTGACAAAGGAATCAATCTTGAAGAGCTTGTTGGAACAGGTGTCAATGGTAAGATTGTCAAGGAAGATATTCTTGCAGCTCTAGCAGCGAAACAACCAGCAACTGTAGAGCCAACTCCAGCAAAAGCAGCAGAAAAACCAGCCAAAGAATTGCCAGAAGGCGTTGAAATCATCAAGATGAGCCCAATGCGTAAGGCGATTTCAAAAGGAATGGTCAACTCTTACTTGACGGCACCAACCTTTACGCTCAACTATGATATTGACATGACTAACCTCATGGCACTTCGTAAGCAAGTCCTTGAGCCAATCATGAATAAGACAGGGCTAAAAGTTACCTTTACCGACTTGATTGGTCTAGCGGTTGCTCGTACTTTGATGAAAGAAGAGCATCGCTATATGAACGCATCTCTCATCAACGATGCCCAAGAAATTGAGTTGCATAAATTTGTTAACCTTGGAATTGCCGTTGGTTTGGACGAGGGTCTGGTTGTGCCAGTAGTACATGGTGCAGATAAGATGAGCCTTTCTGACTTTGTTGTTGCATCAAAAGATGTTATCAAAAAAGCGCAATCAGGTAAGTTGAAAGGGGCAGAAATGTCTGGTTCAACCTTCTCTATTACCAACCTCGGTATGTTTGGTACCAAGACCTTTAACCCAATTATTAACCAACCAAACTCAGCAATTCTCGGAGTTGCTTCAACTGTTCAAACACCAGTCGTAATCGACGGCGAAATTAAAATCCGTCCAATTATGGCCCTCTGCTTGACCATTGACCACCGTATTATTGACGGTATGAATGGAGCTAAGTTTATGGTGGATCTCAAGAATTTACTTGAAAATCCATTGGAATTGTTGATTTGAGTACGAAATAACGGGATACGTTATCAGTAGAAGAGTTTTTAAACAAAAGAAAGAAAGGATGTAGAACGAGTTCGTTGGATTTGAACACGAACTAAATGCTCGGAATTTAGATAGTCCTCCTTGTGGATACAAACTATCCTACGTTGGACTCTAAAATTCGGTCGCATTTTGACGTTCTTTGTATCATAATTATGGCAGTTGAAATTATTATGCCGAAACTCGGCGTTGACATGCAAGAAGGTGAAATCATCGAATGGAAAAAACAAGAAGGTGATGTCGTCAATGAAGGGGACGTTATCTTAGAGATGATGTCTGATAAGACCAGCATGGAATTGGAGGCAGAAGATTCAGGAATCTTGCTAAAAATCGTTCGTGGAAATGGCGAAACAGTACCTGTAACAGAAGTAATCGGCTATATCGGTGCAGAAGGAGAAGTCGTTGAAGCAGGCGCAGCAGCTCCTAAAGCAGATGTTGCTCAAGCAACAGCAGACTTGAAAGCGGCAGGTCTTGAAGTACCAGCAGCTCCAGCAGCGGCTCCTGTAGCCCCTAAAGCAGAACTTGCAGCAGATGAATATGATATGATTGTTGTCGGTGGTGGTCCTGCAGGTTACTACGCTGCGATTCGTGGTGCACAATTAGGTGGCAAAATTGCCATCGTCGAGAAATCAGAATTTGGTGGAACATGCTTGAATAAAGGATGTATCCCAACCAAAACCTACCTTAAAAATGCTGAAATTCTTGATGGTTTGAAGATTGCTGCTGGCCGTGGTATCAATCTTGCTTCAACCAACTATACAATTGATATGGACAAGACCGTAGACTTTAAAAACTCAGTTGTTAAGACATTGACAGGTGGGGTGAGAGGTCTCTTGAAAGCCAACAAAGTCACTATTTTCAATGGTCTTGGTCAAGTAAATCCGGATAAGACGGTTACAATTGGTGGCGAAACTATCAAAGGACGTAGTATCGTTCTTGCGACAGGTTCAAAAGTCTCTCGGATCAATATCCCAGGAATTGACTCTAAACTTGTCTTGACTTCAGATGATATCCTTGATCTTCGTGAAATTCCAAAATCCCTTACAGTTATGGGTGGTGGTGTTGTTGGAGTGGAGCTTGGACTTGTCTATGCTTCATACGGTACAGAAGTAACAGTTGTTGAAATGGCAGACCGCATCATCCCAGGTATGGACCGTGAAGTATCTGTTGAATTACAAAAAGTGCTTTCTAAGAAAGGTATGAAATTCTTGACATCTGTTGGAGTATCAGAAATCATCGAAGCCAACAACCAATTGACCATTAAATTGAACGACGGTTCAGAAATTGTTTCTGAAAAAGCCCTTCTTTCAATTGGACGTGTGCCACAATTGGCAGGTCTTGAAAATCTTAATCTTGAAATGGATCGTGGTCGCATTAAAGTGGATGCCTACCAAGAAACATCTATCCCAGGTATCTATGCACCAGGTGATGTAAATGGTACGAAGATGTTGGCGCATGCTGCCTACCGTATGGGTGAAGTAGCAGCTGAAAATGCGATTTTGGGTAACCACCACAAGGCGAAATTGGATTTCACACCAGCAGCGGTTTATACACATCCAGAAATTGCTATGGTTGGTTTGACAGAAGATCAAGCGCGTGAGCAATACGGAGATGATATCTTAATCGGTAGATGTAGCTTTACTGGAAATGGTCGTGCCATTGCTTCAAATGAGGCACATGGATTTGTCAAAGTCATTGCAGATAAGAAATACCATGAAATCCTCGGTATTCACATTATTGGTCCGGTAGCAGCTGAAATGATTAACGAAGCAGCAACCATCATGGAAGCAGAATTGACAGTGGACGATGTAGCAGCATCTATCCATGGGCACCCAACCTTCTCAGAAGTGATGTACGAGGCCTTCTTAGATGTCTTGGGAGTAGCGATTCACAACCCACCAAAACGGAAATAACACTCGGCAAACATCCAAATCTGACGTCGTTAACTCACCTTGCTGTAACAGTCTAGCGGACTGTTGAAGCTTGGAAATAAGGGAGAGGGACTCAATCGTGATTTCGAAGAAACTGCTTGTCCTCACTCCTTTATTTCTAGGTTCGGGCTAAACGAATCCACTGGATTCGTTTACTCCCAGCCTCCAGCTAGCCTCCGTGACCCTTGCGTTTTTTAGGACACAAGCTACGCTAGCTTTATCGATCACCTTCCACAATTCTCAATTGTGGAAGCTAGTCAGATTGTGATTTTTATAGAGGATAAGAAAGCAAAAAGAGGCGGTAGCCTCTTTTTATATCATTTTTTGTGAGAGGAAGAAACGGTGTCAATTAGTTGTATTTTGACAGCGTTTGCCTTATACTAGATAGTGATAAAAAATGAGGAGTACGATATGAAATACATTGTCAATAACAGTAACGACCCTGCCTACAATATTGCCTTAGAGGCCTATGCCTTTAAGGAATTAACCGATGTGGATGAGATTTTTATTTTATGGATTAACGAGCCTGCCATTATCATCGGAAAACACCAAAATGCCATTCAGGAAATCAACAAGGAATATACAGATGCCAATGGAATTCATGTTGTCCGTCGTTTGTCAGGTGGTGGTGCAGTTTACCATGATTTGAACAACTTGAACTATACGATTATTTCGAATAAGGCAGATGAAGGAGCCTTTGATTTTAAAACCTTTTCAAAACCAGTTATTGATACGCTGGAAACTCTTGGGGTTAAGGCTGATTTTACGGGCCGTAATGACCTTGAAATTGATGGGAAAAAGATTTGCGGCAATGCCCAAGCCTATGCCAAGGGGCGTATGATGCACCATGGCTGTCTCTTATTTGATGTCGATATGACGGTCTTGGGTGATGCTCTAAAAGTTAGCAAGGATAAGATTGAGTCCAAAGGTGTCAAATCCGTTCGTGCGCGTGTGACCAATATCAACAACGAATTGCCAGAAAAAATGACCGTCTTAGAATTTAAAGATGCCATTTTAAATCAGATGAAGCAAGAATACCCAGATATGGACGAGTATGTCTTATCAGAAGATGAACTGGCTCGTATCCAAGAAATTCGTGATACCCAATTTGGCACATGGGATTGGACCTTCGGTCAGACACCTGAGTATACGGTTGAGCGTAGCGTTCGCTATCCAGCTGGAAAAATTACCACCTACGTTAAGGCAGAAAAATCCCTTATCGAATCAATTAAAATCTATGGGGATTTCTTTGGAATCGGAGATGTCTCAGACATTGAAGAATTACTCGTAGGAACACGCTATGAGTATGCCGATGTACTAGCCAAACTCCAAACCATTGATACAACTCACTACTTCTCACGCATGACAACAGAAGAAGTCGCAAAGGCGATTGTGGCTTAAGATATGAAGAGAAAGTTCGATAGGATTGTCCATCAGAACCGTTTGTCAAATGATAGGAGATTGTCTATAGAACTTAAAACAGTATGGCCATCGAGTCATACTGTTTTTTAATAGGTTTGTCTAGCTTTTTGTGTTTCCCGTCTGCTTTTCTTTATGGCGAGCAAATTGTCTGCAAGACCTTTCGCAGGACATCTATTTACGAAGGAGTTTGTTCATTATATAGCTCTTGCCTATGGCGGTTCATAAGGGTTTGGTATTAGTCAAGTAGGGGATTTTTTGGTATGATAGAGAGGTAATTTTACCGATAGGAGAAACTATGTCAAATAATTTACTTGTTTTACAATCCGACTTTGGCTTGGGCGATGGTGCAGTATCTGCTATGATTGGAGTTGCACTACAAGAATCACGGGATTTGGTTGTTCATAACTTAACACATGACATTACACCCTACAATATTTTTGAAGGGTCTTACCGACTCTTTCAAACAGTAGAATATTGGCCAGAAGGGACGACTTTTGTATCGGTGGTTGATCCAGGTGTGGGTTCCAAACGAAAGAGCGTGGTTGCTCTGACAGAGCAAAACCATTATATTGTCACCCCAGATAATGGCACCCTGTCATTCATCAAACAACACGTGGGAATTAAGGCGGTACGTGAGATTTCAGAAGTGGCCAATCGCCGTGCCAATACAGAACATTCCTATACCTTCCATGGTCGAGATGTTTATGCTTATACAGGAGCAAAATTGGCTTCAGGTCATATTACTTTTGAAGAAGTAGGGCCAGAATTAAGTGTCGCAGATATCGTTGAAATCCCAACCGTTCCAACAGAAGTGGGTTCAGACTTTGTCAAAGGTGCGATTGACATCTTAGATGTCCGTTTTGGTTCTCTATGGACATCGATTACCCGTGAAGAGTTTTATAGTTTAAATCCTGCCTTCGATGATCGCTTTGAGGTAACGATTTACAACAATGACATGTTGGTCTATCAAAATCAAGTAACCTATGGGAAATCTTTTGCGGATGTCCGTATCGGTCAGCCTTTGCTTTATATCAATTCCCTCTATCGTGTGGGACTTGCTATCAATCAAGGTTCATTTGCTAAGGCCTATAATGTCGGTGTTGGACAAAATTGGCATATTGAAATCAAGAAAATGAATATTTAGGAAAAAGGGGAACGTCTATGAAAAATAATTCGATTAAAACAGTTGTAGCAACGGGGATTGGAGCAGCCTTATTTGTGGTGATTAGTTTAGTCATCAATATCCCTACTTTTGTACCCAATACGAGTATCCAGCTCCAGTATGCAGTGCAGTCTCTTTTGGCTGTTCTTTTCGGGCCAATCGTTGGCTTTTTGATAGGTTTTATCGGTCATGCTGTAAAAGACTCCCTCACCTACGGCCCATGGTGGACATGGATTTTCGCTTCAGGTGTCTTTGGTTTCATTGTTGGTATCTTGAAAAATCGTCTTCGAATTAACCAAGGAATCTTTACAACTAAAGATATCATTACCTTCAATAGTGTCCAAGTTGTGGCTAATATTATTATTTGGGGAGTGATTGCACCGATTTTGGATATTATTATCTACCATGAAGCACCAAACAAGGTCCTTGCCCAGGGAGTGGTTGCGGGTGCTGCCAATGCTGTTACAGTTGCGATTGCGGGGACTATTTTACTAGCCGTCTATGCTAAGAGACAAGTGCAAAGTAACAGCTTATCAAAAGATTAGAACTTACTCGTTCATGACCTGTTCAGTGATTGCTGATCAGGTTTTTTGAGGACATTTTCAGGCAAATAAATTGCCTTGTATCCCTCTGGCAAAGTATAATAGAATGGATGAATGATAAAATTCAGACAATTTTTAGAAAGAAAAGAGAGAAGAAATCTTATGGCAAAAGATATTCGTGTCTTACTGTATTACAAATACGTTCCGATTGAAAATGCACAAGAATTTGTGGCGGAACACTTAGCATTTTGTAAATCAATCGGCTTAAAAGGTCGCATCCTTGTAGCGGACGAAGGAATCAATGGAACCGTTTCGGGTGATTACGAAACAACTCAAAAATACATGGACTATGTTCACTCACTTCCTGGTATGGAAGACCTTTGGTTCAAGATTGATGAAGAAGAAGAGCAAGCCTTCAAGAAAATGTTTGTACGTTACAAGAAAGAAATCGTTCACTTGGGCTTAGAAGACAATGACTTTGATAACGACATCAACCCGCTTGAAACAACAGGTGCCTACCTATCACCAAAAGAATTCAAAGAAGCTCTCTTGGATGAAGATACGGTAGTTCTTGATACACGTAACGACTACGAATATG
This sequence comes from Streptococcus marmotae, assembly GCF_001623565.1. Taxonomy (NCBI): domain Bacteria; kingdom Bacillati; phylum Bacillota; class Bacilli; order Lactobacillales; family Streptococcaceae; genus Streptococcus; species Streptococcus marmotae. The sequence goes on along the minus strand of NZ_CP015196.1, from coordinate 522,854 downwards.
ACCTCGGTCACTTCCGTGGTGCCATTCGCCCAGACATTCGTAATTTCCGCGAGTTGCCACAATGGGTCCGTGATAACAAGGAAAAATTCATGGACAAACGAGTGGTTGTTTACTGTACAGGTGGTGTCCGCTGTGAGAAATTCTCTGGTTGGATGGTGCGTGAAGGCTATAAAGATGTTGGTCAGTTGCATGGTGGAATTGCGACTTATGGAAAAGATCCAGAAGTTCGCGGGGAACTTTGGGACGGTAAAATGTATGTCTTTGACGAGCGTATTGCTGTCGATGTCAACCATGTAGACCCTGTTGTGGTTGGAAAAGACTGGTTTGATGGAACCCCATGCGAGCGTTATGTCAACTGTGGCAATCCATTCTGTAACCGCCGTATCTTGACTTCGGAAGAAAATGAGCACAAATACCTCCGTGGTTGCTCACACGAATGCCGTGTTCACCCACGCAATCGCTATGTAGCAGAACATCAATTGACACGCGCAGAAGTAATCGAACGTTTGGCTGTAATTGGTGAAACGCTTGATGAAGTAGTGGCAAATTAAAACCTAAATAGCATCTCAGAGCCTAGACGATTTCTTCTAGACTTTGGGATGTTTTTATATTTCGTATCAGCCTTCTAACTGCTTTTTACGGATGTTATATCAGCTGATAAGAGTATTTTATATTGATGTGAATGCCTTTCGGATATTTATCATTAAATGAATTATTATGATATAATGAGGGTACGTAAACACTGTAACTATAGAACTATGTAGAAAAGGAGAAATCAAGTTGAAGATTGATAAATTGGAATCCTACAAAATCCTAGTTCCGTTTTTGGGGCAAGCTTTGGGAGCTGATTACGAAGTTGCACTTCAAAAAGTATCTGAAGGAGACTTTCGAATTGTTGCAATTGCTAATGGGCATATTAGTGGTCGAAAAGTCGGAGCACCTTTGACTGACTTTGCTTTACAATTAATAAAGGAAAAAAAGTATCTAGAACATGATTTTATCGTTGGTTATAGTGGAAAATCAAAGTCAGGAGAACGATTACGCTCATCAACTTTTTTTATTAAAGATGGTTCAGAAATATTGGGGATGTTATGTATCAACCATGATTGTAGTAAGATTTTAGACATTACAAATAGCTTGTTATCCTTAGTTCAGGAGCCTCAATTAACACTGGCGGAAAGTTATTCAAATACAGATGATCCTACAAAGTATATTGAGACTTTCCCTGAATCAATAGCTGATTTGATTAATTCTGCGGCTGGAATTGATTTAAGTAATAATCCAGTTAAACTGAGTAGTGACGATAATAAGAGAATTGTCAAAGTTTTAGAACAAAAGGGAATTTTTCAGCTGAAGGGCGCTGTTTCTGAGGTAGCGGTTGCTCTTAAAATTTCTGAAGCAACTCTTTATCGGTATTTGAAAAATATTTAAACTCAAAAAGCAACAAAAGTGAGAGGTATGCTAGCGATATCATTAAAACGAATCTAAAATGGGACTATTGGGAGTTGGGCAAACCAGAATGAGCGTGTCGCGCTCATTCTGGTTTGCCTCAGCTTTTTTTATTTTAAAGTATAGTACATAAAATAAAAAATATATCAATATTCGTTGACAAAATTTTATCAAAATGATAAAATTTTATCAAGATAATAAAAATTAAAAAGGAGGTTCAAATATGCAACCGTATTCAACGTATAGAAAGGAAGGAGACTATGTGTATCTCTCTGGTCAACTCCCTATTAATCTCCAAACAGGAGAGATTGTAGAAGGAGGAATTGTTGAACAGACCCAGCAAGTGATGGAGAATATACAGTCGATATTGCAGTCGTTACACTTATCCATGGATTCTCTTGTCCGGATGAATCTTTATTTGGTGAATATAGAAGATATTTCAGAAGTTAATCCGATTTACACTCGATTTTTTCCCAATAAACTTCCTTCAAGAGTGGCGGTAGGTGTGCAAGCATTAGCTAAGCAATCTCTCATTGAGATTGATGGGATTGCATTTTGTGGGTTAGCTTCATCATAAAAGGAGACACTATATGAATAAGCAGTTTAAAATAACACTAGGAATTTTGGCAATGGCCTTTGTTTCCCAGTCAAATGCAGCTCTAGCTCCGTCTGTTCCTAGTATTGCCCAATCGTTTCCTGATATTCCGATTTCTGTCATCCAGTCTATTGTAACGATTGGAGGTTTCACTGGATTTTTCTCTGCATTGTTGTGCGGAAAATTTCAAGAATATGTTTCATTACGAAAACTAGGCTTATTTGCTTTATCGTTGGTTGGAGTATTTGGTATTCTTCCAATATTTTATCATTCTAACTTTTATGTATTACTTGTTTCCTCAGGTGTTGTTGGCTTTGGAGCAGGTATGCTGACAGTAGTATCTCCCTCTTTAATCTCAACCTATTTTGAGGGGGATGCAAGATCTTCGTTATTAGGGAAGCAAACAGCCTTTCAAGGTATAGGAAATATGCTTATATTAGCCTTGGGAGGATTTCTTGCAAGTTATAGCTGGGTCAATAACTATTATGTTTATCTACTTCCAATTGCATCATTTATTATCTTCTTTTTAACGATTCCTCAAGACAAACAATCCAAGTCTGGAGGAGAACAATCAGGAAATGTTGTATTAGAAAAGGGGAGCAATAAAGTATCCCTCACCTCTCCGTTCATCCTCCTGTTATTAGCAATTAGTGTGTCAGTAACCATTATTGTGAGCGGGTCATTTAATAATATTGCTATCTTTACAGAACAATATAAGATAGGTGATTCATCGGTATCAGGACTTGCGTTATCAGTTCTTAGTCTGGGTATGATTTCGGCAGGTCTATTCATTAATCAATTTATCAAGATTTTTAAGAGTTTGACTTTGACAACAGGATATTTGATTGCTGCCTTGTCCTTTATTTGCTTTTTAATTTTTCATAATCAAATAGGTTTGTTTATCGGAAGCTATTTTACTGGTATTAGTGCGGGTATTATTATGACTCGATTAGTCTATCTCCTTACTTCAATTGTAAAAGAAGAACTTATTTCAAAAGCTGTCAGTCTTTATTCAGCCTTTACCAGTGCAGGATTCTTTATATCAGCATTTTTATTAAATAGCATTGCAGGGTTGTTTACAACAGATTTGACTACGGGATCATTTATTGTATCTGTTGCCTTATCCATTTTAATCATTGGCCTTTTAATTATTACAAGAGTGGAATACCGCTCTTTGAACATTCAAACAGAAGGGTAAATAAAGATAGGAGTATCAATATGAAATACGATTTTACTACAATTATGGACAGAGAAGGAAAGGATGCGGTTGCTTTAGATGTTCTAGGTCAGTATCCAGGTATTGCACCGGAAAAAGGAAAAGAGGGTTTTGATACAATTCCGATGTGGGTTGCAGATATGAATTTTCCTGCTTTTCCAGAAATCCCTAAAGCGATTATTAAAAGAGCAGAACATCCAGCCTATGGCTATTTTGTTCCGTATGAAAACTATAATCAAAGTATCATTGACTGGCATCACCAAAAACATGGAGTGGACGGTTTAGAAGGTGCACATATTGGATATGAAAATGGCGTATTAGGTGGAGTTATCACCGCATTGAATGTATTATGCTCTAAAGGGGATAAAGTCTTAGTTCACTCACCGACATATATGGGATTTACCAATAGCCTTGTTAATAATGGATACGAAATTATTCATAGTCCACTCTACTTAGATGAAAATAATGTGTGGAGGATGGACTTTGAAGATATGGAAGAAAAAATTAGAACTCAAAATATCCATGCAACTATTTTTTGTTCACCTCATAATCCGTCTGGTAGAGTGTGGGAACAGTGGGAGCTAGAGCGGGTTATGGCCTTGTTTAAAAAATATGATGTCTATGTTATCTCGGATGAAATTTGGTCTGACTTAATATTGGATGGGGCAAAGCATATCCCGACACAAAGTGTATCAGAAGATGCAAAAATGAGAACAGTAGCTTTATATGCTCCAAGTAAGACATTTAACTTGGCAGGACTAGTTGGTAGTTATCATATTATTTATAATAAGTGGCTAAAACATCGGATAGATAAGGAAGCTTCGCTATCTCATTATAACAGCATGAATGTTCTATCTATGCATGCATTATTAGCAGGTTACAGTGCTGAGGGGCATCACTGGGTAAATGAGCTTTGTGAAGTGTTGGCTAAAAATGTCAATTTCGCTTATGACTATATTACTGAACATTTTGACGGTGTCCATCTTTCTAAACCAGAAGGAACATATATGCTGTGGCTAGATTGTACAGAATGGTGTCAAAAACATGACAGAAGTATTGATGAGTTATTAAAAGCAGGTTATGATGTTGGAGTTGGTTGGCAAGATGGAAGAGCATTTAATGGTGAGTGCCATATTCGCATGAATTTAGCGTTACCACATTCGCGAGTTTCGGAAGCATTTGATAGATTGAATCGGTATGTATTCAATCGATAATGCATCAAAGTACTTTAAATAGTTCTAGTACTGGTGAAACGCTTGATGAAGTAGTGGCAAATTAAAATAGAATTAACATCTATCAGGTCGTTAACTTATTCTGTGCTTCGTATGAAATTAAAATGAAAAGATTCTATAAGATGTGGAAAAGAGGAGGCTGGGACAAAAGTGTCCAGCCTTGCTTCTTTTGTAGCTTTAACAGTTTGACTTATATCAATCGTCAGGAGAGTGACGATTGATATCTGAGCTTGGAAATCAAAAAGCGAGAATTGTCTGGTTTGTAAAACGTTGATAAAGAGGCTAGCGAACTATTCTTCGCTAGCCTTATTTCCAACCTTTCACAATTCTCAATTGCAATGAGCGAGCTACGCTCGTTCTATTTCCAGCCTTCCACAATTCTCAATTGTGAAAGCTAATCAACATACGGATATTGACAGTCAGGGGGGCTGTCAATACCTGAGCCTAGAAATTAGAAAGCGAAATTAACAAAATCGATTTCTACGCAATCACAATTGAGTCCCACTCCCTTTTTCCTTTTGTAAAATCTATAGCTCTTTATATCCAAAAACTATGCAGAAATAACTAGAATCTATGGTAAAATAAAAGGATAGGAAACGGTTTATACGAATGAGTAAAATCAGCTGTGCAGAAGAAATGAGATAAAAGTAGTTATGAAGAAAGCGATCATTGAGTTTGAAAAATTTAGTTTTAAATACCATGCGCAACAAGAGGCGACCTTGCATGATATCGATTTGACCATTTACCAGGGCGAAAAGGTCTTAATAGTGGGACCGTCAGGGTCTGGAAAATCAACGCTCGGTCAATGTTTGAATGGGATTATTCCGAATATCTATCAGGGGACAAAAACAGGAGCACTCCGCATTTATGGCAAGGATGCCTTTGACCTGTCTATTTATGATAAATCATTACTGGTTAGTACGGTCTTGCAAGATACAGATGGCCAATTTATTGGCCTTAGTGTGGCTGAGGATTTGGCGTTTGCACTTGAAAATGATGTGACTCCAATCAATACCATGCGCGACCGCATTCAACTATGGGCTAGCCGTTTGGAGTTGCATGAGCTCCTCAGTCATCGCCCACAGGATTTGTCAGGCGGGCAGAAACAACGAGTGAGTATAGCTGGTGTCTTGATTGACGAAAGTCCGATTTTACTCTTTGATGAACCTTTGGCTAACCTTGATCCTAAATCTGGTCAAGATACGGTGGATTTGATTGATCGTCTGCATCAAGAACAAGGCACGACAACCATTATCATTGAACATCGTTTGGAAGATGTCTTGTATCGTTCGGTGGATCGAATTATTTTGGTGAATGACGGCCGTATTGTCTACAATGGAGATCCAGACACTCTTCTTCGGACTTCTTTATTGCTTGAAAATGGTATCCGTGAGCCGCTTTATCTTACAACCCTTCGTCAGTTAGGCTATGATGTGACAAGAGAAGATTCGCTTACATCTATAGATAACTTGAGTTTAACAGATGTAGCTGTCGGAAATCTACCTGAAATGGTCGTTTCTCAGGCTCAACCAGCTCCACTTCTTGAAGCCAACCATCTCAGAGTTGCCTATGGCAAAAAAGAGATTTTAAAAGATCTAACTCTTACGATTCGTCAGGGAGAACGGCTTGCAATTATTGGAAAAAATGGGGCAGGAAAATCGACTCTTGCCAAAGCCTTATGTCAATTTGTTGCGGTTTCTGGTGAAGTTCTCTGGAGGGGTCAGTCTATTCTGGGAGATTCGATTAAGGAGCGTGCAGAACGTATTGGTTATGTCTTGCAAAATCCCAATCAAATGATTAGTCAGACCATGATTTTTGATGAGGTGGCTCTAGGACTTCGCTTGCGCGGGGTTGCCGAAGAAGAAATCACACAGCGAGTAGAGCAGGCCTTACAGACATGCGGTTTATATGCCTTTCGTAAATGGCCGATCTCAGCCCTCTCATTTGGGCAGAAAAAGCGGGTTACCATTGCGTCAATCTTGGTGCTCAATCCAGAGATTATTTTACTAGATGAGCCAACTGCTGGGCAAGATGAACGCCATTATACAGAAATGATGGACTTCTTAGACGAATTGAATCAACAAGGTCATACGATTATCATGATTACACATGATATGCAGCTCATGTTGGACTATTCGGATCGCGCGGTAGTCTTGGTAGATGGGAAGATTGTGGCAGATGACCACCCAGCTTCTATTTTGAGCAATCCAGAACTGATTCAGCTTGCAAATTTAAAGGAGACCAGTATTTTCCACTTAGCGAAACGTGTAGGGGTGGATGCGCTTGCGCTAACTCAATTTTATATGGAAAGAGAAAGGGGATAGTAGATGAAAGGAACAAATATTATCGGCTATCGGGCTGGTGAAGGGTTCATTTATAATCTATCAGCCGTTAGTAAACTTGTCTTTTTTCTTGTCGTATCAGTAGCAGCAATGGTAACCTATGATACTCGGTTGATACTTGCTATAGCGGTCTTTTCACTCTCTCTTTTTAAATGGTCAGGAATCCGTATAAAAGATGTTTCCTTCGTTTTTATTGTGACCATAATTTTTGCGCTGATGAACGCCCTAATGGTTTATCTATTTGCGCCCCAGTACGGGGCTGATCTGTATGGGGCAGAGACGGTCTTGTGGTCAGGAATTGGGGCTTATACGTTGACCAGTCAAGAATTATTTTATCTCTTAAATCTTCTCTTGAAGTATTTTTGTACCATTCCGTTAGCGGTTATCTTTTTAATGACAACTCATCCTAGTCAATTTGCTTCGAGCCTAAATCAACTCGGTATTTCCTATAAAGTGGCCTATTCGGTCAGTTTGACCATGCGTTATATTCCAGACATTCAAGAGGAATTTTATACCATTCGAATGTCCCAAGAAGCACGAGGTGTTGAGTTATCTCAGAAAGGAAAACTTCTGGACCGAATTAAGGGAAATCTGGCCTTGGTGATTCCGCTAATCTTTAGTTCCTTGCAGCGGATTGATACCATTTCAACTGCGATGGAACTCCGACGGTTCGGTAAAAATAAAAAAAGAACGTGGTATACCTACCAAGCTCTTGGAAAAAGAGATTATATCGTCTTATTGATTGCGGTGAGCATTTTACTCTTGACAGTAGCATTATTTGTCATCAATGGCGGACGTTTTTACAATCCGTGGAAGTCATAAATCGGTAGAGGCTAAGTGTTTCTTCATTAGCCTAATTCGCTTATGGTTGATTTGGTGTTTGTCATACTCGCCAAAAGTCATATTAGAATAGCATGAAAAAGAGTGAGGGCATCAACATGATATTTCCTCACTCTTTTGGTTTTATAATGGTCGTTTGTTAGGCATTCCTGCTTTTCGCGGGTATTTATTGGGTGTTTCTTTTTTCTTTTCTACAATAGTTAGAGTCCGTGGATCGCCGTTTGGCAATACATAATCTACGTTTTCAATGACCTTGGCAAAGAGAAGAGTCAAGGCATTTTTTGCCTCAACTAATTCGTCTTCTGCATGTGAAGCCTTGAGGGCAATCAATTTACCATTTATTTTGAGAAAAGGAATCGTTAGTTCTGCTAAAATTTGCATACGAGCAACTGCTCGAGCCGTAACAATGTCGTATTGCGCACGGAAATTCTTGTCTTGAGCAAAGTCCTCAGCCCGCCCATGGTAGAAATGAACTCCTGTTAATCCTAGTTCTTGAGCAAGGGTGGTTAGGAATTGAATCCGTTTATTAAGAGAGTCAATAATGGTGACCTGTAGGTTTGGAAATAAAATTTTCATCGGAAGACTTGGGAAACCTGCACCAGCTCCGATATCTAAGAGACGAAGCGGTTCATTTGGCAGATGACCCTGTAGGATAGGTGCCAGCGAATCATAGAAATGCTTGAGATAGACGCCTTCTTGATCGACGATGGCCGTTAAGTTAATTTTTTCATTCCACTCGACAAGGCGGCTAAAATAAAGGGCAAATTGCTCTTTTTGCTGGTCAGTTAAGGCAAATCCTTGTGCCTCTAAAGTTGTGTAAAATTTTTCTGGTTTCATAGCTCTATCTTATCATAAATAGCGGAAAAAGAAAAAGGGAGTGGGACAAAAATCGGTATTCCGCAGAAATCGATTATCCTCACTCCTTTATTTCTAGGCCCAGGTATCAATCGTCACTCCCCTGATTATTGCAATCAGTCAAACTGTTAAATCTATAAAGGAATTGAGGCTGGACACTTTTGTCTCAGCCTCTTTGATTTTATAGCTATTGCGAAGAGCTTGGAACAGTTTCTGCGGTAATTGGCTGAGCATCACTGTTACCTGCTTCAGTTGTTTCGCTCGTACTTGTAGTGCTGTCACTTGTACTAGTTTCAGAAGTTGTTGAAGAACTAGTTGATGACGAGCTTTCCGGCACGTAATAGGTAGATGGTGTATATTTTGGAACGGCGCTTTCTAGGTATAGACCGGAGCCGTATTGATATAGGCCACTTGGGATTTCCCAATCTTCTGCTGTTTCAACTGGATTCAGATAGGTCATCATATTGCGATATACATCTGTGGCAATTAAGATTCCGCTATCTAAGACAGGTGTTTGTCGATTATTGTATCCTGTCCAAACAGCCATCGCATACTTGGTTGAATAGCCGACAAAGTTTTCGTCAGGTACGACCATTAAGCTATAATTGGCAGCCTCATTGCCACCGCGGATGGCTTGGTATTCATCGTCGGAATAGTTAGATGTTCCAGTTTTTCCAGCTTGTGGGACGCCAGAGATTGCTGCATTAGCTCCGTTTCCGAGGTATAATACGCTTTTTAGGATATCCGTCATCATATAGGCTGTTTGCTTGGTCATAACCCGTTTGCCTTCTGGGGCATACTCGGAGACAGAACCATCGCTGAAAACAATTTTGTTGACGTATTGTGGCTTGTAGTAAGTTCCACCATTTGCAAAGGCAGCATAAGCTGCAGCCATCTTTTCACTACTTGCACCGTACTTGGTGCTAGCCTCTGTTGTATTACTAGAGATTGCGTTTGAATAGAGTAGCTGTGGATAAGAGATTCCAATGCTGTTTAAAAACTTAGTTGCCTTATCCAGTCCAACTGCTTCAAGAGATTTGACGGCAGGTACGTTCCGTGAGTACTGCAAGGCAGACTTGACCGTCATTGTACCATAGTAACTACGGTCCCAGTTGTTGACAGGTGTTGTCGAACCTGGGAAGTAGTATGGCGCATCAACGATTGTATCTGCAGTTGAGGTGAAAATTTGTTCCTCAAAGGCAGGGGCGTAATCTGTAATGGGCTTCATTGTGGAACCGAAGTCGCGGTTGGTTTCAACGGCTTGGTTGGTTCCGAAAGAAACATTGGCAGATTGGTGGCGTGAGCCTAACTGTGCAATCACGCGGCCATTGTCTACATCAACGACAGTAGAGGCGACTTGGAAGTCGTCGTCTGGATAATTGACATAGAGGTCGGAATTATAAATATCCCAGAGTTGTTGTTGGGCAGCAGAGTCAACGTTGGTATAGACATCAAGGCCGGTTGTTAGAAGATTGTAGCCTGTTTTTTCCTCTACCTCTTCGATTACTTGCTTGAGATAGTTATCCATATAAGCTGGATAAGCAGAGGTATTTGTCAGAGGTTGCAATCCATCGGTAACAGGTGCTAGAATCGCTGCTTCGTACTGCTCTTGAGAAATATACTTTTTCTCAAGCATTTGTCCGAGAACAAGGTCACGGCGATATTTTGCAGCTTCTGGCTGTGTATAGGGATCATACTGGTTTGGCGCCTGAGGCATACCTGCCAACAAGGCTACTTGAGAAAGTGTTAAATCCTTTAACTCTTTTCCGTAGTAAGACTTGGCAGCTGTTTTCATCCCGTAGTTCCCATTTGCCATAAAGACTTTATTGACATAGTAGGTCAGGATCTCTTGCTTGGTATTGCGGCGTTCAAGTTGAAGCGCCAGCCATGCTTCTTGGATTTTTCGCTTGATTGTACGGTCGTTCGTTGATGTGGAAAAATAGGTCAACTTGATAAATTGCTGATCAAGGGTTGAGCCTCCTTGAAGGCGACCGCCTCTTAAGTTATTGACCAAGGAGCCGGCAATCCGAATGACATCAATACCACGGTGATCAAAGAAGCGCTGGTCTTCAATGGAAACAATGGCATTGACAAGGTCGGTTGGAATTTCTGCAATCGTCGCATTTGACCGCTTTTCTGATCCTAAATCGGCAATCAAGTGATTGTCTTTGTCGTAAATCTTACTAGAAACAGTAGCGGTCAACGCTTCTTCTGTCAGCTTAGGAGCTGTGGAAATGTAGTAGCCGACCAAGCAGGCAACTGCAATAAAAATAAAGATAAAAGCCGCCAACGCAATGTTTGCAATCCATATCAGTATTTTTTTAACGTTTATATTTTTCAAGAGTGTCACCACCTAATAAATTTTTTTCAACGATCGTCAAGTAAGGTAGACTAGGATAGCCCCCCATCTCTAGCACAAATCCGTGCTCCCGTATATAGTCAATGGGAATGGATTTTCTACCCTGTTCTTCTTTGTAGAAGTGGATGAGAGCAGGTGCAGGGAGGAGATAGGTTTCCTTGAGTGTTGAAAAGTGAAGGAGCACAAAGCAAATTCCTTTTTGTTGCACGACGCGATTCATGTGTTCAATTTGATGGGTATGAAAGTTTTTCATCGGCATAGAGGTTTTGTGACGCGTTTCCTTGGCCTCGAAGTCGATATAGTAGCCCTTATATACCCCTGAGTAGTCAGTTGTTGATGCCTGACGAAAATAAGCTTCAACAATCTTTGCCCGACTACGTCTGGGGTAATCCACCTTTACGACTTGGATAGGAGTGGGTTTTTTGTGAATGACCGCCATGTTGTGTGCTAAATAGTAAGCATTGCTGTCATTAATCGCTGCCTCAAAGGACATCCCTCGATTAGCGAAATTCACTTTCTCCTTGGAAGTATCATGCTTGGTTCTACTGATAGTGCGTTTTACCTGATGAGGATAATTGACCATAGAACTCCTTCTTGATAAAATAATATCAGTATATTATATCACAAACTAAGAAAAGAGTTCAAGTAATGCATATTAAAAGCCTATTGGTTGTGGGTTATCGTCATACGGACCTAGGGATTTTTTCAGAAAAAGATCCGAGATTGGCCGTCCTTAAGGAAGCTATTCGACAAGATTTGATTCGCTTTCTTGAAGAAGGTGTAGAGTGGCTCATCTTCACCGGGAATTTAGGATTTGAGTATTGGTGCTTGGAAGTCGCAAAAGAATTGAAAGAAGAAGGCTATTCGTGCCAACTGGCAACGCTTTTCCTGTTTGAAAATCACGGAGAGAACTGGAATGAAGTCAATCAGGTTAAACTAGCTCATTTCCGCTCGACGGACTTTGTGAAGGTGATTTATCCCCGCTATGAAAATCCGAGCCAGTTTCGCTCTTATAACCAATTTCTTTTAGACAATACAGACGGTGCGTATATTTTTTATGATAGCGAAAATGAAACAAACTTGAAATATCTCTATCATGAGATGTTAAAAAAAGAAGAGTATAGTAAAAAAACGCTTACCTTTGATCGGTTAAATGAGGTAGCAGAAAATTTTAAAGAAATTGAGTGATATGACTTGATTTTTCCCTATATTTTTTCATATAATAGAGACAGTGACGTTTTAGAGAAGGGAAGAGTACTATGGCGAGTGTGAAGTTTACAACAAAAGATATATTTGAACAAGATTTTAAGATTGGATTTCGAGGATATGACCAAGATGAGGTCAATGATTTCCTTGATGATATCATGAAAGATTATGATGCCTATGAAGCCATCATTAAGGAATTAAAAGGGGAGATTGCGCGTCTGAAGGCACAGATGGCTAATGCTTCTCGTACGTCTGTTTCTACAGCAGATGCTGGTGAAACGATACGAACAGAGCGTACGGCTTCGGCAACAAACTTTGACATTTTGCGCCGATTGAATCGACTGGAAAAAGAAGTGTTTGGCAAGCAAATCGTTCAGGAAGATTAAGAAAATATCAGCTTTTTGCAATTTTTGGATAATCGCATGGTAGATTTCTACTATGAGGAAAGTCCATGCTAGCACTGGCTGTGATGCCAGTAGTGTTTGTGCTAGGCGAATCCATAAGCCTAGGGACGCAGCGATGCGTTACGGCGACCAAAACAGCTAAGTCGTAAGATAGGCTCGAGTAGGTCTGAAAGTGCCACAGTGACGGAGTTTTTATGGAAACATAGAAAGTGGAACGCGGTAAACCCCTCAAGCTAGCAACCCAAATTTTGGTCGGGGCACGGGAAAGTCGGAATCCGAACGAACTTTTCTGACTGCAATAGGCAGTAGACAGATGATTATCGAAGGTGGTAGTACCTAGTACCGCTGGAACAGAACATGGCTTATAGAAAATTGCATATATAGGTAAGCTAGCTTTGCTAGCTTTTATTGTAGGAGAATCATGAAAGAAAGATTTACATTTATTGCGACTGCAGCAGCAGGTTTGGAAGCGGTGGTTGGACGGGAAATCCGTGAGTTAGGCTATGACTGTCAGGTTGAAAATGGGCGGGTCCGTTTTGAAGGTGACATCATTGCACTGATTCGGACCAACCTTTGGTTACGGTCTGCGGATCGGATCAAGATTGTTGTAGGAAGTTTTAAAGCAAAGACATTTGAAGAGCTTTTTCAAGGGGTGTTTGCCCTTGATTGGCAAGAGTACCTACCGCTAGGGTGTAAATTTCCGATTTCAAAAGCCAAGTGTGTCAAATCCACCTTGCACAATGAACCGAGTGTTCAGGCGATTTCCAAAAAAGCAGTGGTAAAAAAATTGCAAAAACATTTTTCGCGCCCAGAAGGGGTGCCCTTGCAGGAAGTAGGAGCAGAGTTTAAGATTGAGGTATCGATTTTAAAAGATGTTGCGACTGTTTTGATTGATACAACGGGTTCCAGCTTGTTCAAGCGTGGATACCGGGCTGAAAAAGGTGGTGCGCCGATCAAGGAAAACATGGCAGCGGCGATTTTACAATTGTCCAACTGGTATCCAGACAAGCCTTTCATTGATCCAACGTGTGGTTCAGGGACTTTTTGTATCGAAGCAGCAATGCTGGCTCGAAATATTGCCCCTGGTTTAAAGCGCTCTTTTGCCTTTGAAGAATGGAATTGGGTAGATGCTACCTTGATAGAGCAAGAAAGAGAAGCAGCACGTGCGGCCATTCGTTCTGATATAGAACTAGATATTTCAGGTTTTGATATTGACGGTCGCATGATTGAGATTGCAAAGAAAAATGCGACTGAAGCAGGTGTAGCAAAGGATATCGCCTTCAAGCAAATGCGTTTACAAGATTTGCGGACAGACAAAATCAATGGGGTCATTGTTTCAAATCCACCTTATGGAGAGCGCTTGTTAGATGATGATGCGATTGTAAAGCTATATAGTGAGATGGGGCAAACTTTTGAACCGCTGAAGACATGGTCAAAATTTATCCTGACCAGTGATGAGCAATTTGAAAGCCGCTATGGACAACAGGCGGACAAAAAGCGGAAATTATATAACGGAACGCTAAAAGTTGATTTGTATCAATTTTTCGGCCAACGGGTAAAACGCATAGTGAAAGAGTAGGATAGGATATGGTAAAAGAGACAGAACAGCAAGCTAACCTTCCAGAAAATGATGAGAAAGTTTTGGATTTTGAAGAAGCCAAGCACATGACCATAGAAGAAGCGGTGCGAAAACACGAGGAGTTGCAAGTCGGTGTCACAGATGAGGACGGCGTGCTAGACCGCTATATCAAGCAACATCGGGATAAGATCGAGTCGGAAAAATATGAGACGAAAGTCAATATTCCAGTGGTCACAGAAGAAATTGCAGAATTAGAGAATCTTGCTACTGAGGGAATGACAGTGGAATTCCCAACTAGTCATGAGGATGTTCCTTCAGTAGATGAGGCAGTAGCTAGTGTGGTGGTGGAACCCTTCCCTGCTCCTGAATCTGCTGAGTTTAATGATTTTGAAGAGGATAGCCAAGTTGGTGTGTCAACAAAGAAGAAGGTGTTGATTTGGTCTAGTTTGGTTGCGCTATTTGTTGCAGTGTTAGCGACAGCGTTTATATGGCTCAATCATTCTGAGCAAAATAAGGTGACGGAGACTGAGTCAAGCAGTAGCTCAACGACATCCACAAGTAGTCAAGATGCAAATACTAAGGCGTTTAACACCCTTTATGCTAGCTTTTTTACAGATACCAGTCAAAATAAATTAAAAAATGCTCAGTTTGATAAATTGCCTAATTTAAAAGCCTTGTTGGATAAAATGGATTCTAAGTCAGCTGACTATAAAAAAGCTAAGGATAAGTATGATCATCTAGCAAAAGCCATTCAAGCTGTTCAAGAAACGAACCAGCAATTTGACAAGCCAATCATTGTTGATGGAGAGTTGGACACAACTGTAACAGCCAAAACAGATGCGAATTTTGCATCTACAACGACAGGAATTGCAGGAGTAGATGCGACTATTACCGCCGCAATTAATTTTGGTCGGTCTCAACAAGATACGCCAGCCTCTTCAGCGGCAGCTCCGAGCGCACCAGCAAATCCAGCTCCTGCGCTAGAGGCTACAGTGACAGAAGTTGCACCAGTCGCACCAATCAGCGGAAATGCTGGCCAGATTGTTGTCGGCACCAATCCATTATATGGTATCGCTGTGCCAGCAGGAGTTACTTTGCAGCGCAATCTCAGTCGTGTACCGTACGACCAAGCAAAAATTGACGATGTGACTAATCCGGCTTGGGCTTTCAATTCAGGAGTGCTGGAGCAGATTATTGCTGTGTCACAGGGGCGTGGGTATATTAGTGGCTACCAGTATATTTTAGAACCCGTCAATATTATCAACGGAAATGGATACTATAATCTTTTCCGTCCAGATGGCACCTATCTTTTTTCAATAAATGCGAAGACAGGATATTTTGTCGGAAATGGTGCTGGTTACGCCGATGATTTGGACTACTAAGAGAAGGCACACAAAGGAGTGATGAAGAAAAATCGCTCCTTTCTTTTTTTTGCTTTACAGCAGGAAAGAGGATTTTATAGATCAATAAGTGAAATTACTTTTTGGTTGATTATTTTTGCTAAAAAACTAGAATAAATGTATAATGAAGGGAATATGATATAAAAAGAAAAGGAGAAAAATGAAAAGATGGAGACAGCTTGTCCTTGTTAGCTTGGCTATGTTGCTGATCAGTGGTTGTGCTGCACAGAGCAAAGCGCCTACAGAAAGCGCAGAAGCAACGCAAGAACAAGAAAATAAGGCTGGAGGTATCAATACAGCATTAGCAGTGCAAGGGCAGAAATTACCTGATTTTACCGTTCAGACGGTAGATAGCATGACTAAGTATGCGACAGAATTAGTGAGTGACCAGCCTACCTTGCTGATTGCCTGGGCAAGTTGGTGTCCGGATTGTCAACAACAACTGCCAATCGTAGAAGAACTGTACCAGCAGTATAAGGACAAGGTTCATTTTATCGGTGTCAATATGACCGATGGTAGCCGAGAGACAAAGGACAAGGCCCTGCAATACCTGTCTGAAAACGGCTATAGTCTACCGGTTGTATTTGATACAGAGTCTAGTGCCCTAACTGCATTACAGGTAGATACGATTCCTACCATGTATTTTGTCCGTCATCACAAGATTGAAAAAGTAGTAGTGACGGTAGAAAACAAGGATAATTTAGCTAAAATGTTGGATGAGATACTGTAAAAAGGGAGATAGAAAATGAAATTGAAACAGTTTTTACAAAAACTACAACATGCTGTAGCAGTCATTGGACTTGCTTCAAGCAGTTTAGTTGTACCGCTGACAGTTTCGGCAGACGAAACTACGCCAGTGGCAGCGCCAGAGAATAAGGTGACATATGTCTATGAAGAAAAATGTAGGGTCGGAAGGGATGTGAAAGACGACTTTACAGATGTTATGATTGGACATAAAAAGTGGGATGGAGAAAAAGGCAAAGAGGCCTATTCTGATCCGAGTGATAAAAAGTGGGAAATCAATGATTATCAAACAATTCATACCTCTTTTGACGGGACCTTAAAAAACGAGGATGGCTCCTTGAAAGCAGGAGATTTCTTCACAGTACAATTACCAAAAGAGACTCGTTTTGAAGATTTGCTGCAGCAAAATTTGGCACGAGCTAAAGATATTTATGCAAAAGATGATAGTGGCGAGCTAGTAGCAACAGCTCATTATAATCCAACGACGAATACCATTACGTATGTCTTTACCGCCTATGTAGAAAGTCACAAAGATATTCAAATCCATACAGAGTATGTTGAAACATTAAATCAAGACAAACTCAGAGGAAATCAGAATTATACCTTTAAAGGAAACTATGCCGGTCACGAATCTTCTTACAGCTATTACTTGGATAACTGGTCGCTTCAAGATGTGACTCGCTTTAACAATGTCGACTCGGAAAATCCTGCAGAGGTTGTGAACAAACTGACAGAAGTTAACCCCCTAAATACCACCTTTAAGACCATCATGAATGCCAAGGTATCCGGTACTGGAAGTGAGTTGAAGTTTACTTACGATCAAGATTCGAGGGTGACTCGCAGTGCGGATACGCAGTTAACCATCTATGCGGTTCCAGAAGATGAGCTGCTAGACGGAAGCTTCCGTTCGTATAGTGATACTTGGACAGACGTGACGGCATCATTCACTCGGGAAGAAAAGGGTAAGAACCTTGAATATACTACAAAAAGCAATACCCACACCCAGTATGTCGTTGTTGCACAGGGGAATTATAATCCAGACCTAGGGATTTGGGTTCAGTTAATTACCACCTACACTGACCCAACTTCTGGAAAGACAAAACCTTCTGGAATCGTAGCTTATATGACAAAAGAGCCTACTCAAGAATGGGCAAAAGCAGTTAAGAATGGTGATTTAACAGAATCAAAAGCCTGCACTCCTTATAAGGAAATTCAAATCGAAAAAGTTGACAGCAAAGATGCTAGTAAAAAATTAGCAGGAGCAGAATTCGAAGTTTATAATGCACAAAATGAGCTAGTTGCCAATGTAACAACAAATGATGAAGGAAAAGCCGCCGTAGAAAATCTATCTCCGGGTGTGTATACTGTCGAAGAAGTGAAGGCGCCTGAAGGCTACAAACCTCCAAAAGAAGGAGCCCACACCCAAAAGATTGATTTGACAAGAGAGGATGCTCGTGCTGCTATTTATCAGGTTGTAAACGAGAAGGCCAACACCGGAAGTATTTCCTTCCAAAAAATTTCGGACGTTCCATGTCCACCAGGGCAAAATAGCAGTGTCGTTATACAATTACCAACCAATTCAGGCGGTGTCGTTGACCGAGCTGATTCGACAATTCCTGTTATCGTGAGTGGTGCGGATGCTGGTCGTTCAGGTTGTCATATAGTTTCATCTACGGTATTGCAGTCACCATGGAATACAGGTGGTGTTGTTGATAGAGAAAGTGGGATAGTAGAACGGGCTAATGATAGCGGGTCAAGCACTACTGAAGCCGAAAAGAAAGATGTTGCTCCAAGCGCTGATTCCTCTGCAATATATGCTCTAGCCGGCGTTGTCTTTGAATTGAGACAAAATAATGAAGTAGTTGATACAGCTATTTCAGATGAGATTGGGCGTGTTCGATTTGATAACGTTCCAGTTGGTACTTATCAAATCGTCGAGGTATCAACGGTTGAGGGGTATATTCTTGATCCAACAGAGAGAACGGTAGCCATTACAAAGGATGGTGAGGATGTTGTCCTAGATCCGATTGTCAATATCAAAGAAAAACCAACATCACAACCAATCTCTGTTTCTCTTTCAGTAGATAAAGAGCTCAAGGGTGCAGAATTAAAGGCAAACCAATTTACCTTTGAATTGAAGAAAGACGGTCAAGTTGTTGCAACAGCGCAAAACGTAGCGACGGGCCGAGCTACCTTCGAGGCTCAAACCTTCAGCGAAGAAGGCGAGTATGAGTACACGATTTCTGAGAAAAACGATGGGCAACCTAATGTGACCTACGATCTAAGTGAGAAGAAGGTCCTTGTGGCAGTCACAAAAGACGAAAAAGGTCAACTTGTTGCAAAAGCAAGCTACGATGGCTCTGCTAAGGTTCCAACATTCACAAATAGCTACGAGGCGCCAAAAGTGACTCCAGCTTCAGTATCTCTTTCAGTAGATAAAGAGCTCAAGGGTGCAGAATTGAAGGCAAACCAATTTACCTTTGAGTTGAAGAAAGACGGCCAAGTTGTTGCAACAGCGCAAAACGTAGCGACGGGCCGAGCTACCTTCGAGGCTCAAACCTTCAGCGAAGAAGGCGAGTATGAGTACACGATTTCTGAGAAAAACGATGGGCAACCTAATGTGACTTACGATCTAAGTGAGAAGAAGGTCCTTGTGGCAGTCACAAAAGACGAAAAAGGTCAACTTGTTGCAAAAGTAAGCTACGATGGCTCTGCTAAGGTTCCAACATTCACAAATAGCTACGAGGAGCCAAAAGTGACTCCAGCTTCAGTGGAGTTGCAAGCTAAAAAAGTTCTTGATGGCAAAGAACTCGCTGAACATCAATTTAAATTTGAATTGCGCCAAGGAACTGATGTCTTGGAGAGTGTCTCTAATAGTAAGGATGGGCTAATCAAGTTCCCGATGCTTACGTTTGAGAAGGAAGGTACCTATACTTATACGATTGCTGAAGAAAATGATAATCAGGCGAATGTAACCTACGATGCGACTGAAAAACAAGTGTCAATTACTGTAACGAAAAATAGCGCAAACCAGCTAGTTGCAGAAGTTGTTTACGATGGAGCAAGTGAGATTCCAATATTTACCAACGTCTATACAGCGCCACCAGCGCCAGTAGTACCAGTAGTGCTACAAGTTGATAAGAAGTTGGCTGGAAAAGATTTGGAGTCAGGCCAATTTAGCTTTGTACTGACAGGTGATGGCATTGCAGACAAGGTTGTTGCGACAAATAATAAGGCAGGACGTGTGACCTTCCCAGAAATGACATTTGACAAAGAGGGAGTGTACACCTATACAATTGCTGAAGAAAATGATGGTCAAGCTAATGTAACCTATGATGCGACTAAAAAGCAAGTCATCGTGACAGTGATAAAAACAGGGGAATCGCTTGTTGCAGAAGTGACATACGATGGTTTACATGAGGTGCCAACGTTTACAAACACCTATGATGAGCCGAAATTGCCAAGTAGCAATGTTGTGCTTAAAAAAGTTGATGCAAAAGATCATACGAAAGTGTTAGCAGGCGTCGTATTTGCCTTACATAGAGATGGCGTCAAAGATGTAGAAGCAATTACGGGTATAGACGGTATTGCTCGCTTTGAGAATGTTGAGCCAGGAACCTATGTTCTTTCAGAAAAGGTGACGATTAGTGGTTATCGCCTTAGCTCTGAAACGCGTGTAGTAACGGTCACAGGAGACGGAAAAGAGATTGACTTAGGTGAGTTCGAAAATGAACCTGTGCCACCAAGCACAAGCACCCACCAACGATTCCAAGTACGACTACTCCGCCAAGTACAAGCACCCCACCAACGGTTCCAAGTACGACTACTCCGCCAAGTACAAGCACCCCACCAACGGTTCCAAGTACGACTACTCCGCCAAGTACAAGCACCCCACCAACGGTTCCAAGTATGTCTACTCCGCCAAGTACAAGTACCCCACCAACAGTGCCAAGTGCAACCACTCCATCAAGTACGCCGACAATTCCTTCAAGTACAAAACCAGTACCAGGAACACCATCAGGCATACCGTCTCAATCTACAAGTCCATCCTCCCCAGCAACACCGGGAGCGAAGACTATTCTTCCACGAACAGGTGAGACGACTACAGCTTGGCTAGGAGCTCTTGGAGTTGCCATTGCTGCCTTAACAGGATTTGCTTATCGAAGCAAAAAAGAAAAGGGATAGAATAAAAAGAAAGGGGCCTCCCTTTCTTTTTAACGTTATTAAACCGGATTTCGTTCAAATGGATCATCGGAAATGCCTTGAGCTAGGATTAGTTTAGCCCATTCTTTGGCAGAAAAGAGGCTATGGTCCTTGTAGTTGCCGCAGGATTCGATGGTTGTGCCAGGTACATCTTTCCAAGTAGTTACTTCTGCAATTTCTTCCAAGCAAGATTTGATGACTTTTGCAATTTCTGTGGTAGAATGAGTCCCCCACATAATCATATGAAAGCCTGTCCGACAGCCGAATGGCGAGCAATCAATCAACCCGTCCATTCGTTTTCGGATGAGAAGAGCCAGTAAGTGCTCAATGGTATGGAGACCAGCAGTAGGAATCGCATCTTCATTTGGTTGGACAAGACGGATATCATAATTTGAAATGACATCTCCTTTAGGTCCCGTTTCTTCTGAAATCATGCGGATATAAGGTGCTTTCACGATGGTATGGTCCAATTCAAAACTTTCAACCAGAACTTCTTTGGTCATAACAGTCCTCCTTTTGTTTTAAAATGATTATAACATATTTTTGACTTGGACATTGTGAAATGAATAAAAATATGGTAGAATGAAAGAAGATTTTTAATCTAAAAATAAATAAAAAAAGAGGTGGAAAAATGTCAACAGTATCCATTGTTGTTGCCCTTATTTCCGCTCTCATTGGTTTAGTTATTGGTTATCTAGCGATTTCTTTAAAAATGAAAACTGCAAAAGAAGCTGCAGAATTAACACTTTTAAACGCTGAACAAGAAGCAAGTAATATTCGAGGAAAAGCTGAGCAAGAGGCAGAACAGTTGATGATTGTTGCGGAACGCGACCGTCAAACCTTGAAAAAAGAATTGCTTTTAGAAGCGAAAGAAGACGCTCGAAAATATCGTGAAGAAATTGCGGAAGAATTTAAGTCGGAACGACAAGAATTGAAACAAACGGAAGCGCGCTTGACAGAACGTGCAAGTAGCTTGGACCGTAAAGACGATAATTTAACAAGTAAAGAAAAAGCTTTGGAGCAAAAGGAGCAATCTCTTACAGATAAGTCTAAACACATTGAAGAGCGCGAAGAAGAGGTCTCAAAATTAGAAGAGCAAAAGGCTATCGAATTAGAACGAGTAGCCTCGCTCACTCAGGAAGAAGCACGTGAGTTAATCTTAACGGATACACGCGATAAGATGACCCATGAAATTGCCACTCGCATAAAAGAAGCAGAGCGCGAAGTCAAAGAACGGGCTGATAAGACAGCCAAAGACCTGTTGGCCCAAGCGATGCAACGAATTTCTGGTGAATACGTAACAGAACAAACCATTACATCTGTTCATTTGCCAGACGATACGATGAAGGGGCGGATTATCGGACGTGAAGGGCGAAATATCCGAACGTTTGAAAGTCTGACAGGGATTGATGTAATTATTGATGATACACCAGAAGTAGTTGTCTTGTCTGGATTTGACCCAATCCGTCGAGAAATTGCTCGCATGACTATGGAGGCCTTGTTGCAAGATGGGCGGATTCATCCAGCTCGTATCGAAGAATTGGTTGAAAAGCATCGTGTTGAGATGGACAATCGCATTCGGGAATATGGTGAGGCAGCAGCATACGAGATTGGTGCACCAAACCTTCATCCGGATTTGATTAAGATCATGGGACGTTTGCATTTCCGCACATCTTATGGACAGAATGTACTACGCCATTCGATTGAAGTAGCTAAATTAGCTGGTGTACTTGCGGCAGAACTCGGTGAGAATGTCAATATGGCTCGCCGTGCAGGTTTCTTGCATGATATCGGGAAGGCTATTGACCGTGAGGTGGATGGTAGCCACGTTGAGATTGGGACAGAACTAGCTCGTAAGTATAAGGAGCATCCAGTAGTGATCAATGCGATTGCGAGTCACCACGGTGATGTGGAAGCGACTAGCACGATTGCAGTGATTGTTGCAGCGGCAGATGCCCTCAGTGCAGCCCGACCAGGTTCACGTCGTGAGTCGATGGAAGCCTATGTGAAACGTCTCCAAGATTTGGAAGAAATTGCTAACAGCTTTAAAGGAATCAAGCAAGCCTATGCGATTCAGGCCGGTCGTGAGATTCGCATCATTGTTCATCCAAAGATTGTCAATGATGATAAGATTACCATTTTGGCCCATGATATTCGTGAAAAGATTGAAAACAATCTCGATTACCCAGGTAATATCAAGGTAACGGTTATCCGTGAAACACGCGCAACGGAAGTTGCTAAATAAGAATCAGAAAGATTAGTTTGTAGGAGCTAATCTTTTCTATATGATTTTATTTGAGAAGATAAAGAAAAGCAGTTGAAAAAGGATGGGATTTTTGATACACTAAAGAGAAAGATTATGAAGGAGATATGATGGCAGATCGTGGCTTGTTAATCGTTTTTTCAGGACCTTCTGGGGTTGGTAAAGGAACGGTTCGACGTGAGATTTTTGAAAGCTCAGAAAATAAATTTCAGTATTCTGTTTCAATGACAACTCGTCCTCAGCGCCCAGGTGAGGTAGATGGAGTAGATTATTTCTTTAGAACACGTGAAGAGTTTGAAGATTTGATTCGTCAAGGACAAATGCTAGAATATGCAGAATATGTGGGAAATTACTACGGTACGCCACTGACCTATGTCAATGAAACACTGGACAAGGGTATTGATGTCTTCCTTGAAATTGAAGTCCAAGGGGCTTTGCAGGTGAAAAAGAAGGTGCCTGATGCGGTCTTTATCTTCTTAACTCCACCAGATTTGGATGAATTACAAGATCGTCTAGTTGGTCGTGGTACAGATAGTGCAGAAGTGATTGCCCAACGGATTGAAAAAGCAAAAGAAGAAATTGCTCTGATGCGTGAATATGACTATGCGATTGTCAATGATGAAGTGCCATTAGCGGCAGAGCGTGTCAAGCGGGTGATTGAGGCGGAGCATTTCCGTGTTGATCGTGTGATTGGTCATTACCAAGACATGCTAAAAGAGATAAAAAATTAGAAATTAGGTAAGAGATATGATGTTAAAACCTTCGATTGATACATTGTTGGACAAGGTACCTTCAAAGTATTCATTGGTTATCTTAGAGGCAAAGCGTGCTCATGAATTAGAAGCAGGAGCAAAAGCAACACAAGAATTTACTTCTATTAAGTCAACGCTTCGTGCCTTGGAAGAAATTGAATCTGGAAATGTGGTTATCCATCCAGATCCAGAAGCAAAACGAGAAGCAGTTCGCCGTCGTGCAGAAGAAGAACGTCTTCGCCAAGAAGAAGAAGAACGTAAGATTAAAGAACAAATCGCCAAAGAGAAAGAAGAAGGCGACAAGATGTAAAGGAAAGACTCGGTTGGCATTCCAACTGAGTTTATTTTCATTTTTCACTCGTTAAATGATTGAGTAGTAGAAAGGAGTAAGGATGTTTGCAGAAGTTATTGTCGATGTCCCTTTGATGCAGACAGATCGTCCCTATACCTATCGGATTCCGGAAGAGTTTGAAGCGATGATAGAGGTAGGGATGCGGGTTCATGTTCCTTTCGGGAGAGGAAATCGCCTGATTCAAGGAATTGTCGTTGGTTTTGCGGAAGATACAGATACTGAAACGAAGGATATTGTAGAAGTACTGGATTTTTCGCCCGTACTACATGCGGAGCAGTTATGGTTAGCTGATGAATTGCGAAAAACAGTTTTTTCCTATAAAATTTCTCTCCTAAAGGCCATGCTACCCAATCTGCTTAATTCCTCTTATGACAAAGTGATTTCCCAAGGAGTGGGGCTTTCAGACACGGATAGGCAAGCGATTTTTGGGGGCAAAACGAGCGTGCATTTCTCGGATTTGGATATAAAAAAACAGGCACGGGTCATGCGCTTGGTCCAATCTGGGAAAATTCAAGTAGACTATTTAGCAAGGGATAAAAAGCAGGTTAAGACAGAAAAATGGTATCGAGTCTGCTTTGATAAGTTGCGTACTTTTGATGTAGGCAATCGTGCTAAAAAGCGCCAGGCGTTAAAGGAAGAATTACTGGAACAGGCAGAACCTGCTTTGGTGACTCGTTTGCGAGAACGCTACTCAGCGGAAATCATTCGATTTTTTCAAGATAATAGCTTGATTGAAGTGTGGGAAGAAGAAGTCAGTCGTACCAAGGCTTATTTTGAGGGGGTACAAGCTGTCTCCGCTTTGCAGTTAAATAGTGAGCAGGCGATTGCTGTGCGAGAGATTGTTTCAGAAATTGGCCAAGCGAGCAGGACCTATTTGCTAGAAGGAGTGACTGGAAGTGGAAAGACTGAGGTCTATCTACAGGTGATTGATCATGTCCTCAAGCAAGGGAAAACAGCCATTATGCTAGTGCCTGAGATTTCCCTGACACCACAGATGACCAATCGGTTTATTGCACGATTTGGTCAAAAAGTGGCTATTCTTCATTCGGGTTTATCAGATGGTGAAAAATATGATGAGTGGCGAAAGATTGAGCGTGGTGAAGCCCAAGTCGTTGTAGGGGCGCGGTCAGCTATTTTTGCTCCGTTGAAAAATATTGGTGCGATTATCATTGATGAAGAGCATGAAGCAACCTATAAGCAGGATTCCAATCCTCGTTACCATGCGCGTGATGTTGCCAAATTGCGAGCAGACTATCATCGTGCAGTATTGGTACTTGGTTCTGCTACTCCTAGTCTAGAGAGTCGGGCACGGGCTAGTAAGGGGGTCTATGGCCTGTTACTATTGACGAAACGTGCCAATCCGCAAGCGCATATTCCGCCTGTAGAAATTGTTGATTTTCGAGACTATATTGGTCAGCAAGAAGCTAGCAATGTGACACCGGTCTTGCTAGAGAAAATCAAGGAAAAATTAGCCAAAAAAGAACAGGTTGTCCTGATGCTTAATCGCCGTGGGTATTCGTCTTTTGTGATGTGCCGAGACTGTGGTACGGTAGATGAATGTCCGAACTGTGATATTTCTCTGACGCTTCATATGGATACCAAAACGATGAATTGTCATTATTGTGGCTATCAAAAAGAGATTCCACGTCTTTGTCCAAATTGCCAAAGTCGTTCCATTCGCTATTATGGGACAGGCACCCAAAAGGCTTACGATGAATTAGCAGAGCTTTTGCCAGAAGCAAAAATCTTGCGAATGGATGTCGATACGACACGGAAAAAAGGGAGTCACGAGAAAATTTTAACCGCATTTGGCCGTGGTGAGGCAGATATTTTGCTAGGGACACAGATGATTGCCAAGGGGTTGGATTTTCCAAATGTGACTTTAGTAGGCGTTTTAAATGCTGATACAGCCTTGAACTTACCAGACTTTCGTTCTTCTGAGCGAACCTTTCAACTACTCACCCAGGTAGCTGGACGAGCGGGACGAGCTGACAAGGCAGGCGAAGTTGTCATTCAGACCTACAATCCGCAGCATTATGCGATTACCTTTGCAAAAGAGCAGGATTACGAGGGTTTTTATCAGTATGAAATGGGCGTTCGCAGATCGTTGGGTTATCCGCCTTACTACTATACGGTTGGCTTGACCTTGTCGCATCGTTCAGAAGAAATGGTTGTCAAAAAATCGTTTGAGGTCCTCACATTACTGAGGGAAAATTTGAGCGACCAGATTCAGCTACTTGGTCCGACTCCTAAGCCTATTGCCCGAACCCATAACTTGTATCACTATCAGATGATTGTCAAATATCGTAAAGAACCGCAGTTGTCACAAGTGTTAAATCGTGTACTAGACTGGAGTCAGGAAAAGGAAAACCAAGACCTTCGGGTGACGATTGACCATGAACCTCAAAATATGATGTAAGAGAAAGTGGTGGCCCTGTTCGATTTGCAGCTTATGCCAAGGTCGGCTAGTTGGTGATTTTCCGCTGTTTAGCGCGATATTTAAAGGCTTTAAGACAGGGAATTGGTCTAAAAAATGGTATAATAAAATGGATTCTATCGATGGTTAAGAAAATTCTTCAAAGAAAGGGAGTATGTGAATGACAAAATTGATTTTTATGGGGACACCTGATTTTTCAGCAACAGTGCTAAAAGGCTTGTTAGGAGATGCCCAGTATGAGATTCTAGCGGTGGTGACCCAGCCAGATCGTGCGGTCGGCAGGAAAAAGGAAATTCGAATGACACCTGTCAAAGAAGTAGCCTTGGCACATGACCTACCAGTTTACCAACCAGAAAAATTACCTGAAAAATTAGCTGGCAGTCCAGAATTAGACGCATTGATGTCGCTAGGTGCGGATGGCATTGTCACCGCAGCATTTGGGCAATTTTTACCGACTAAACTACTAAATAGTGTGCATTTTGCAGTCAATGTCCACGCTTCTCTTCTTCCCAAATATCGTGGTGGAGCACCGATTCATTATGCTCTTATCAATGGAGAGAGCGAGGCTGGTGTGACCCTCATGGAGATGGTCAAGGAAATGGATGCTGGGGATATGATTGCCAAGCGTGCCATTCCAATTACAGACGAGGACAATGTCGGAACCTTGTTTGAGAAGTTGGCAGTTGTGGGTCGCGATTTACTGCTCGAAAATCTTCCTGCTTATGTAGCGGGAGAGTTAACACCAGAAGCACAAGACCCAAGCCAAGTGACCTTTTCGCCCAATATTAGCCCAGAAGAAGAGCGACTTGATTGGACCAAGACCAATCGACAAATCTTTAATCACATTCGTGGAATGTACCCATGGCCGGTAGCTCATACCTTATTAAAGGGGGAACGCTTCAAGATTTATGAAGCTAGGCTTGTAGAAGGTTCTGGAAGACCAGGGGAAATCATTGCACTTAGTAAAAAGGAATTAGTGGTGGCGACAGGTCAGGGAGCTATTGCTCTAAAAACAGTTCAGCCAGCAGGCAAGCCTAAAATGGGAATTGCAGATTTTCTAAATGGATTTGGCCGTAAACTAGCAGTAGGAGATCGATTTGGTGAATAAAAAAGATACAGCACGATCGCTTGCTTTAAAGGTTTTAGGACAGGTTTTTGACGAAGGAGCCTATTCCAATTTGGCTCTCCAACATGCCTTATCCTCATCGAACTTATCCGAAAAAGATAAGGGACTGGTGACGGAGTTGGTTTATGGGACGGTGATGCGGAAAATCACCTTGGAATGGTATCTGGCACATGTGATTGAGGACCGAGATAAACTGGATTCTTGGGTCTATTACCTGCTCATGATGAGCCTATATCAGATGCTCTACTTGGATAAAATTCCCAACCACGCGATTGTCAACGAAGCGGTCGAGCTGGCCAAAAAAAGTCGTGGGACTGATCGATTTGTGAATGCCATTTTAAGAAAACTAATCGATACGGAATTACCAGACCCTGCGACCATTAAACGGAAAAATAAACGCTTGTCCATTCAATATTCCTTGCCTGTTTGGCTTGTGAAAAAGCTGATAGAGGAATACGGCGAAGAACGGGCTGTCAAGATTTTTGAGAGCTTATTGGTGCGAAATAAAGCGAGTGTTCGTGTCACAAATCCGGATGATTTAGAAGTCCTAAAACAAGAAACAGGAGCAGAAACATCTCTCTTGTCAACGGTTGGTTTGGTCAAATCAAGTGGTCATTTTGCAGGGACATCTGCCTTTCAGGAAGGACGGATTACGATTCAGGATGAAAGTAGCCAACTCGTTGCCCCGACCCTTGCTCTTCAAGGAGGCGAAGAGGTGCTAGATGCTTGTGCAGCTCCTGGAGGGAAGACGACGCATATTGCCAGGTATTTGACCACGGGAACAGTGACAGCTCTTGATTTGTACGACCATAAACTAGCCTTGATTGAGCAAAATGCTAAGCGACTAGGTGTGGCGGATAAAGTCATGACGAAAAAGCTAGACGCTAGAGAAGTTTTTGAAGCATTTGGTGCAGATGCCTTTGACAAAATTTTGGTGGATGCTCCTTGCTCTGGTATTGGGCTGCTGCGTCGTAAACCAGACATCAAATACAATAAGGCAACAGCGGATTTTGCAGCGCTTCAAAGCATACAACTAGAGATACTAGACAATGTTTGTCAAAGTCTTAGAAAAGGTGGTATAATAACCTATAGCACCTGTACAATTGTAGCAGAGGAAAACAGGGAAGTCGTGGAAACCTTTTTAGCGACACACCCTAACTTTAAACAAGTAACATTAGAACATAAAAGAGGAGATATTTTACAGGATGGCTGCATTCTCATCACACCAGAGTTATATGGCAGTGATGGATTCTTTATCAGTCAATTCCAGCGAATATCGTAAGAGGAGGAAATGGACGTATGGAAATTTCATTATTGACAGATGTAGGTCAGAAACGGACCAATAATCAAGACTATGTTAATCGTTATAAGAACCGAGCAGGGATTGATTTGATTGTCTTGGCAGATGGGATGGGTGGTCATAGAGCGGGTCATATTGCTAGTGAGATGGCAGCGACAGACTTGGGCATTTCCTGGGTAGACACCCAAATTCACACCTTGAATGATGTTCGGGAATGGTTTGCGACGATTTTGGAAGCAGAAAATCAAAAGATTCACGAATTGGGTCAGTCTGAAGAATATCGTGGCATGGGGACAACCTTAGAAGCAGTTGTTATCATTGAGAATCAAATGATGTACGCCCATGTCGGGGATTCACGTATCGGTTTGATTCGTGGTGAAGAATACCAACAGTTAACGAGTGATCACTCCTTAGTTGGCGCCTTGGTACGAGCAGGTCAATTGACAGAAGAAGAAGCAAAGCACCATCCTCAGAAGAACTTTATTACCCAGTCTATTGGACAAAGCGAACCTGTTGAAGCAGACATTGCCATCAAGACCCTTGAAGCAGGCGATTACGTACTGATTAATAGTGATGGCTTGACCAATATGGTTTCAAATGAAGATATTCGGGATATTATCTTAAGTGATGTCTCCTTAGACAGCAAGGCGGAAAGTCTGATTCGTTTTGCCAATAATGCAGGAGGAACAGATAATATTACGGTGGCTCTTCTCCATATTACTGAGGAGGAGAGGTAATGATTCAAATTGGAAAGATATTTGCCGACCGCTACCGGATCGTTCGTCAGATCGGCCGTGGTGGTATGGCAGATGTGTATCTGGCAAAGGATCTCATATTAGATGGGGAAGAAGTAGCGGTTAAGGTTCTTCGGACCAATTATCAAACCGATCAGATTGCAGTTCAACGTTTTCAACGTGAAGCGCGTGCCATGGCGGATTTGGATCATCTCAATATTGTCCGCATCTCAGATATCGGTGAAGAAGACGGCCAGCAATATCTAGCTATGGAATATGTTGATGGACTCGATTTAAAGCGGTATATCAAGGAAAATGCCCCCCTATCCAATGACGAAGCAGTACGGATTATGGGGCAGATTCTATTAGCGATGCGAATGGCACATACACGTGGGATTGTTCACCGTGATTTAAAGCCACAGAATGTTCTTTTGACGAGAAATGGAACAGCAAAAGTGACGGACTTTGGGATTGCCGTTGCCTTTGCGGAGACGAGTTTGACTCAAACCAATTCCATGTTAGGGTCTGTTCATTATTTGTCGCCAGAACAAGCGCGTGGGTCAAAAGCCACGGTTCAAAGCGATATTTATGCGATGGGAATCATTCTATTTGAGATGTTGACAGGTCACATTCCTTATGATGGAGATAGTGCCGTGACCATTGCGCTTCAACATTTCCAAAAAGCTTTACCTTCTGTAAGAGCGGAAAATGCTGCGGTACCCCAAGCCTTGGAAAATGTGGTTCTAAAAGCAACCGCAAAAAAGTTAGATGAGCGCTACAAAACAGTAGCAGAAATGTATGCTGACTTGGCTTCAACCCTTTCAACGAGCCGGAGAAACGAGAAACGGGTCGCTTTGGAAGAGGGAAAAGTCGATACGAAATCCTTACCAAAATTAACTTCTTCTGCAGAAGCTAGGCGTCAGAAAGCCCCTGAAAAAACTCATAAAAAGGTAGAGAAAACGGACTCCTCTCCTCAAAAGCTTTCTAAGGTAAAGCGACGGATGAGAATGCGGTACAAGGTCCTGATAAGCGCTATTTTGCTTGTGATTGCAGCATTTGTGGCGCTACTATACAATACTCCAGCAACTGTTACGGTTCCTGATGTAAGAGGCGAAACGGTAGAAATTGCCCAAGAAAAAATTGAGACAGCAGGATTGAAAGTTGGGACAATTATAGAGGAGGCCTCGTCCGATGTAGAAGAAGGTAGAGTTCTGCGGACCAATCCCGCAGCGAATACTTCAAAACTTGAGGGAAACTTAGTTGATATTATTGTAGCAACTAAGGAGTTGATAACTGTACCAGATGTTTCAGGAGAATCAGCTGAAAAGGCACGTAGTGACCTTGAAGCAGCGGGTTTTGAGGTTGACATTAAGCAAGCCTTTAGTGACAAGGTACCAGAAGGGAATGTAATCGAAACAGATCCTAAAGCAAACTCGTCCAAAGCCAAAGGAAGCAAGGTTCTTATGACGGTTTCA
Organism: Streptococcus marmotae; assembly: GCF_001623565.1. NCBI lineage: Bacteria > Bacillati > Bacillota > Bacilli > Lactobacillales > Streptococcaceae > Streptococcus > Streptococcus marmotae. The sequence continues at coordinate 491,991 of NZ_CP015196.1, read as the reverse complement.
AAAGGAGTGGAGGCGGTTGCGATTCCAGGAAACCTAGCTGGTAAGAGCGTAGAGTCTGTGACGCAGGAGCTGAAAAAAGCAGGTTTTTCTGTTGGAACAACCATGGAAGAGTTTAGCGATACGGTTCCTAAAGGCTCTGTTATCCGAACAGACCCTGAAATGGGAGGAAAAATTGCTAAGGGCTCAACAGTAAACCTCATTGTTTCTAAGGGTGCAGCTCCGATTATGCCAGACTTTGGTATCTTGAAAGTCAGCTATGCCGAGGCACGCAGACAGTTACAAAGTCTAGGGCTAAATGTAACAGTTGAAAAGATTGAAGATACGAGCTATGTGAGCGCTAGCGGAGATTTAGTGGTCGGACAATATCCTGCAGCAGGTGATATGATCGATGGAAACGTCACCTTGTATGTTTCCGTAGCTGCGCAACAACCGACACACAGCTCGTCCACTACTCATGCTAGTACGGAAACATCGACTAGTTCGACAGAGACAGCGAGTAATCACTAATACTCGTCAAAAATCAACATCTGACGCCCTTAATTCACCTTGCTTCAACAGTCCGGCGGACTGTTGAAGGTTGGAAATAAGGGTTATGAAATACCCCTCAGCTAACCTCCATTACCTCTGTGGTTTTTAGGAGATAAGCTACGCTAGTTTTATCTGTCACCTTCCACAATTCTCAATTGCAAGGGGCGAGTTGCACTCTTTCTATTTCCAGCCTTCCACAATTCTCAATTGTGGAACCTAGTCAGATATTGATTTTTATAGAATATAACCAGTAAAGGAAGTCAGGTAGTTAGTTGCCTGCTTCCTTTTTCCTACTCCAGAAGGAGGATTTTCACGCAAATTTTGGTACAATAATAGAGAAAGGAATCCGTCCATGAGAAAAGTTCAGTTTTTTTTACTAGTCGAAAGTGTTCTCTTTGTCTTGGCTTGCTTTGATGTACTTGCAAGTGAGAGGGCAAGGGCTATGTTGCTCGTTGCTGGGATTTTGCTGGTGATTTGGTATGCTTTAGGGCGTCAAATCACAAGTGTATTCTTGAGTAGTGCTATCTTGTTAGTCTTTCTGATTTTTGCCCTCAATCCCTACTTTTTACTTGGCGTTCTTTTTATGCTTGTCTATATGTTTATTAACTTCTTTTCGCGCTATGAAAAGCGAAATCAATATACACATATTATCCTCGATGAGCAGACATTAGAAGCCAAAAAAGAAAAAACCAAGTGGTTCGGAAGTCAAAATCATTCTCAGGATTCCTACGGTTTTGAAGATATTAATTTGATTCGCTTGTTTGGTAATGATGTGGTAGATCTAGATGAAACCGTTCTAGTTGGGCGGGACAATATTGTTGTTGTTCGCAAGACCTTTGGAAAAACAAAGATTATCGTACCAATTGATGTAGAAGTTTCACTGTCTGCTTCTAGTATTTACGGTCGTGTCCATTTTCTAGGCTTGTCTTACTGGGATTTGCGCAATGAAAGTTTTGCGATAGCTAGTCCCTATTACAAGGATTCCCATAAACGGGTGAAACTGGTCGTCAATTGCCTATTTGGTGATGTGGAGGTGGTCCGCGTATGATAAAAAAAGGGACTATTCTTCTTCTAGCTTGGTATGCAACCTTGATTGTTCTGGTTGTGTTATCGGCTGTATTTCCCTTACTCCACCAATCCTTATTGGACATCTCTTTATGGACGTCGACAGAGCAGTTTATTTTTACAGTGATTCTGTTGATTATTATCCTGACTTTTTTCCTAGTTGTTTTAGTCCAATCCATTGCCATTGTTGCAACCCAAAGCATGCGGCAGAAAATTCGTGCGATTATCCAAAATAAAAATATTCGCACCTCATCAGAGGATGACCAACTCCTGCTTCAACTATCGGAAAAAGTGCGCGGTTTGACACGTCAGGTTCAACTGATTGATAATCAGGACTTGGTCAAAAAAGAAGAAATTGTTGAAGGTGAACGTCGGAGAATTGCTCGTGATTTGCATGATACGGTCAGCCAAGAATTATTTGCCAGCAGTATGATTTTATCCGGTTTGTCGAGTAGCTTAGAGACGCTACCAGCAGAGACCCTGCAGCAGCAACTTGGCATTGTCAAAGAAACAATTGAAACAGCCCAGCGGGACTTGCGAATCTTGCTTTTACATTTACGTCCTAGCGAGCTTGATGGGAAAAACTTAGTTGAAGGGTTCGAGCTGATTCTACGTGAAGTCAGTGATAAGAGTAGTATTGCTGTCCATTTTCACCATGAAGTAGACACATTACCAACGGCGATTGAAGAACATTTCTTCCGGATTGGTCAGGAGATTATTAGTAATACCTTGCGCCACTCCAAAGCAAAACATCTGGATGTTTACCTTGTCCAGTCAGAACATGAAGTCCAATTAAAAATGACGGATGACGGTGTGGGCTTTGTGAACAGTGATGAACAAGAAGTTAGTTACGGTTTGCAAAACATTCAAGAACGGGTAGAAGATATGGCAGGAACGGTAAAAATCCGTACGGCCCCTGATAAGGGCGTTGCGATTGATATTCGTGTGCCATTATTGAAAGGAAAAGAACATGAGCAAGATACAAGTCTTATTGGTGGATGACCATGAAATGGTTCGTCTAGGATTGAAAAGTTTTTTAAATTTACAAGCAGATATTGAGGTCATTGCAGAAGCAAGCGACGGTCAAGAAGGAATTGCAAAGGCCTTAGAACTAAGGCCAGACATTATTGTAATGGACTTGGTGATGCCTCAGCTATCAGGAGTGGATGCGACCTTGGAAATTCTGAAAGAATGGAAAGAAGCAGTGGTCTTGATATTGACCTCCTACTTAGACAACGAAAAAATTTATCCTGTTTTAAAAGCGGGTGCTAAGGGTTACATGTTAAAAACGTCTAGCGCTGATGAAATTGTCCGTGCCATTCGGAAGGTCTATCAGGGAGAATTGGCGATTGAAACAGAAGTTGAAAAGAAGATGGAGTACCAAAAACGCCATCCTGCCTTGCATGATGGTTTGACAGCACGTGAAAAAGAGATATTGACCTTATTGGCCAAAGGCTACGATAACCAACGAATTGCCGATGAATCCTTTATCTCCTTAAAGACGGTGAAAACCCATGTCTCCAACATTTTATCCAAACTAGCTGTTAGTGACCGAACACAAGCAGTGGTCTATGCCTTCCAGCATGGACTGGTAGCACAAGAACAGGAATCGTGATATAATAAGCAGAGGAGAAAAGGAGAATTATGGACGCAAAATTAAAATATAAAGCAAAGAAAATAAAACTCATTTTCTTTGATATTGACGATACCTTGCGCGTGAAAGATACAGGGTACGTTCCAGCCTCGTTGACGCACGTGTTTCAAGCTCTGAAAAAGAAAGGGATTTTCACTGGAATTGCATCTGGACGTGCGATTTATGGAGTCGTTCCAGAACTAAAAGCTTTAAAACCTGACTATTATGCCATGATCAATGGGAGTTTTGTCGAGGATGCAAAAGGCAGGGTTATCCGCCAAAAAGCTATCCCTGAGGAGCTTGTTAAGCGTTTTGTTAAGTGGACAAAAGAAGTGGGCATTGATTATGGTCTGATGGGAAGAGATAAGTCTACCTTGTCTCATCGAGATGAGCGCATTAGCAAGACTATCGACATTATTTATGAAAATCTTGAAACAGATCCGGATTTTTATCAAGCTCATCCTATTTATCAAATGTGGACTTTTGAGCAAGAAGGTAGGCAAGTAGAACTTCCTGCAGACCTTCAGGAAAATATGCGGAGTGTTCGCTGGGATGCTATTTCGTCTGATATTATTTTAAAAGATGCTTCAAAAGCAGCTGGTATTGCAGCTGTTGTAGAACATCTGGGTTTAAAACCGGAAAATGTCATGGTTTTTGGAGATGGATTAAACGATCTAGAGGCCTTTGACTATGCAGGGATTAGTGTTGCAATGGGAGTTTCCCATCCAGAATTAGAATCAAAAGCAGATTATATTTACAAAAACAGTAGAAGAAGATGGTATTTTTATGCCTTTGGAGGAATTTGGTTGGTAGAAAAAGAAAAAATATTACCCTCAATTAGATGTAGAAAACGTAAAGGGGCACGCGCGCTACCATTAAGACAAATCATGGTGAGTTGCAGCTTCAGTTATTCCCGGAAATTGCCCCCAAAACAGTTGCTAACTTTGTAGCTCTTGCTAAAGACGGTTACTATGATGGTGTCATTTTCCACCGCATTATTAAAGATTTTATGATTCAAGGTGGAGATCCGACTGGCACTGGTATGGGCGGAGAGTCGATTTATGGAGCAGCATTTGAAGATGAATTTTCCATGGAAGTCTTCAATATTCGAGGAGCTCTTTCGATGGCTAATGCAGGGCCAAATACCAACGGCAGTCAATTTTTCATCGTGCAAAACACCAACCTACCCTATGCTAAAAAAGAATTAGAACGTGGTGGCTGGCCAGCTCCGATTGCGGAAATTTATGCCACACAAGGTGGGACTCCACATTTGGATCAACGTCATACAGTCTTTGGTCAATTGCGTGATGAAGCGTCCTATGGTGTTTTAGATGCTATTGCGGCTGTGGAAACAGGTGCGATGGATAAACCTGTGGAAGACGTCGTCATCGAAACAATCGAGATTGAGGATTAAGATGAGAATTGGAGAAAAATTGCGAGGGACCGTAACAGGAATTCAACCCTACGGCGCCTTTGTAGAACTGGAAAATGGGACAACGGGTTTAATCCATATTTCAGAAATCAAGACAGGTTATGTCGATAATATTCGAGATTATTTAACTATTGGGCAACAACTACTAGTTCAAGTTGTTGATGTTGATGAATATAGCAAAAAAGCTAGCCTATCTTTACGAACGTTGGAAGAAGAAAAACAGAAACTGCCACGACCTCACCGCTTCACAAGTGATCGCTATAAAATTGGTTTTGAACCTTTGGCGAAACAACTCCCGCATTGGATGAAAGAAGCAAAAAGTTTTTTGGAAAAACAAAAAGAACAGTAAAAAGAGAAGAGCGACATCATTTCCTTGAAATGGTGTGCTCCTCTCTTTTTTACTTGGTAGGACAGTTGATAAAAGTCTATTTTCTCTTCCCAAAGTTCATAAAAACATATTGCCGTAGTGGTTGACTGTTAGCTTTGTCCACTTGTCGACGAGTATTACCTCTCGTAAAGAGCAGTTGATAGGTATCGTTCACCGTTGTCTGCAAGAATGGCAAGGACTTTTTTTCCTGCACCAAGCTCTTTTGCAACTTCAATAGCAGCGTAGATAGCCGCTCCAGATGAAATACCGACAAGAAATCCTTCTTGTCCCCCAACCGCACGACCAGTCGCTAGTGCATCGTCTGATTTCACACGGATAATATGGTCATAAGAGTCTGTATCTAAGATATCTGGAATAAACCCTGCTGAAATGCCTTGGATTTTATGTGGGCCAGGAGCTTCACCTGATAGAACAGCGGATTCGTCTGCTTCGACAGCATAAACGGCAATAGTAGGATTTGCCTGTTTGAGAGTATGTGATACACCGGTAATCGTTCCACCTGTTCCAATTCCAGAAACGAAGGCATCGAGTCCTGTTGCACCAAATGCTTCTAGAATTTCTTGACCGGTTGTCTCCTCGTGGACTTTCGGATTAGCAGGATTGGCAAATTGCAACGGTACCCAGCCATTTTGCTCCTCAGCTATTTCATGTGCCTTAGCAATAGCTCCCTTCATTCCTTCGCTACCTGGAGTAAGAACAAGTTCTGCTCCATAAGCCTGAATGATTTTCCGACGTTCGATGCTCATGGTTTCAGGCATGACGATAATCACCTTGTACCCTTTTGCAGCTCCGACCCAGGCAAGACCAATTCCAGTATTTCCACTAGTTGGCTCTACAATCGTATCGCCAGGTTTGATGATTCCGTCTTTTTCAGCTTGTTCAATCATGGCTAAGGCAATGCGGTCTTTCACAGATGAACCAGGGTTGAAGGCTTCTAATTTCACATACACATCCGCAGCCCCTTCTGGTACGAGATTGTTTAATTTTACGATAGGAGTCTTTCCAACTAATTCAGTAATGTTTTGATAAATCGCCATAAGGCACCTCCACTTTTTGTTGTTCTTAGTATACTCCTGTATCTAGCCTTTGTAAAATATAAAAAACCTATCGCAACGATAAGAAAAACCTAATTTTCGCCACTTTTTATGGAAACAATAAATAGCAAAAACGTTGATTTATCAAGGTTTGTACCTATCACGATTTGTGAATTATGTGTAACAGGTCGCAAAAATGTCGGGATTTTTATGCCTCGCGAATGCTGTCAATATAGGCATCTGTGACCAATTGGGCGCGTTCGTCTCGGATATGAGTATAGGCGGAAGTAGTCCTAGTTTGAGTGTGTCCAACGTACCGCATGACATCGTATTGGTTTACTCCAGCTATCAGGGCTTGAGTGGTGAAAAAGTGGCGCATAATGTGAGGTGTTACATGGATATTGACTTCGTTACTCACTATTTTAAAGATTTTGTTCATGAATGAAGGTGATTCTAGTTTTAACTTGCCATTTTTAATGCTGATCGTGATATAATCTTTTTCAGGTTTTAGGATAGTGCCAGTGATTTTTTTGACTGTTTTTGCTTCTTTGATGGCATGTTTTAGCAACGATCTTCCCTTCTCATCTAACGATACATAGCGGACGGAGCTTTCTGTTATGGCTTCGAGCCAGTTTTTCTCGAAGAGAAAAAAAGAAAACCACCAGCATAGCTGGTGGTTTTCTTTTTCCTGTTATAATTTAATTGCTCAGGTTAGATAAAGGGGGAGTAAAATAGTCCAGTGGACTATTTTAGCAATGGCTAAAACCAGTTACAGTTTATCACATACTAAATGGATGTGCAAATATCATATAGTTTTCACACCGAAGTATCGCAGAAAATCCATTTACTAGAAAATTAGACAGGATTTAATTGCTATCTTCCGTCATCTATGTCAATACAAAGGTGTTGAAATCATTGAGGGACACATGATGTCAGATCATGTTCATATGCTTGTATTGATGCCACCAAAACTTTCTATTTCCGATTTTATGGGTTATTTGAAAAGTGAAAGCGCTTTAATGATATTTGATAAACATGCTAATTTAAAATATAAGTATGGAAATCGAAAGTTTTGGGTTAGAGGCTACTATGTTAGTACCGTTGGACTGAACGAAAAAACGTTCGCGTCTATATTCGCGAACAGGAGAAAAATGACATTGCACTTGATTCTTGAGTGTCAAAGAGTATGAAGATCCATTTTCAGATGGCAGTTTTAGAACAAGATAAAAGCCCGTTGTGACTAGCATGAGTCAAGTAATTATAGCACTAACCTGAACGAAGTTCAGCGAGCGTCTTTAGACGCCCGCTGGAGGGAAACGGCTTATAGCCGGTGTACAAGCCACCCGTTTTCACGGGTGGTTATGACTTTCGTGCGACCAGCTCCGTTTCGTGTGCGACTGGAACGGCTATCTCGGATATGTAAGATAGCTCGTCCGTCTGTATTAAATTGATAGTCTTTTTAATATTTTTTAGACAACGATATTTTACTAAGACTATCTCTATAAAGCAAAAGAGGCCAGGACAAAAGTGTCCAGCCTTGCTTCTTTTATAGTTTTAATAGTTTGACTTATATCAGTAGTCAGGGGAGTGACTATTGATACCTGAGCCTAGAAATTTGAAAGCGAGGATTGTCGGGTTTGTAAAACGTTGCTAAATCAACATTCTATTAAAGAGGCTAGCGAGCATTTCTTTGCTAGCCCTATTCCCAACCTTTCACAATTCTCAATTGTGGAAGCTAGTCAACCTTGCGGGGGTGAGCGGAAACGAATCCAGTGGATTCGTTTAGCCCGAACCTAGAGATAAAGAAATGAGGTAAATCGATTTCTACGAAATCACGATTTTTGTCGTACTCCCTTTTTCAGATTACTCAATGACCAACATGCCTTCTTTGATTTCAAAGGGTTTGTTTTGGTTGATTCGGTCGTAAAACATGATGCCATTGATATGATCAATCTCGTGTTGGACAACGATAGAGTTGTAACTTTTTAGTTTGAGGCGATGTTTTTCACCATGTTTATCCATATATTCCACGGTCACTCGCGCATGACGAACCACATAACCTTGGACCTCGCGATCGACTGATAAACAACCCTCTCCGTCTGCTAAAGCAGCGTCTTGTATAGAATGAGAGATGATTTTTGGATTGTACATGACAGCTTCTAGATCATAGGCATTAAGGGGAGGATTGCCCTCTTCGTCAGGAGCGTTCGGGACAAGGACGGCAATGATTCGCTTTGAAATATCAAGCTGTGGTGCTGCGAGTCCCACCCCGCCACGAAGCCCCATTTTCTCAGCCATAACAGGGTCCTGTGAGTGTTTGAGGAATTGTAGCATTTTTTCCCCAAGAATCACGTCTTCATCGCTCAAGGGAAAAGACACCTCCTCGGCTACTTTTCGCAAGGTTGGATGGCCTTCGCGAATAATATCGTTCATATCAATTAAGTGACTAGCTTTGGTTAATCGTTCAATTACAGACATAGTATTCTCCTTTTTCTCATTGATAACTATACCATAAATGGGCGTAGAAAGAAAGTTTGATACTTGTCAACCATCAAAATCTGGCGTCGTTCACTCACTTTGCATCAACAGTCCAGCTAACCTTGCTTACCCCTTGCGGTTTTTAGGACACAAGCTAGGCTAGTTTTATCGATCATCTTGGGAGTGAGAGAAAAATCGGTATTTCGCAGAAATCGATTTTGTCGTCTTCGCTTTCCAATTTTTGGGTTCAGGTATAAACAGTCACTCCCCTGACTGTTCATACCCCGCAAGGTTGACGCGGTTTGTAGAATGTTGATTGATCAACGTTTTACAAACCCGACAACTATCAAACTGTTAAATCTATAAGGGAATTGAGCTAGACACTTTTGTCTCAGCCTCATCCTAGTCAGATGTTGATTTTTATAGAGTATGAGGAGTGTTTTTGGCAAATGCAGTTGCTTGTCTGGTGGAAAAATTGTATCATAAAGGAAAAGGAGAGTAGAAGATGCGTTTGGATAAGTTTTTAGTGGAATGTGGCCTTGGTTCACGGACAGAGGTCAAAAAAATCCTCAAGTCAGGCAAGGTTATGGTCAACGAAACCATCGAAAAATCTGCCAAGGCTCAGATTGATGAAAAAGAGGATATTATCACCTATCAAGGACAGGTGTTAACCTATGAAAAATTTGTTTACTATCTCTTAAATAAGCCAAAGGGCGTCATTTCGGCGACGGAAGATGCCAAGCACAAGACGGTTCTTGACCTGCTAGATGATACGGCTCGGCAAAAAGAGGTCTTTCCGGTTGGAAGGCTGGACATCGATACCCATGGTCTCTTGCTCTTGACCAATAATGGGGCACTGGCTCACGAGCTTTTGTCGCCTAAAAAACATGTGGAGAAGCTCTATCAAGCTGAGGTGGCAGGCATCATGACGGCAGAAGACCGCAATCGATTTGCTCAAGGGATAGAGTTGAAAGACTTTACCTGTCAGCCAGCGGATTTGGAGATTATAGAAACGGATGAAAACGAGGAAACATCGCTGGTTCACATCCGTATCGCTGAAGGAAAATTCCACCAAGTCAAGCGAATGGTCGCAGCCTGTGGCAAAGAAGTGACGGATTTACAGCGGCTTAGCATGGGACCCTTGACTTTGGACGATGAGCTCGCTCTGGGAGCCTATCGTAGATTGACTGCCGATGAATTGGAAGCCTTGACTGTCTTTGGAGTGGAATAATAAAAATGGAAGATGTAAAATTCTTCTATTTTTTTGCGATTTAAAATTAGCTATTTTAAAATAGTTGCTTCCATATCTAGTGACAAAAGGTGACAAAAAATCCTAGAATAATGGTATATACTGTAGAAATAGAGGAAGGACAGATTTTCTAGTGACAAAAGGCCTATTTTAAGCAGGTTTTTAAAAAAGTGGAAACGGAAACATCGTTGGTATTATAAGAGTTGTAACTATTCCTTGTTTGATAAAGGAAGTCAAAAAATGAAAATATACAGAAAAATCAGAAGATTATGAATTTTATAAGAGTATAAAGGATTTGCACATAAATGCTTGACAAAACCTTCGGGGGGGGGGTAAAATCACCTTGTCTTCATATTAACTTAAAATAAAAGAAAAGGAGATTTAACGTGAAGAAACAAAAACAACTTATTCAGTTAGGTGTCTTGGCTGCGTTATTAGGTGGCGTTGTTGCCCCTCTAGCTTATCCATTATCACCTGTGACTTCGGTAGTAGCTGAAGGACCAGTTACGACAGCAGAGGTGCCTGATTCAACTACGGTTAAGATTACCAAGTTGCAGGCAGAATCGTATGAAAAAATTGCTCTCAATGAAAATGGTGTAGCAAAATCGCTAGAGGAGCTTAAGGCAGAATTAGGAGCAGATGTCAAAGGTTTGGCAGGTGTTACCTTCAAATGGTATAAAGTAACAGATGGAAAGAACGATGACGAACTCCGCGGAATGACAGAGGAGCAGTTGGATAAACTTTATACAGACAATGGTGAATTGACGGCAACAGATGCTTCTGGTCTTACAGAGTTTAAACGTACGAAAGACCAAAATGGTACGTACTGGGTCATTGAAAAGAATGCTCCACAAGAAGTATCAAAAGCCTATGCTGTACCATTCCGTTTGACATTCCCGATGGGTGCTGCAGATGGTTCGGGCTACTTGAGCGAAGTGCACGTCTATCCAAAGAACGTAACTTCTAACACACCAGTTGCAGATAAGGATGTTGAGAATGTTGGTCAAAATGAAGGAAGCTACAATATCGGAGATGACATCAACTTCCATCTGAAAGGAACGATTCCTAAAAATATCAATGACTACAAGACCTATCAATTCAATGATACTCTTGACTCTCAATTGGACTATAAGGGAGTTGAGAAAGTCACAGTTGGTGGCCAAGATTTAACAGTTGAGACTCACTATACTGTTAAATACGATGAGGCTAGCCGTAAGGTAGAAGTTGCCTTGACTGATGCTGGTCTTGACTGGATTGCAAACAACATCTCTGTTGACAAACGTGGTCTATATGCAAACCAAGAAGAGTTAGATAAGGCTACAAATACAGCTGACAAACCATACGTTGATGTTACCCTAAAAGCAACAATCAATGAAACAGCTGTCCTTGGTAAAGGAATTGAAAACAGTACCACAATTACCTACAATAACCGTGGTGGCCAACATGGTGATCCAAAAGATCCAACTCCACCTCCAGGAACACCAGGAGTACCACCAACAACTCCACCGACACCTCCAGGAACACCAGGTGAGCCACCAGTACCACCAACAACTCCGCCAACTCCACCAGTTTATGTCTACACAGGTGGTAAGAGATTTGTGAAGGTCGGAGAAGGTGAAGCAAAAACGAAACTTCAAGGTGCTGAATTCCAATTATATAAAGAGGCAACAGGCGGAGAAGCACTTAAATGGACAGAAGGTTTGATCAAGGCAAACAAAACTGCTATTGATGCAGGTAAATTTGGCGGAACAGTTGAGGCTGGTAAAGAGATTGTCTTGAAGTCAGATGCGAAAGGTGAATTTGAAATCAAAGGTCTTGGTTATACACCTGATACAAATACAGCTGATAACAAGAGTGATGGTGAGAAAGCTTACTACTTACAAGAAACAAAAGCTCCTGCTGGTTATGTAGTCTTGTCAGGTCGTATTGAATTCAAAGTAAACCAAACTTCATACAATACAAATCCAACGACGATTACAGCTAACGCAGGAAATGCAGATCCGCAAGAAGTAGTCAACAACAAACGTCCAAACATTCCACATACAGGTGGCATCGGAACCATCATCTTTGTGGTGAGCGGCCTTGCTTTGATGGGACTTGCAGTGTTTGGCTTGAAAAAAGATAAAAAACATAGCTAATTTCTCATACAGAATGAAGATATGGAGATAAGAAGAGCAGGTGCTTGTCACCTGTTTTCTTAAGGAGGGTTTTGCGAAATCCTCCTTGAAAAGACATGTATGCTCTTAGGAAAATAAAGGAGAATGAAAGAGATGAAAATCAGGAAGTTGTTCGCTCTGCTGATGACGAGTTTAACGTTAGGTTTGGTGAGCTTTATCCGACCAGTCCACGCAGATGACCAACAAGTAGGTGTGACCATTATCAGCCCTGTTGGCCAGCAAGATGTTCGCTACCAGCTGTTTCAGATAGCAGATAAAGGACAGATAGAGAAAGTCAAAACACTCTCTAAAGACGTGTTGGAAAAGACCTATCCATTTGTGGAGACACGGGCGTCCGGAGAGCTTGGAAAACAGATTGTTACTGTAGGGTTGGGCACCTACTATGTGGTTGCAGTTTCTTCAAGTACTAACCAACTTGTCAGTACTATTGCGCCTTTTCTCTTGGGGGTGACAGATGTTGGAAAAGACCATGTAATTTATGCTAAGCCCTATCACCCTACTGGAGATGTTCAGCTTTTTAAGTATGAATGGAAGGATGGGGGAAAATCTCCGTTAGCTGGAGTCGTTTTTACTCTCTACGATGCCAATCATCAGCCCGTGCGCGTGAAACATGGCCAAGCGACACTCGATGCAGATGGCGTGCATGAGCTAGAGACGGATCGAAATGGTCGGCTTTCCATTTCAGGTCTCGCCGAAGGAGACTATTATTTCAAGGAAGTCAGAGCGCTTCCAGGCTATCAGCTGTTGCAACAAGACTATGCAGTTACTATCAAACAAGGAAATGTGGCTCACATCGAGGTAGAAAACAAGCCGACAGATAAGGGCGGAAAACGATTTAGAAAAGTCAATGAAGAAAAAGCAGTCTTGAAAGGCGCAGTCTTCACTGTTCTGGACAGCAAGAAAAACACTCTTTTTCAGGTGACTTCAGATGAAAATGGCTATTTTGAGGTGACGAATCTGCCGTATGGTGATTATTTCCTAAGAGAAGAGAAGGCTCCCGTAGTCGATGGGGTAGAGTATGCTCTCTTGTCGCAAGAGATTCGCTTTAGCGTGACGGCCACATCTTATATGGATGGTACGATTTTAGAGATTATCAATAAACCACTCGCTTCTACGCCACCCAGTCCGCCAACTGATCCAAAGTTAACTCCACCAAGTTCAAATCTTCCTCCTATCATTCGTCAATTCCTACCGCATACAGGGGAGGCTGTGAGCATCATGGGAATGATTGGACTACTAGCTATTGGTCTGGTGTTGATTGTGAAAAAGAAGAGAAAAACAGATGACCAGAACTAGAAAACAAGGCAAATGGACGATGAGGCGAGTCCTCTCACTCCTTATCTTTTTAGTCGGTTTTGGTGTATTGGCGTTTCCTCTAGTTAGTCAATACCTCTACTACCGAGCATCGATTGTCGAAGTGGCTAGCTTTGATGATGGTGTGAAAAAAATTGACAAATCAGAAATTGAGCGACGTGTCCGTCTAGCAGAAGCCTACAACGATAGCGTTGCTTCTGGAAATAATATTGAGATTACAGACCCCTACTCAGAAGAAGAGAGAAAAGCAGGCCTGAAGGAATACGCCAAGATGCTGGAAGTTAATGAGCAAATTGGCCATGTTCGCATTCCAAAAATTGTCGAAGATTTGCCCATTTACGCGGGAAGTTCAGAAAATGTCTTACAGCGTGGTGTTGGTCATTTGGAAGGGACTTCTCTTCCTGTCGGTGGCAATAATACTCATGCCGTCCTGACGGCTCATAGAGGTCTGCCGACGGCCAAGTTGTTTACCAATTTAGACAAGCTGGAAAAGGGTGACAAATTTTATATCCATTATCTCGGGGGGACCTTAGCTTATGAGGTGGATCAAATTACCGTTATCGAACCGACAGACATTGAGCAATTAGCGGTAGTGCAAGGTCATGACTATGTAACGCTCTTGACTTGTACACCCTACATGGTCAATACTCATCGGCTATTGGTTAGAGGGCACCGCATCGAATATGTGGAAGCAATCGAAGAAAAAGAGACGAGCAGCTTCAAAGAAAATCAGCTATATAAAGTATTATTCTATGGTACCTTGGTACTGCTTATTATCTTATTGATACTCTTTATCAGGTTGTATCGTAAGCACAAGAAAGTGAAAGAGAATGCGTAAACGAAGTCGGCAGAAAAAAGGCAAAAAGTTTCTCATTGTGATATTTTTACTTGGTTTTGCGATTATGCTCTTTCCGATTGTCAGTCAGGTGATGTATTACTACGCTTCTCGGGTGACGGTGCAGGAGTTTGATCAGCAAGCTTCTGCGATTGACACATCTGAGATTGACCGAAGGATTGGTCTGGCTCAGGCCTACAATGAAGTCCATCAGATGCAAGACGGTATACAGGATATCTTTACGCAGCGCCAAAAAGATGGTCTGAAAGAATATGCCCGTATGCTCGAGGTCAATGAGCAGATTGGCTATGTGAAGATTCCAAGGATTTCGCAAGAAATTCCCATCTATGCCGGAACGACAGAGGCGGTCTTACAAAAAGGGGTTGGCCACTTGGAGGCGACTTCGCTACCAATCGGTGGCGCCAGCACCCATTCCGTCTTGACAGCTCATCGTGGCCTACCAACTGCCCGTCTCTTCACAGACCTTGATAAGGTGAAAAAAGGGGACCTCTTTTATGTGCGCAACATCAAAGAGACCTTAGCCTATCGAGTAGTTGCTATCAAAGTGGTGGAGCCCAGTGACTTAAAGTCCATCGCGATTGAAGAGGGCAAGGATTATGTGACACTCTTAACCTGTACGCCTTATATGATTAACAGTCACCGTCTCTTGGTGACAGGGGAGCGGACGGACTATGTGGCAGAAGAGGAGCAGTCTGAGCAAGAAAAAGCCAGTCAGGCAAACTTTTACAAATACCTGTTTTATATCAATTGCCTGCTTGTCATCGTGCTGATAGGTGCTATCATTCGCTATCAGCGGAAGCGGGGCATACAGGCTAAGAAGAGAAAAGGAACTTATCGAAGATAGAGGGAGAAATGAATGTTTTATAGGAAAAGATTACTAATCATCAGTACCATTTTAATATTACTACTGTCGATCGTTCCGCACAATTTGGCTCAGGCCTTGGACGATATAGCAGGGGTAAAGGTTGATGCTTTCTATACTTCATTGAATGAAAATCAAACGATTCAATCAGGGGAGACTGCCATTTACCGTCTAGATTTCTACGCCAGTGGGATTGATGGGACGAGTACCGAACCGGTCGGTCTGGAGATTAAATTACCAGAAAACGAAAATGGAAAGACCAGTCTAGCTTCTGAACTAGAAGATTTGAAGATTGCTGACCAAGTGCCGGTCTATGACGAGACGACCAATAGTCTAAAATACACATTTGACCAGCTGACGGCCGGCCAATCCTACAGTGTGACATTGCGGGTCAATACGCAAAACGGGATCATCCCAAATGGCATGGCTCTAAAGACAGAAGCTATCTTTACTCAAGGAGATAGGGAGATTGTCCGTAAGGCGGCTCAAGTGTCTGTGACATCTGACACCCAAGTCGCCTTGTCCAAGACCTATGCTTATACAGTAGGGTATGAGAATGATGCGGATCATGTTCCTAAGGTAGGGGAGACGATTGTCTGGAAAGGGAAAGTCGAAGTTCCCAAGGACGAATTTGGCCTAGCCTTTATCAAGGAAGGTAGCCAGATTGTTGTTTCAGATACCATTCAAAGTGGGCTAACCTATGTGGGAGCAAGTGGAGAAGGGGCTTCTGTCAGACGAAATGGGTCAACCGTATCCTTGAGTTTTGCAGCTCCATCTTTAGTTGAGCAACTTGCCGCTCAAGCTGATCCCAATCGAAGCAATCTTTTTGAAAAAGAAGTTGAAATTCGGACAAGAGCGAATAACTTTCAAGGTCAACTGAGCAATGTGAAAAATAAACTGTCCACAAGCTTTACCAATATCTCAGATAAAACGATTCAAGCAGAATCAAACGAAGCGACATTCACGTTAGGAAAAGGATCCAATCCGTCCCAAATCTCTCCGAACGGAAGGGTGTTGGTAGGTGTCAATCTTGGTCCAAAGGATGGAGATGGAATGCTTGCAGGAGCCTTTATCAATAACGGAACAATTAGTGGCTATAATCCAACGCCGACAGTACCTGATACAGCGACTCTTGCCTTTA
This sequence comes from Streptococcus marmotae, assembly GCF_001623565.1. Lineage (NCBI taxonomy): Bacteria > Bacillati > Bacillota > Bacilli > Lactobacillales > Streptococcaceae > Streptococcus > Streptococcus marmotae. Next base: position 475,834 of record NZ_CP015196.1, on the reverse strand, counting down.
AAATGATTTGGAGGGCAGGATACCGGGGACAGATGACGCGCTTGGCGGTTATGAAATGACTGCGAATCCAAATACACCTGCAACCGTACCTGTCCCACCTCGTAAGCCGACAGAATACTATTTGAAAGATGGATATGGAAGATTTAGGCGATATAATGAAGCTAATATTGGTTATGAGTTAGCAAATGTCTTTAAAAAATACGAATGGATCGATATGGAGCGAAAAGTCGATGATGCTCTTATCCTTCAGGAACTCTACATCTATGAACCTGTTCGGATGATGGATATTAACCAGCCATCCTACCAACTGGACTATCTCCCTGATAAAACAGAAATTCGGATGACGGTAACAGACTTAGACGGGAATTTGATTCGTTACGCAACGGTACCAGTGGACTGGACGAAGCTTCAAGGTAAGGAAATTTTAAACTCGTTTACAGCGCCTGATTATGACCAAGGTGGAGTAGTCGTCCTGAATCGAGATGATTTGGGATTAAACCCAGGAGAACGTGTCTCTAAATATAACGTGGTATTTCAAAATCACGATGCCCAAAGAAAACTTCCTCAAGAGTTTTGGACCAATGTCGTAGACAAGTATACTATCAAGCCTGGGACAAATAAAACAGTCAAAAACGAGAGTTCGGCTACTTTTTCTGCTGGGCAAAATAGAGTGTACTTGGGTCCAAATGAACGACAAGGCGTTGTTGGCCATTTTACCCGCCAAGCTTTGGGTGGCACTGGAGATACGAACTCTACCTTCGGAGCTAGAACAGCAAATGTGTATTCAACCTCTAAACCAAATCCCATCATCGATGTTGCTATTGGCTTACAAAAAGCAGATGGAAATGTGGTGACAGCTGGTGTTCCTCAAGCAGATGGAAGCATTAGTGCCAAAGGGAAAAATCGCTTGTCGTTGAGTCTGACAAATCGCGGACCATCCTTGGTAGCAGCGACGGGGCCAATTTCTATGACGGCATCTTTACCACCAGGGGTCACACTAGATAGAGGCAACCCTGACTGGAAAGTTACTCTGTATCAAAAAGGTGGAAAGGAAAAGAAAGTTATTAACGTAGATGGGAAATATGGCCACCTTGCGACAGGGACCAATGCCCAAGGTGGAGAGACGCTCATCTTCACTTGGAATGATCCCAATGCTAAGCTCCAAGTAGGTGATCGTATCGAACTTGAAATCAATGCAAATGTTACCAATACTGTCGATCCAAACTTTACCCTTGAGGGATATGGAAACGTGGGAAATAAAGACTTCACAGTTCCAACAGGAGCCCTAGATCCGATTATTGATACAAATAATATTGATGGTGATGATAAGCGTGATGAGAAATTAGCGGTTGCTAGAGCCAATTATAAATTAGCAAACAGTCGTGATTTGCAGATTAAGAAGACTGTAAAAGGGGAGCTGGATAAGGAATACTCTGCCTTTGGTCATACACCTGTCGGCGGTATGATTGACTATCGTTTGGACATTACCAATACGACCGGTGATGTGATTCGCCGTATGGGCTTCATGGATGTCTTACCAAATCTCAATGATACAGCTGTGACAAATACAACGCAGCGTGGTTCCAAGTTCCGTCCTAGCTTGACAGGGCCGATTACTGTACCTGCTGAATGGCAGGATAAGGTAACGGTTTACTATACCACGGTTGCAGTTCCAAGCCGTGAGGACTTGTATTCCAAGGTTGACTATCCAGAAGGCGCCAGCCAACCAGACGCGGTTAATGCCGAGGATCCAAACTGGCAGACAGCGGATATGATTGCCGATTGGTCAGCGGTTACAGCCTTTAAGGTGGAGTTAAACGAAGGTGTTGCTTGGATTCAGGGGCAAAACATCCACATGGACTTTAAGATGAAGGCTCCGGACAATCCAGATGCGACTGTGATAGATACCACCATTGATGAAAAAGAGCGAGCAGCTTGGAATTCCTTCTCTGTGACAACGAATGGTCTGTTTGCGGTTGAACCAGAAAAAGTAGGGGTTGTCTTGGTGCCAAATGACCGCTATCAATTAAAAATTATCAAACGTGAGTCTGACACCAACACAACTCTGTCAGGAGCACACTTCCAGTTGCTTGATGAAGCTAAAAAGGCGATAGATAAGCAAGAAGGAGTGACGGATAATCAAGGTGAGTTGGTCTTGAAAGATCTGCCACAAGGAACCTACTATATCCGAGAGAAAAAAGCACCGAATGGCTATGTGCGTTTGGCTGATGATATCAAGCTGGTCATCGGTTCGAATGGTCAAGTTACCTTAGAAGACAAGGACAAAGAAATTGTTCGTCTGGAAACGAGTACAGAGGATAAGCAGATTGTCCTATCGGTGAAAAATGCTAAAAATGAATTCCCGCATACAGGTGGGATTGGAACAGCGATTTTTGTTGCTGTCGGTTTGAGTTTGATGCTAGGGTCTAGCCTGCGCTTGAAGCAAAAAACTTCCACAGCAAGAAGAAGACGTGTGTAGCAGATTGTATGATACTGGCTGGAACAAGGAGACTTGTCAGCTAGTATTTTTTACTTGGGAAGAAAATGTAATCCATCTTACTTGAAAACTAGCCAAATGAATGATTTTATGGTAGACTAGTACAAGCATAGGTTTTTAAACTCATCCTGTGAGGTGAGAAAGACACATACGGATTTCAAAAGGCCTATGACTACTAGATGAGTTAGAGGGCCTTTTTTGTGTGCCCCGAAGGAGGAATATGAAAGATTCTGTTCGTTTATTGCTCGATGTCGATGAAAAGCCGTCGTTTGGGCAAGGTATTTTGCTAAGCTTCCAGCACGTATTTGCCATGTTTGGGGCAACTATTTTGGTTCCCTTGATTTTGGGGATGCCTGTGTCTGTGGCTCTCTTTGCCTCTGGTGTGGGAACCTTGATTTATCAGTTGGCTACCCAATGCAAGGTACCTGTCTATCTTGGATCATCCTTTGCCTACATTTCAGCAATGGCGCTTGCGATTAAGGAGATGAATGGGGATGTGTCTGCTGCTCAGACAGGGGTTCTCTTTGTCGGCTTGATTTATGTATTGATTTCCGCCTTGGTCAAGGTAATCGGAACCAAGTGGATCGACACGCTCTTGCCACCGATTGTGATTGGGCCAATGATTATTGTCATCGGTCTTGGTTTAGCTAACTCTGCGGTTACCAATGCAGGATTTGTAGCAGACGGTGATTGGCGTAATGTTGTTGCAGCGATTGCGACCTTCTTGATTGCTGCCTTTGTCAATACCAAAGGAAAAGGCTTTGTGAAGATTGTCCCATTTCTGATTGCCATTATCGGAGGGTACGTAGTAGCCTTGGCGCTTGGATTGGTTGACTTCACACCTGTTATTGAAGCTCCTTGGCTTGAATTACCCCGCTTCTATTTGCCATTTAAGACGGGTGTCTTTGAGCAATACAAACTCTACTTTGGACCAGAAATGCTTGCGATTTTACCGATTGCAGTGGTGACGGTAGCAGAGCATATTGGTGACCACACCGTCTTGAGCCAAATTTGTGGCCGTCCATTTTTGAAAAATCCAGGTTTGAACCGGACCTTGATTGGGGATGGGGTTGCAACAGCTGTTTCTGCCTTCATCGGTGGTCCTGCTAATACGACCTATGGTGAGAATACAGGAGTGATTGGAATGACACGCATTGCTTCGGTATCGGTGATTCGTAACGCAGCTTTCATCGCTATTGCCTTTAGTTTCCTTGGGAAATTCACAGCCCTAATCTCGACCATTCCAAGTGCCGTTTTAGGAGGCATGTCGATTTTGCTGTATGGTGTCATTGCAAGTAATGGTTTGAAAGTCTTGATTGAAAGCCGTGTGGACTTTGGACAAGTTCGTAATCTGATCATTGCAAGCTCAATGCTCGTTTTGGGACTGGGTGGTGCTGTCTTAAACATTGGTGCTATCACGCTTTCAGGAACAGCGCTGAGTGCAATTGTCGGTATCATCCTCAACCTTATCCTGCCACGTGAAGCACTGAAATAGTTGACAAAAGTGATAAAGATTGGTACAATGATGAAGTCCTAAGGACAAGAATTAGCCTTTCTTGGTCACGGGTTGCCAACCTGTTACTCGGATGTGGCTCAAAACAAAGGAGAAAATACTCATGGCAATCTCAAAAGAGAAAAAAAATGAAATCATGGCGCAATATGCTCGTCATGAAGGTGATACTGGTTCAGTTGAAGTACAAGTAGCTGTGCTTACTTGGGAAATCAACCACTTGAACGACCACATCAAACAACACAAAAAAGACCACGCAACTTACCGTGGATTGATGAAAAAAATCGGTCGCCGTCGTAACTTGTTGGCTTACTTGCGTAAGACAGACGTTAACCGTTACCGCGAATTGATTCATTCATTAGGTCTTCGTCGTTAATTTGATGAAAGAAGGCTTTCCCAGTCAGGGAGGGCTTTTTCTGTATTTCTCTCAAGTATAGTCTAGTAAATTTATAATACTTGAGTATAAAATAAAGAAAAAAGGTTCTTAATAAAATGTCCTACTGAATTTTTCACGACTTTTAGAATCTGTATTCATAAGCGAAGTAATTCTAATCGGGCGCTTATTTTACGATAATCTAGGCGTTTTTTTGAAGGAATACTGACTGTATTTCGAAAAAAAGCAATGATGAATAGCGAAAAATGGTCCCTGAATAGAGTTGCTGAGCTGTGAATACAGGTTCTTAGCATGTATTCCGTAGAAATTCGCTTTTCCTTCGTTTGTTTTTCGGCTAAAATATGATAAAATAAACAAGATACGTGGTTTTGTGCAAAGTTGAGTCTGGGAGCTTCCTGGGTTGACCTTTGTAGAAAACACGTCATCCTCTTTGGAATGAAGAACGGGTATGTTTTGCCGACAGTTGGTGTTCTAAAGAAAATTGGAATAATTAGATAATCAGGAGATACCAAATGGTTAAACAAACATTTGAAATGACCTTTGCAGGCCGTCTGCTCGTTGTTGAGGTCGGTCAGGTTGCAAAACAAGCAAACGGTAGCGTCGTTGTCCGCTACGGAGAAAGTACAGTGCTGACTGCGGCTGTCATGTCGAAAAAAATGGCAACAGGAGACTTTTTCCCTCTTCAAGTCAACTATGAGGAAAAAATGTATGCGGCTGGGAAATTCCCAGGAGGCTTTAACAAGCGTGAGGGTCGTCCGTCAACGGATGCAACCTTGACCGCTCGTTTGATTGACCGTCCGATTCGTCCCATGTTCGCTGAAGGCTTCCGCAACGAAGTGCAGGTTATCAACACCGTCTTGTCTTATGATGAAAATGCAAGTGCCCCAATGGCAGCGATGTTTGGCAGCTCTCTTGCCTTGTCTATTTCAGATATTCCCTTTAACGGCCCAATCGCTGGTGTTCAAGTCGGCTATGTGGATGGGGAGTTGGTCATCAACCCAAGTCAAGAACAGGCAGAACGTTCCCTACTGGAATTGACCGTGGCTGGAACGAAAGATGCCATTAACATGGTCGAGTCTGGTGCGAAAGAACTTTCAGAAGACATTATGCTTGAAGCCCTTCTCAAGGGTCACGAAGCGGTAAAAGAATTGATTGCTTTCCAAGAAGAAATTGTAGCCCAAGTCGGCAAAGAAAAAGCAGAAGTTGAGCTTCTTCATGTAGATGAAGAATTACAAGCAGAGATTGTCGCAGCCTACAATAGCGATTTGCAAAAAGCGGTTCAAGTAGAAGAAAAATTAGCTCGTGAAGCAGCAACCAATGCGGTAAAAGAGCAAGTGACTGCAACTTACGAAGAAAGATATGCAGACCATGAAGAACACGACCGCATTATGCGCGATGTGGCGGAGATTCTAGGACAAATGGAACACGCAGAAGTGCGCCGCTTGATTACAGAAGACAAGGTTCGTCCTGACGGTCGCCGTGTGGATGAAATTCGTCCGCTTGAAGCTGCGGTAGACTTCTTACCGCGCGTGCATGGTTCAGGTCTCTTCACTCGTGGACAAACCCAAGCCTTGTCTGTCTTGACCTTGGCACCAATGGGAGAAACACAAATTGTGGATGGCTTGGACCCTGAGTATAAAAAACGTTTCTTACACCATTACAATTTCCCTCAATATTCTGTAGGGGAAACTGGACGTTACGGTGCGCCAGGTCGTCGTGAAATTGGTCACGGTGCTCTTGGGGAACGTGCTCTTGAGCAAGTGTTGCCAAGTCTTGAAGAATTCCCATACGCCATTCGTCTGGTGGCAGAAGTGCTTGAATCGAACGGTTCGTCTTCACAAGCCTCTATCTGTGCAGGAACGCTTGCCCTTATGGCTGGTGGTGTGCCAATTAAGGCTCCTGTCGCAGGAATTGCCATGGGCTTGATTTCAGATGGGACCAACTATACTGTCTTGACGGATATCCAAGGTCTTGAAGACCACTTTGGAGATATGGACTTTAAAGTAGCTGGTACACGTGACGGAATTACTGCTCTTCAAATGGATATCAAGATTGAGGGAATTACAGCAGAAATCCTGCAAGAAGCCCTTGCTCAGGCCAAGAAAGCTCGCTTTGAAATTTTGGATGTCATTGAAGAAGCTATTCCAGCTGTGCGTCCAGATTTAGCACCAACTGCGCCGAAGATTGAGACCATTAAGATTGATGTGGATAAAATCAAGATCGTCATCGGTAAGGGTGGCGAAACGATTGATAAGATTATCGCAGAGACAGGTGTCAAGATTGATATTGATGAGGATGGAAATGTTGCCATTTACTCAAGTGACCGCGATGCCATTAACCGTGCCAAAGAAATCATCGCAGGCCTGGTGCGTGAAGCTAAGGTTGATGAAGTCTACCGTGCTAAGGTTGTTCGCATTGAAAAATTCGGTGCCTTTGTCAATCTTTTTGACAAGACAGATGCCCTTGTTCATGTATCTGAAATGGCTTGGACTCGTGTGAACAAAGTCGAAGATTTGGTGCAAATCGGTGATGAGGTGGATGTCAAAGTCATCAAGATTGATGAAAAAGGTCGCGTGGATGCGTCCATGAAAGTTCTCCTTCCTCGACCAGAGAAGATTGAGCAAGCAGAACCAAGAGAAAAAACAGACCGCCCACGTCGTCCAAGAGAAAAGAAAGAAAATAGCAACTTTGGGGAATTCAAGTTCCACAAGGTTGAAAAGTAGAAAGTAGAGTAAGACAAGTTCTTTAGAACTTGTCTTATCCACAATAAAGGAGAAAAAATGGGTTGGTGGAAAGACACCATTGAGATTGTAAAAGAAAAAGATCCAGCAGCACGTACGACTTTAGAAGTGCTACTAACCTATCCAGGAGTCAAAGCTCTCGCTGCTCACCGTGTATCGCATTTTCTATGGCGGCACAATTTGAAGTTGCTGGCACGGATGCACAGCCAATTTTGGCGTTTTTGGACGCAAATAGAGATTCACCCAGGTGCTAAGATTGCAAGTGGGGTCTTTATTGACCACGGTGCAGGTCTGGTGATTGGGGAAACTGCTGAGGTTGAGACGGGTGTCATGCTCTACCACGGAGTGACCCTTGGAGGGACTGGGAAAGATTGTGGGAAACGTCATCCAACTATTCGAAAAGGTGCCCTTATCTCAGCCCATTCCCAAGTGATTGGCCCCATTGAAGTTGGTGAAAATGCCAAGGTCGGTGCAGCAGCTGTTGTCTTGTCAGACGTACCAGCAGACGTGACGGTTGTCGGGATGCCGGCAAAAATTGTTCGGATTCATGGCAAAAAAGATGAAGAAGCAATCCGTCCCTTACAGGAAGCACGAGAGGCAAGTTATTATTCTGCCAAGTTGTAAGAATGAAGAAAGGAGTACATCATGCTTTTAGAAGAATTTGAACCGACCACAGCTGTCATTGAGCCAGAAGTAGTGGTGAAACGGCATCTCAACGCAGAAATTTGTCCGACGATGATTCTCACTTTTTCAGGAGAAGTGCTCGATCAGGTGCGGCAGATGAAGGGAGTCCGTGAAGGCGGTGCTTTGACGAGTCTCAACGGCCGTCACCCTTGGTATCTCTACGAACAGGATGGCTGTCAGGTTGCGGTTGCTCTCTTAACCATTGGAGCACCAATGGCTGTCGGTCAGCTAGAAGAATATAAGGCTCTTGGCTTTGAGAATTTCATCATTTTTGGGACTTGCGGGGTCTTGGACAAGCAGATTGCGGCAGACAAGTTGATTTTACCCAGCGCAGCCCTTCGTGATGAAGGAATGAGCTACCACTACGCTCCTTCAAGCGATGAAATTAGCTATGAGCCAGCTCTGCTATCCACCATGGAAAAGATCCTAGATAAACACCAGATTGAGCATATTCGGACCAAAACCTGGACGACAGACGCTTTTTACCGAGAAACGGCTGCCAAGGTCAAACGGCGAATGGCCAGTGGTGCAGAAGTTGTCGAGATGGAAGCGGCCAGCATCATGGCTTGGAGCCGTTTTAGAAAGGCGAAAGTTTATCAGTTTTTCTATACAGCGGACTATGTGGATCATCATCAAGAAACATGGGATACACGTCATGAAGAACGAAGCCTCAATCCTCTGACCTTTTTTGAGATTGCTTTTACGATAGCCAAGGAGTTGCATCATGAAGAGTAGAGCTTTTTTCAAGCGTTATTGGCATTATTTCGTTACGATGATTGGTGCTATCATCTTGATGATTGTTCGTCTCTTACAGGACCAGATAGATTCTGCTCTTATTTGGGGAGCTCTTGCGCTCTTTTGGCTCGTTCGGCTTTACAGAGCTTATAAGAGACGCTAAAGTTCTTGTTTTACCCTCTTATTTATAGAGATGGTTTGCAGAGATGCGGACAGATGATTTCCGATAGAAAGGAAAGAGCGGGGGAAGAATTCCAACGCTCAAGAATAAAACGATGATTACGATTTATGATACCATGACACGAAGTCTCCGAGAGTTCGTGCCTTTAGAGGTAGGTAAGGTCAAGATGTATGTCTGTGGACCAACTGTATATAACTATATTCATGTTGGCAATGCCCGTTCAACCGTTGCTTTTGATACCATTCGGCGTTATTTTGAGTACCGCGGTTTTGAGGTGACCTATATTTCGAATTTTACCGATGTCGATGATAAGATTATTAATCGTGCCAAGGAAGAAGGAATTACACCGCAGGAAATCGCTGAAAAATACATTGCAGCCTTTTCCGCAGATGTGGAAAAATTAGGGGTCAAACCTGCTACGAAACACCCTCGCGTTATGCACTTTATGGATGAAATTGTAGCCTTTATCGAGGAATTGATTGCAAAAGGCTATGCCTATGAGGCTGCAGGGGATGTCTATTTCCGTGTTGAAAAGTCAAAAAACTATGCTGCTTTGGCCAATAAAACCTTGGAAGATTTGGTGCTAGGAGCTAGTGGTCGGACAGATGAAGAGACAGCTCGTAAGGAAAATCCAGTAGACTTTGCCCTCTGGAAATCGGCTAAAGCAGGTGAGATTTCATGGGATAGCCCTTGGGGAGCAGGCCGTCCGGGTTGGCATATTGAATGTTCTGTTATGGCGACAGAAATTTTAGGAGACACGATTGATATTCACGGTGGTGGTGCGGATTTGGAATTCCCTCACCATACCAATGAAATCGCCCAGTCAGAAGCCAAAACAGGGCAGACCTTTGCCAATTATTGGATGCACAATGGCTTTGTCAATATTGATAATGTCAAAATGTCCAAATCTTTGGGTAACTTTATTACCGTTCACGATGCTCTTGAAACGGTTGACGGACAGGTCTTGCGCTTCTTTTTTGCTACTCAACATTACAGAAAACCCATTAATTTTACCGAAAAAGGGGTGCTAGACGCAGAAATCAATCTCAAGTATTTGAAAAATACTTATGAGCAATCCTTTACTGACAATGTGGATATGGAACGCTTAGCGACATTTGAAAGTAAATTTTGCCAAGCGATGGATGAAGACTTTAACACGGCAAATGGGATTACCGTCGTCTTTGAAATGGCCAAGTGGATCAATTCTGGAAACTATAATGCGGATATAAAAACGGCATTTGAGAAAATGGTAGCAGTCTTTGGGATTGTTTTTGAGGAAGAGGTGTTAGATAGTGCGATTGAAGCCTTGATTGAACAACGTCAAGCAGCACGGGCAGCCAAGGACTTTGCAAAGGCAGATGAGATTCGTGACCAACTAGCTGCACAAGGAATCAAGCTTCTTGATACCAAGGACGGAGTGAGGTGGACACGTGATTGATGTGACACTCATCAATGGGATTGCTCTTGCGTTTGAGGGTGATGCTGTCTATTCCATGTATATTCGTAGGCACTTGATTTTTAAAGGTTTAACCAAGCCTAATCACTTGCACAGAGAAGCGAACCGCTATGTTTCTGCCAAGGCGCAAGCTGCGCTCATCTCTAAAATGTTGGACGAGGAATTTCTCAGCGAAAAGGAAGTTGACATCTACAAACGTGGCCGCAATACGAACAGTCATACCAAGGCAAAAAATGCGGATGTCGTGACTTATCGCATGTCTACTGGTTTTGAAGCAGTGCTTGGTTACCTCCATATGACGGAGCAAATCGAGCGGCTGGAAGAAGTGATTGACTGGTGTATCGAAAATGGATAGGAGGTCCTATGCAGACTGAACTGCTTTTTTCAAACAAGAGTAAAGTAAGGAGAGAGGGAAGTTCCCGCTTGTTAGACAGCCAAGAGGCGCTAGCCTTTTTTCCAGCTGCTGCCATAGTGGATACGCCAATCCACGAGACTAATCAGCTCGCCTTTCCCTTATCAAATGGTCAGTGGTTGCAGGTAGAAAAGAAGAGCCTGACAGAGCGAGAACGCTATTTGCTGTCTCTTTCGACTGGCGATGAAGCAGTCTACTCTCGACATCCCTGGTACCGCTTTTTAGTCAAGGGAGTAGGGACAATGCCACGGCAGATCGGTCCTATGCAATGGGTTCATGTGCGTCATTCCCTATCTGCCAATGAAGAAAAAGAGGTAGTTGAATCATGGTGTGACGTCATGCGTTCCTTACTGCCCAACCGCATTGCAGATTTTCAAGTAACAGCCTATGACACAGTTTTTATCTTAGATCAAAGCACCTTTATTCCAATCCAGGAAGTGTTAGCTGATACTCTGTCTGCCATGGAATTTGACTTCGGCTTGAAGTTGACTATTCTAATCGGGCAAATGTGGTCGCAGGTAGCAGATGAGGACTGGACAAGGATTTTTCAAGCAGAACATCAGCTCTTTATCGCTTGGCAAGAGCGGTTCCAGTCCTCACGCGTCCTAACTTTTGGACAGGCCTTTTTATGGGGACAGGGACAGGAATTGTCGCTTTCGGTTTTGCGGCATCAACTATCTCACATGATTAGCCAGCAAGACCAGTTGGCAGACAGTATTCTTGCCTTGTGGGAAGAAGGCGCTGTAGTCACAAAGGCAGCCCAGCGCCTCTATGTGCACCGCAATACGCTCCAATACCGCCTTGAAAAATGGCTTGATGTCAGTGGTCTGCAACTCCGCAATTTGACGGATTTAGCAGTTTGTTACCAAATCGTATTGGAAGAAAGGTAGTCTAGTGACGGAATACGAAAAGGCTTTTGTGCAACTTGTACAAAATGCTTTTTTCTTTTTGTTCACATTGACAGGGAAAAATAAAGCGTTTTCATTTATACTAAAAGAGCAAGAACATGTATTCACAGTTCAGCAACTCTCTTCGAGGCTTATTTTTCGCTACTCATCGTTGCTTTTTTTCGAAATACAGTCAGTATTCCTTCAAAAAAACGCCTTGATTATCGTAAAATAAGCTCCCGATTAGAATTACTTCGCTTATGAATACAGGTTCTAAAAGAAAGCGAGGTTTGAACATGGTTCAATTAAATCTAAAAAACATTTATAAGAAATATCCAAACAGTGAACATTATTCAGTTGAAGACTTCAACCTAGATATTAAAGATAAAGAGTTCATCGTATTCGTAGGTCCTTCAGGATGTGGGAAATCAACAACTCTTCGTATGATTGCAGGGCTTGAAGACATTACAGAAGGTGAAGCATACATTGATGATGTCTTGATGAATGATGTAGCGCCAAAAGACCGTGACATTGCCATGGTATTCCAAAACTATGCCCTTTACCCACACATGACTGTATTTGACAACATGGCCTTTGGTTTGAAATTGCGCAAATACAGCAAAGATGAAATCAAAAAACGGGTAGAAGAAGCAGCTGGTATTCTTGGTTTGACTGAATTCTTGCAACGGAAACCAGCAGACCTTTCAGGTGGACAACGCCAGCGTGTTGCCATGGGTCGTGCGATTGTCCGTGATGCAAAAGTGTTCTTGATGGATGAGCCATTGTCAAACTTGGATGCAAAACTTCGTGATCTATGCGTACTGAGATTGCCAAAATCCACCGCCGTATCGGTGCGACAACCATCTACGTAACCCATGACCAGACAGAAGCGATGACACTTGCTGACCGTATCGTTATCATGAGTGCAACGAAAAATGATGCTGGTACAGGTACGATCGGACGGATTGAACAAATTGGTACACCAGAAGAATTGTACAATTCTCCAGTCAATAAATTTGTTGCAAGCTTTATCGGAAGCCCAGCGATGAACTTCTTCAATGTTACCTTGAAAGATGGCGTTTTATCAGATGGTGATAACTTCTCTATTCGTTTACCAGAAGGTCGTAGAAAACACTTAGAAGAAAAAGGATACGAAGGAAAAACCTTTACACTTGGTATTCGTCCAGAAGACATCAAGGCTTCTCAATTGGAATTGGATACTTATCCAGATAGCATCGTGACATCAGAAGTGGTGGTATCTGAGTTGCTCGGTGCAGAGTCTATGCTTTATAGCCGTGTCGGCTCAACTGAGTTTGTATCTCGTGTTGATGCGCGTGATTTCCACAAACCAGGTGAAAAAGTGCGTCTTGCCTTCAACCTCAACAAAGCACACTTCTTTGATAATGGAACAAACAAAGCAATTGTTTAGTCTTCGTAATTGTTGAACTATAAGAAAACTCCCTGCCATTGGTGGGGAGTTTGGGTATTTTAGGCTGCATTTTCTGCTGTATATTGCTCGTAAAAATCGACTTTCAACTGGATAAAGGCTTCCATATCATGGAGGAGTTGAAAGAGGGTAGCCCGCGCTTCAAATTCTTCTCGTGTTTGCGGAAGTGGACGCTCACGGAAGGTCTGATGAAAGAGTTCGATATCTTCTAGCAGTTCGTGGCCAGGATTTTGTCTACTCAGTTGACAGGCTGTTCGCTCAAAAAGACTGGCTAGAATGACGGCTTCTCGGCTTTCAAGAGAGAATTTATTGATGTTATTGGCCATGGTTCGTAGGATTTTATTTTGTGCCGACCGCATTTCAAAGTAATGGACTTGGTAGTTCGTTTGATGGAAAACCTGATTGTGGCGGTCAAGGTAGACAATATCAAGAGCTTCATGAAGGGTTTGATCTAATTGGGTGATGAGCAGTGCTTCGTTGCGACCATCACCGGTTAGTAAAAAATCTTGGAAGCGTAGTAAGATAGCCTTAAGTTCTTGCTCGACTTGGTCGTGGTAGCATTGAATTTTTTTATCTTGCGAAGGCATGTAGAGATTGGCCAGAAGAGCAATGCCGGCACCAATGAGAAAGAGAGCAAGTTCGTTTCCTAATAGAGCTAGGGATGTGGACTGTTCTAAGAAAAGGTGGGTCACAAGGACTGTACAAGGGGCAATGCCTGCCGTCAGATTCGCCTTATAAGCGAGTGGCACATAAAGACAGAGATAGAGACCTAGAGTTAAGAGGTGAAAGCCAAAAAGGGAGAAAAGAAGAGCGGCAATTGCAAGAGCTAAAACCGTTGACCAAAGTCTAGTCCAGGCAGTTTTTAGGGAGGCCCGTCTCGTATCTAAAACGCTTAAAATAGCGATAATTCCTGCGGATGTAGCATAAGATAGCTGTAAAAAATCGGCTAGAGAAATGGCGATACAAGTCGCCAGCACCAGCTTAATCGTCCGATGAAGTAAGGGCATAAGGTTCTCCTAAATTCGTCTTTGAGTATGGATAGAGAATATGGTATTATTATAGCATAAAATAAGGAGAACGTATTCTGATGAAAAGGATAAAGAACAACAAATTAATAGGTGTCGGGCTATTTTTGTGTACGGTAGTGCTTGCAGCGTGTGCAGGAAGACCTCAAGAAACAACGTCCGGTAGTCCATTAAGTAGCATTGAAAATAAAAAGAGAGAAAAATCTTCCACAGAAGCGCAGCAGGAAAAGTCTTCTAGTAGCGAAAAAGAGAAAAATTCTTCTTCAATGGCTGGATCTTCTTCAACAAACTCCAATCATCAAACACAGCCGAGTGTGGCGGAAAGAGGCTATTGGAATGCCCAAAAAGCTCAGCGATTACAGGACTATATTTTTGGGTACTGGGGACCAGCTTTGGGGCAGGAATACCGTTCTTATGACCCCATGCATGATGTGAATTTTTATGGGATGCTGATTCCGAGTTATGTTTTGAACCCAAGTCTGGAGCGAAGTCAGTTCCCAAGCATGGTACCTGATTTTGCAGGGCAGACCCCTTATTTGATTTGGTCAGAAAATGGACTGGTGGAAGCGGGACAAATAGCCTTGGTAGCTGTTTATTCAGACATTGAAACAACAAGATTTCCTGCCTCCCATCTTTATCTATTTACAATCCAGCAAGGAAGACCACAAGTCTGGATTACTGAGCAGAATCAAGGAAATCCTGAGCAAATTCTCTATTTCCGAGAAACAGCCAATGAAGAATTAAAAGCCTTCTTCAGAGAGTTAGTAGCTGAATAATGGGATTGGTATGCTGATATAGGACATTTTCATTTGGTGAGCTGAAAATCTTGTAAAACGAGCTATATCTGGCTCGTTTTTTGCCATTCTAACCCCTTCACTTACTGGCAAGATATTTTTCAAAAAAACAGACGAAAAGCAGATGAAGCATAGGGAAGCATGAGATAAATCTGATATGATAAACGTACAAAGAATATAAGGAGGAATCCAGACGTGAAAGGAAAACTAATTGCCCTAGTCAGCCTATGTGCTTTTGTCTTGGTTGGTTGCCATACAGCCCCAAAGACGGAGATGAAAAAAGAAGCCACACCTAGTTACCGCTACCACAATCTTGTCAGCACCAAACATACAGAAGAGCTTCAAGAAGATTTACAAGCACAAGGCGGTGCAAAGGAAAATTGGCAAGCCCTATCTGCCTTTATAGACAGTTATCATCAGGATAACAAATCCTATGAAAAGGAAGCTGAGGACTGGACCAGTATGGAGCTCGGGCAAGATGCAAATCAGTTTACGACGATGTTGGATGAAGCAGAGTACAAGGAAAAGGTCAGCCATTTTCCAAAAGATCTGAACTGTCGCCAAACAGCTTTTCTGCTCCTACGCTCCCTCTTGACCTATGATACAAGCAAGGTGAGCAATTTGGCAGAACATCCAGAGTTTCAGACCTTGAAACAATACCATCCTGAATTGACAGATGCAGACAGTCAGCTCTATAGTCTGTTGTTTCTTGACAATCCAGCCTACAAGTCGGCAAAGGATTTGACCAAGGCTTGGAAAGATGCAGGTGTGGCGTTCTCTAATAAATTACGCCTGTTATCAGCAGTGCAAAATGTAGAAGGTTCTGTGATTAGCATGCATGTTGGCTTGCTGTATGAAAAAGATGGAAAAGTCTATTTCCTTGAAAAGATGGATCCCTCCCTTCCATACCGACTCAGCGAATTCCAATCTTGGAAAGATTTCCAAGAGCATATGTTATCAGGTCGTTTCCAATTCTTCAAAGACCAAATTGCGCTATTGGTTAATGATCAAGACTTGTCTGAGCTAGTAGACATGAAGAAATGAGTCAGTTGGTTTAAAGTCAAAAATCCACAAAAGCTGTGATAGGATTATCCTGCCTTTGTGGATTTTTTTGATGTGTAGTGAGCACCAAATGAATGGTAAAAAGAAGTGGGTGTACTCGTTTGCACATTATCCAGACAAATAATGAGAAAAAGAATAGAGATTTGCGGGAAATCTGCTATCCATTGACTAGCAAATGCCAGTTGAAACTGTTATAATAAAGCTATGAAACGAGTAGAAGAAAATGATATTGTATATGGCGTACATGCAGTGGTGGAAAGTTTGGAAGCCAATCTTGGCAATAAACTCTATCTGCAGGATGATTTGCGGGGAAAAAATGTTGAAAAAATCAAGGCGCTAGCCGCTGAAAAAAAAGTCTCGATTTCTTGGACTTCTAAGAAGAGTTTGACAGATATGACTTCAGGGGCTGTTCATCAAGGATTTGTTTTGCGAGTGTCCGCATTTGCCTATGCAGAGTTAGGAGATATTTTAGCCAAAGCAGAGCAGGAAGCCAATCCCCTAATTCTGATTTTGGATGGTCTGACAGATCCGCATAATTTTGGGTCTATCTTACGAACGGCAGATGCAACACAGGTGGCTGGAATTATCATTCCCAAACACCGTGCGGTTGGTGTGACCCCAGTAGTTGCGAAAACCTCGACAGGTGCGGTCGCCCATGTTCCCATTGCCCGTGTGACCAATCTAAGCCAGACCTTGGACATATTAAAAGAAGCTGGGTTCTGGATTTTTGGAACAGATATGAATGGGACTCCTAGTCACAAATGGAATACACAAGGAAAGCTCGCTCTCATTATTGGCAATGAAGGCAAGGGGATTTCTGCTAATATTAAAAAGCAGGTCGATGAGATGATTACCATTCCAATGAAAGGGCATGTCCAAAGTTTAAATGCCAGCGTGGCAGCAGCTGTCTTGATGTATGAAGTATTTCGCAACAAAGTATAAGGCTGTAAGAGAAAGCAGAAAAGGAGATTTATGGTCGCATTTAAAATTATGACGGATTCGACGGCAGATGTGCCGCTAGAGTGGATAGAACAATATGGGCTCACCATTATGGGATTGACAGTTGAGTTAGATGGTGTCGTTTATGAAACAGTTGGCGAGAATCGCTTAACCAGTGATGTGTTATTGGAAAAAATGCTAGCAGGTGGCCAACCGACAACTAGTCAGGTCAATGTGGGGCAGTTTGAAGCGGTTTTTGCAGAAGCAGCTAAGGCAGGCGAAGCAGTATTGTACCTCGCATTTTCAGCTGCTTTATCAGGAACTTACCAAAGTGCGGTCATGGCGCGTGACATGGTTCTAGAAGCGTATCCAACAGCTGTCATTGAAATCATCAATACTAAGGCAGCAACCATTGGAGAAGGCTACTTGGTCCTCAAAGCAGCACAAGCACGGGAAGCAGGTAGCTCACTTGCTGAGACAGTAGCGCTGATTGAAGACTTAGCACCACGCTTACGGACCTATCTGTTGGTAGATGACTTGCAGCATTTGGTACGTGGTGGTAGACTCTCTAAAGCAGCAGCTTTGATTGGCGGATTGGTCAATATTAAACCCTTGCTTTCGATTGATGCAGAAGGTAGCTTGGTTCCCATTGCCAAACTAAGAGGCAAGAAGAAGGGGATTAAGGAAATGCTCTCTTTAACCTTGCAACAGTTAGATGATTCTTGTGTCATGGTAGCTTATACTGGCGATGTTGAAACAGCCGAGCAATTGAAAGCTACCTTACTAGCAGAATCACAGGTAGAGCAGGTTATCTTAGAGCCATTAGGACCGATTATTGCCAGCCATACAGGAACTGGTGCAATTGCGATTCTATCTATTAGCAAAGACAAGCGGTAATCCGCTTTAGAATGTAGACAAACCTCATAATTCAGAAAAATATTACAATGATATTTAATTTTCTGTAGTTTCAAGGTTAGAAAATTTGCGAGCGTAGCGAGCATAATACCGCCACCTCCGCCGTGCTAAAAGTGGGGAGAGAAGTCGTGATTTCGTTGAAATCGATTATCCTCGCTCCTTTGTTTTTGGGCTCGGGCTAAAATAATCCACTGGATTATTTTACTCCGGAGGAAGTCGCTGATGTCCGGAAGCACATAAGAATGGTGGCAATAAAAAGACTTTTTCTTCAAGCTGAAGCGGTGATCCGCTTTTCTTTGAAAGAAAAAAGAAAGCGTTTACCAAGGAGAAAGAAATGAAACGGCTATTATCTGCCTATGCAAGCGACGTCATGGCCATGACTAAGTCGGATTTAAAACAAAGTATGCTAAATTTCAAGTTCAAGTTAGCCGGTCTGTAAAAATTCTTTAGGAGATTTGTAACCCAATATCTTCTTTGGATAGTTATTAATCCAGTTTTCAATAAATGCGACTTGTTGCTGCGTCGCAGTTTTGCTTCCCTTAGGCAACCAACGCCGGATGAGTCTATTATGATTCTCATTAGTTCCTCTCTCCCAAGAGGAATAAGGATGGGCATAATAAATGTTCTCAGGATCAAAAACATCTGCCAAGCGACTGAATTCAGGCCCGTTATCAGCTGTGATTGAGTTAATTTGATACTCTCTGAGGATCATTTTCAGAGCTTGATTGACTGAAGACGCGGACTTATCGGGAATAAGTCGGATGATTTGATAACGACTCTTTCTATCAGTTAGAGTCAACAGACACTCGTTTTTTGCCCGTGTTTGAATAACCGTATCAATTTCAACATCACCAACATTCTCACGCTGATTAATGCTTTTTGGCCGTTCCTCAATCGATTTTCCAGCCGGCTTAAAGTTGGGACTCGCTTGCTTTTTCTTCGTTTTCTCTTTTCGAGGATAAAGCATGTCATCCTTGGTCAATCCTAAGTGTCCATGATGAATCCAGTAGTAAATGGTGGAGACGGAGACAGGTATCCCTTTTGCTTTTACCATCATCTCAGGAGAGTATTTCTGTTTGATGTAGTGAAGAATCTTTTCTTTGAGTTCCTTGGTTAGGGAAGCCTGCTTCACAGAATGTTTACGATTGTTTTGATAGGCTTCTTGAGCGAAGTCAGCTGAGTAGATTATTTCAAATTTTCCTTTACGCACTTGTTGTCTAACCTGACCACGTTTGACTTCGTTGTGAATAGTTTGAGGAGCTTTAGCCAATCTCCTAGCGATTTCACGATTTGAGAACCCTTCTTGAAGCCAACGTTCAATCATTCTACGTTCAGCTAGTGTCAAATGTCTTCTTTTTGGTGTATAATAGTGTTGCATCTCAGAGTCTTTCTAATTGTTGTTGTGGTGATTACAATTATATCTTTCTGAGATGTTTTTTCATACCATTGAGTGGCTAACTTCATTTTAGAACTTTTTGGAAATTACCATTTGCATTTATTCTCATTAAAAGCACCAAATCCCTTGCCAAATCCTGTTAAATTTGGTAAGATAATAGAGTTGTGAAAAGCAATAAATACTCATCTCAAATCCATT
Organism: Streptococcus marmotae; assembly: GCF_001623565.1. Lineage (NCBI taxonomy): Bacteria > Bacillati > Bacillota > Bacilli > Lactobacillales > Streptococcaceae > Streptococcus > Streptococcus marmotae. The sequence continues at coordinate 456,561 of NZ_CP015196.1, read as the reverse complement.
GTGGGCCTGTTGCCGTAAGGTTGGACTGCAAGTTGACGTTTGAGAGAGGAGAATAAACAAAAAGGAGACATTACTCATGGCAGTAATTTCAATGAAACAACTTCTTGAGGCTGGTGTTCACTTTGGTCACCAAACTCGTCGCTGGAACCCTAAGATGGCAAAATACATCTTTACAGAGCGTAACGGGATCCACGTTATCGACCTTCAACAAACTGTAAAATTAGCTGATCAAGCATACGATTTTATCCGTGATGCAGCAGCAAACGATGCAGTTATCTTGTTCGTTGGTACGAAAAAACAAGCTGCAGAAGCAGTGAAAGACGAAGCTATCCGTTCTGGTCAATACTTCATCAACCACCGTTGGTTGGGTGGAACTCTTACAAACTGGGGAACAATTCAAAAACGTATTGCTCGTTTGAAAGAAATCAACCGTATGGAAGAAGAAGGAACATTTGACGTTCTTCCTAAGAAAGAAGTAGCATTGTTGAATAAACAACGTGCTCGTCTTGAAAAATTCTTGGGTGGTATCGCAGATATGCCACGTATTCCAGATGTTATGTTCGTTGTTGACCCACATAAAGAGCAAATCGCTGTTAAAGAAGCGAAAAAATTGGGTATCCCAGTTGTTGCGATGGTCGACACAAACACAGATCCAGATGATATCGATGTTATCATCCCAGCAAACGACGATGCAATCCGCGCTGTTAAATTGATCACTGCGAAAATGGCTGATGCAATTATCGAAGGTCGTCAAGGTGAAGACAGCGTTGAATCAGTAGAAGCAGAATTGGCAGCTACTGAAACAGAAGCAACATCTATCGAAGAAATCGTTGAAGTTGTAGAAGGCGACAACAATTAATAAATCGTAAAACATCCTAAGGGGCGGGGCTCAGCCCTCCCCTTTTTTCTAAATATATTAAACTAAAATAGGAGATCGAATAATGGCAGAAATTACAGCTAAGCTTGTAAAAGACTTGCGTGAAAAATCTGGTGCTGGTGTCATGGACGCGAAGAAAGCCCTTGTTGAAGTAGATGGTGACATCGAAAAAGCGATTGAATTGCTTCGTGAAAAAGGGATGGCAAAAGCAGCTAAGAAAGCTGATCGTGTAGCGGCAGAAGGTTTGACTGGTGTTTACGTGGATGGAAATGTAGCAGCAGTTGTTGAGGTCAACGCTGAAACTGACTTCGTTGCGAAAAACGCTCAATTCGTTGAATTGGTAAACGAAACAGCTAAAGTAATCGCAGAAGGAAAACCAGCTAACAACGAAGAAGCACTTGCTCTTACAATGCCTTCAGGTGAAACGCTTGAAGCAGCTTACGTAAACGCAACTGCGACAATCGGAGAAAAAATCTCATTCCGTCGTTTTGCCTTAATTGAAAAAACAGATGCACAAGCATTTGGTGCTTACCAACATAATGGCGGACGTATCGGTGTTATCTCTGTCATCGAAGGTGGCGACGAAACACTTGCAAAACAAGTATCAATGCACATCGCTGCGATGAAACCAACTGTTCTTTCATACAAAGAATTGGATGAGCAATTCGTGAAAGATGAATTGGCACAATTGAACCACAAAATTGAACAAGACAACGAAAGCCGTGCAATGGTTGGTAAACCAGCCCTTCCATTCTTGAAATATGGATCAAAAGCACAATTGTCTGACGATGTAATTGCTCAAGCAGAAGAAGACATCAAAGCAGAACTTGCTGCTGAAGGCAAACCAGAAAAAATCTGGGATAAAATCCTTCCAGGTAAAATGGATCGCTTCATGCTTGACAATACAAAAGTTGACCAAGCATACACACTCCTTGCACAAGTTTACATCATGGATGATAGCAAGACAGTTGAAGCCTACCTTGACTCAGTAAACGCTAGCGTTGTAACATTTGCTCGTTTCGAAGTGGGTGAAGGAATTGAAAAAGCAGCGAACGACTTTGAATCAGAAGTTGCTGCTACAATGGCTGCGGCTCTTGGTAAATAAGAATAGATAAAAAGGGAAACGAATGTTTTCCCTTTTTTAGTGTTTATCGTAGGATATAAGTATCCCAATGTTCATCTGTGATATCTGTAAAGAGTGATTTAAGTGTCATTGCACAGGGATCCACATCATCTGCTTCAAAGGTAATGGAGCTATATTGCTGAAAGAGATAGGGAATCAGTTGATTGAGAAAGGGTTGGAGGCAGTCTGTGCTCTTTCCCCAAAGATAAGCAATTTCATTTCCGTCAAGAAAAGTGAGACAAGTGATATCGTCTTTTTCAATGTGATAGTAAACAGTGGAAGGAAGTTCCTTGAAAAACTCGTCTTTCTCTCCTGTAAATGGACTGATTGTCTTATGCCTTTCCTGATAATGATTCAGCAATAGATTGCAGCAACGATAATAGGTGCTGCTCGACTGTTCTGCCATTTGAAATTGAATGGGGGCAGGATTTCCAAGGTAATCTTGCATGCTAACTTCCATTTCATGGCATTTCCGCAAGCACTTAAAACCTCCCGCCTCTAAAAAGGCGATGAGGGTCTGGTCTGTAGAATCAAGCATGACCTGTAAAGGGCGCTTAGTATGCTGGAGAATGGCTTGAAAAAGTGAAGGAGCAAGGCTTATATCGTACTGCTTCAACTGAAAATTTAGATAAATATTTTGGTTGTGATAAGGATTTTCCTTGAAATGGATTGTGCCAATCGATTGATTTTTGTGGTAGAGGGTCACAGAATCGGTCTGAAACTGGAATTGTAGAGCTGTCATATTAGCCTGCTAAAAAGTGACGGATTTCTTCTTCCGTCATGGAACTGTCACAGCGAACCTGAACACCTGTTGCACCTGCATATAAGAGGGCTGGAACCGTAACGGCTTGGTAGCGCTGACGAAGTTCTTGGAGTTGTGGGTCAGGATTAGAGCTATCAATAAAATAGACGGTTAATCCGGCAGCTTGTGCAACGCTATGGAGTTTTGGTACAAAGCGTTGGCAATAAGGGCAGGTCGCACGTCCTAAAAAGAGAATGGCTTGTTCTTCCTGCGTGAGTAAACGTTCAGCTTCTTCGATAGAAATTGCTGTAAAATCTTGTACGAGTTCTTGAAATGAATTGGTAAACATCATAACTCCTTTCTATCTCTTAGTATAGGAAAAATGAGGAAGAAAGGCAAGAGATAAAGAAGTACAGTTCAATCTGTTAGCAAAAAAAAAGGAAGCGATGCTCCCTAAGATGTTGCAATCTACATCCCTTGAACAAACAGAACAGCGTGGCTTTTGCTTTTCAAAGTTTATGATTTACGATATAATAGTCAAAGATAATATATAGGGGCTTAAAACCTTGATTTTATGCGGTTTCAGCCTCTTTTTATATTTTTTACTACCCCGTTTGTTACCCCGTTAGAGAATCCAAGGCCGTTTCGAAGACTGAGGCGGCTTTTTTCATGTTTTCTTTTGATAGGTGGCTATAGATGTCCATCGTCATTGAGATAGAAGCATGTCCTAGACGATGTTGCAACTCTTTGTAGGGTAAGCCAGCATTTAAAAGCAAACTAGCATGTGTATGTCGGAATCCATGAAAGGCTATATCTGTTACGCCTGCCGATTTGATATGTTGTTTTAGGCGAAGTAGGGCGGTATTTTGTGGCATGTATTTAGAGGTAAGCTTGCTAAATACTACTGTAGGGGTCGCGCCTATCTCCCGTGCTTTTTCTTGTTGCCGATTTTTATATAATCGGAGCATGAGGACGGTCTTTTTGTCCAAGTCTAAAATACGGTTACTTGTCTTACTCTTGGGGCTATTGACGCTTCTTGAGCGGGTCAGTGTTTTATTAACCTCCAAGGTTGCTTGTTGCAAGTCAATGTCTGACCATTCAAGGGCTAGGGCTTCGCTGATTCTTAGTCCAGTTGCTAGAAGTAACTTGTACAATACAGTATCAAAATTATTTTGATAGGTATTGGGTAAGCTATCAAGATAAACTAGAAACTTCTTTAGATTCTCATCATCTAGGTACTTGATAGGCTCTTTGTCCCTTGGTGCTTTGCGAGGGACGAGAACATCCCTAGCGGGGTTACTTGGGAGTGCTTGCATTGCTACCCCGTACTGGAGAATACGGCGGTTTACGGCATGTAGAAAGTGATAATCAGCAAAAGCGCCCGCCTCTCCTTTGTTGGCCGCGTTCGCCCACTGATTAACTTGCCTTTGTATAATAGGGGTGGTGATTTTTTTGAGTTTGTACTTGCCGAAGGCTGGGCGGATATGTTTTTTTAGATACCCTTTCATGTCTTGACGTGTATTTTCTTTGACGGTGTACTTGTAGCTATCCCACCAGAGACTGACCAATTCATCGTAGGTTTCAATACTGACCGTTTCGGCCACTGTAGCCCCGTTGGTTAGGAAGTTATGTATTGCTAGCTTAGTTTTTTTCTGGACTCCTTTCTTAGTTGGAGCGGTGACGGTGGTACGAACTTTCTTCCCTGTCAGGCTATCAATACCTAGATAAATGCTAGCACGGTAAACGATACTGCCGTTCTTTTTCTTGACTTCTTTGATGTTCATGATGGTTTCCTTTCTTTCATCAGCAGGCAAGCTAGATTAGTTTAAGAAAGGTGTGGATTATCATGCGAGGGCTTAAAAAACAGCCCCTATTTTCGTTTGTTTTGTGTCGGGTGGTAGATTGTACCGTAAATCGTTAAAATGCTGTAGAGGGCTTGAAAATGTGTTGCTTGAGGCGCTACATTTTGTTATACTATTGTTGCCCTCTTGGGATAGAGGGGGGGTGAAGTGCTTATGGCTACATTTCTTACCGTGTTTATTGCACCTTTGCTTGTTGCTATCCTGACAGCATTGTTTGAGTATTGGCTCCACTCACGCAATAAATAACCCTTTAGGGCTTTTTGGAGCCAAAAATAAAACCCTCAACGTCGCAACCGTTGGGGGCTTTTTGCATGCTTATAGCATACATTTCTTACTGTTATAGTCATTATAACATAAAACCCTGTTAGGTTGTCAATTTTTTATTAGCTGATTGTACCGTAAACCGTTAAAGCGCTGTAGAGGGCTTTCTGTGAGCTTGTAAGATGTCGGTTGATTTGATATAATAACCGATGGCACAAGCGGCACCGCCTTAGAAAGGAGGTGAGGCGGAAAGTGTCAGATTTTTTTACTCTTTTTCTTGCTACGCTATTCGAATCAGTCATCGGCTACATTGTTGTCAGATTGCTTGATGAATGGCTAGGTAAGGAATAACCTAGGTAGCGCTTGAACAGCACGAAGCCCCCAAGTGGTAGGATACTTGAGGGCTTTTTTTTGTTTTGGCACAACCGTAGACGGTTAGCGTCAAAAGTTTTTACTCTTTTCCCTCCAAGTATAACGGTATTTTATAAAAATGTCAAATGGGTATAGTTAAAAACAATATGTTTTGGATGCTGTTTGAGTTTCTTAGAATCAAGAAAACGGGGAAAATCGCAGTTTTTAGTCACGTTTGATTTTCTTTTGTTTTAGCAAAAGCACCCCTTTTGAACAGCAAAACCGCAGCTTATATAGTGTATAACTATATCTATTAAAACTGGTTCATTCTTTCTTTCTCATAGTCTAGCGACTGTTTGAGCAGGTCAGCTAGTCCAGCGGTGTCTTGATTGGCTAGAAGTTCCATATACTTTGCGCGGTCGTCTTTGCTGATGATTATGGGAGCTTTTAAGTATCTCATGGCCAGATACATCAGAATTAGGCGCCCTGTTCGTCCGTTTCCGTCTGAAAATGGGTGGATACGCTCCAGCTGGATATGGGTATCTGCTAGCACGTTGAGCAATTCGGGGATACTTTTGGCGCTTTCTAGGCGGTAGCTTGTATTGTCTGCCCACTGGGTCATCAAGTAGGGTGTTTCTGCTGGGGTTGCGGTCTTAAATTCTGCCCCGATAATGGCGTTTTGCGCCGTTTTAAAGCGTCCGCGGTCATGCTGTAGCCTATCTGTTAGAAGTGCATGAAAGTCTTGTATCAAGCCAACGGTAAGCGGTGGTAGGACGTCTAGCTGATCCAGAAGAAAGTTAAATGCTTGCTTGTGATTTTCAATCTCATAGAACTCCCGAATGCTTTTATGGTTGCCTGGTAGGCTATTTTCAATGATGATGCTGACCGTTTCAGGGAGTGAGATGGTATTCCCTTCTATACCGCTTGAGTGATAAGCCATGCGGACAAGTATGTCGTCTAGATAATCGGGTTTATACGTCATGTTTTTTTCTTTCTGTTTGCGTCTTCTGTACTGGTACAGTTTAAAAATTTATGCTATACTATAGTTATTGGGAGCAATTCCGATGATTGGTTTTTCTACTATACCGAAGGCGTGGCGTTTGCTACGCCTTTTTGTGTTGTCTATGCACAACGGGCTAATAGGTTATACAAAATTGCGTTTATATAGTCTATGGCTTTCAATGTTTCTATCAACGTCTTTTTCGTCCCAAATTTGTAACTCCCACGGGTAATAGTGATTGCTTTTATTTTTGAAGTAGACGTGGATACCAGTATAGTTGTCTTTGTCCCGTAAGTACCAATTTTTTAGCCCGAACTGTTCTTTCCAGTCGTCTAGCTTTTCCATGACTAGCGCAATATCTGCCGATGAAAGAATGATACGAGCGCCGAAAATATCGTTGAGAATGGAGTTGACTGGGTAGCCGTCTTGTCTTTCTGAAAAGCGTTCTATCTTGTCTACGATACTTTCGGAGGTCTTGACGCGGTAAACATAGGCGATATCTTTTACATCTGCTTTCATTAAATAGTCATTGATGGATTCGTGTAGGTTTAGGCGATAATCCAGAATTGCCTTTACTGGTACTTTTGAAAAGGTGTGTTTTAAATTTACTTTTTCAACTTTTCCCGTCTCAAAATAATCTTGCGAGTAAGCGAGATGGATTCGGTTAATTTCAGCGATTAAGCGTTCTACTTTTTCTAGCATGCTGGTCTTTCCTTTTTCGTGGGTTATGGCAGGTGGAAAAGTTTATTTCAGTTCAATTAGTTTGTTATAAATTTTGTCCGTTAGTTCTTTTTGTTGACTTGCTGTTAGGTGCCTTGATGTACGAATTATAATAGAGCCGTAAACATAATGCGAACCTGGATCTAAAAATCCTTGACCGTCAAAAGCACTGAGATATGTGTTACGTTTTTCGGCGTCTTCGGTTGTGTTGTAAACTTCAATATTCCCTCCAACGTCATTTCCTTTAGCTACAATATCAGCGCCATCAACAGGTATGTTGACTTGGTTATCTGCAAAATAAACGGAAGCTGTATATCCTCCTTGTTTATTTAATTTACCGTTTGGATCATTGGCTTCTGTAACAGATTGAACTTCTGTAACGGTATCAACTTCTTTTAAGCGCTCTTCGATGAACGCTTGGGAAGGATTTGTAATTTGTTTTAGTTGGGTAATGCTGTTCTGGTATTCTTTTATAGCGTCAGTGATTTTGGTTTCGGTTTCCGTATAGTCTAACGGCTGTTCTAGTTCCTTTGCTTGCTCTAAAATATCTTCTGTTTTCTTTGCTATTTCAGGGATTTTTCTTTTTTCTTTGTTTGCTGCTTCCAAGGTTGCTTTTAAATTGTCTAGGGTCTTATCCTCTAACGGCTTTTCGTCAGCTTTTACGAGTTCTTGAGCTTCGGCAATTGAGCTTTCTAGTTTTTTGTTTTTATTGCTAACCATTTCTTTAGCTACTTCAAAAGTGTTTACCGCATTCTGGTGAGGGGTAAAGATATATAAATAATAAGCAACTGCAGCTAAGACTATAATCACTGATGTGGCAACAAGCCAGATTTTTTTATTTTTCATTGTTTTTTCTCCTTTTTTGTATATTTAAATGGTTGCACTTGGTCAGTCTACCACCTTACCAGATCCAACGACGGCATATATTTTGATATGGGTATCTGCTGATGGTGGAAAATCAATAATAATATCATCATATTTTGGATTGATGGAAACTAAGCGCAAGCAATTATCTTCTGTATAGACTTTTTTTAGATAAGACTTATCATTAATCGCTACGGCGCAGACTTGGCCAGAGTAGCTAGAAAAGCCCGTATCTTTTAAATAGACAATGTCGCCATTTTCATAATCTGGTAACATGCTATCACCGTTGACGATGCTAGCGATGTCATGTCGCGGGGGTTCCTCTTCTACTTGTACCGTCCTTATATCGTTGTCATCGTAGGAATAGCCAAGCCCCGCCGCTAGTTCGGTTATTGCCTTGGTTGAATACAGGGCAAGGGGTTCATGTATTTCTCTTGCTTCCTCTTCTTGCTCCTTTAGTTGCTCCGTGGCGACCTCCAGAACGATTTCTTGGCGTTCGGGGTGTAATTGTACTACCTTATCATTTATCGCTTGTACGGTGCCATTTTTTGCGTCTGGTGAGGTGGTGGCTAAAGATGTTTCTGTTGGAAAAAAATCATCAACGGATACATTGAATATAGTCACTAATTTAAAAAGTACATCTTGATTAGCTTTTATTATCCCTTTTTCATATTTGCTGATAGTTTGTTTACTTGTGTGCAATTTGTCAGCGAGATCCGTTTGAGTCATGCCGCTTTGTTTTCTGTATTGTCTTATTTTTGAGCCGATGAATAACGCTAAATGCTCCATAAAAACACCGCCTTTCTATAATCCAATTATAACAGAAGTTGCCTAAAAAGCAACTTTTTTTGCTTTTTGTCAAAAAAAGTTGTTGACAAGTCGCTTAAAAAGCGATATTATATTTTGTCGCCTGATAAGCGACTAGAAAATAAAGGAGGGCACCGAATGCAGGGAAAACTTTTGGTATTAAGAAAAGAAAAAGGTTTATCACAAAACCAAGTAGCCAAATATTTAGGAATTTCTGTAACTTCGTATGGTGATAAAGAACGAAGTAAAAAAGAATTCACTCAAGATGAAATGTTTTTACTTGGACAATTGTTTGATAAACCTATAAACGATATTTTTTTACCTAGAAAGTCGCTTTAAAAGAGACTTAAGGCGAATATAAACCACCACGAGCGACCAAACAAACAGGAGGGAAACAGATGACGAAAAAACACAGAGAAAGATTTTTCACGATTGACCGTCTTTACGAGATCCAAGATATTCATGGCGAGCTGACACTTTCGGCCATTATGGAGGAGTTTGATTTTTTATCCAGACGAGACATCACGCAAAAGCTAAACCAAAAACGGCGAGCCGGTCAAATCTACTATGGAAAAAAATATACAAATATCAAAATCTTAGCCCCTAGGACGATAAAAAACGATGTTGTTATTAAAGATAACGAGCTAGGGCGCTTACAGTCATGGTTTTTGGTTCGTGACTTGTACGGCTTAGAAGATGATCTACAGTCTGGACAACTCAAGGCAAGCGACAAAGTAAAGGCTAGGCAATTGCGCTATAAGATTTTGAACAGTCTACAAAAGTCTGCTGTTAATTTTGCCAAACTTTACGAGGAACAAATAGGCTTTACACTACCATGGCAGGAGGTAAGTAGCAATGGTTGAACATCTACCAAGACTATATCAGCGGTCAGTGATGCTTATTAGCAAATATTGGCACGGAGAGCTAGACAAAGAAACGTTTATCAAGGATTTTCACCGCTTAGAAAACAGAATACATCACGAAGTAGCCGTAAAAAATTGGCAACAAAAAAAGGCCTAGCGAGCGACCAAACTTACTAGCCTTCAGGAACTAACTAAAATACAATTTAACACAGCAGGCAAGCCGTTGTTAAAGGGGTTTTAGTATTTCCATTATATCACAAAAATACAGGGAGCGCCAACCTTAAAAACGGCGGTAAAAAAATCGGATAGTAAACAGTAAAAAAACGGAAAAAACAGACGCTGACATTGCCATTCTACGGCCTTGTTTAGCGACTTTACGACAAGAATGTCGAAAAGAGAGGGAAAAAGCAAAATGACAACAGAACAAATTGCAGACAACTATGAAAGTTTAACAAGTGACATGATGACGGCGGTCAGTGCCTTGGATATTGTCAGACGTTGGCTAGAAAACGCCAAGAAGAGCGATGAAGGCTATTATGGTTTTATCGCCTTAAAAGAGAGTTATGCGAATATTATCAATCTAGCCATGAACGACTTGCAACGGTTGGCCAGTGAACACTATAAAATTATTGAAGAGGTGATAAAAGAATGAATTTTCAAGAGTTGAATGATATAGCAGATAGACAAGAAGTAAACACCGAAGACTTTGAAGTTATAGACTTCTACCACGAATGCCGCAAGCGAACAAATAGTGTAGCGTTCGCCGTCTTGCATGTTTTCCAGATGGGAAAGCTAGCAGGAATCAGACAAGAAAGGAAACGTAAAAATGATAATATATGAGCTTGATTTGCCGATCGAACAACTATTAGCCCTTGTGATTATCCTAGGTATTGTGAACATCTTTTTATGGCGTGATTTGGGGCATTTTGAGATTGATGTAGAGCCTAAAAAGAAGCCGGTGGAAGAAGACGCTAAAGATACTAGGAAGCTACAAAATCCCAACTATGGGGCGTATATTCAATTAGCGGGTAAAAGATACAACTAGGGGGGTAACATGGACGAAGGTATTTTTAGTACAGGCTATGAACAAAGACTACTAGAACAGAACCTAAAGGCCGTTAGTGCCTTTCTGGAACACTACAACAAGCCAAAGCCTAAAATATTGGGATTGATGACAGCCCAAGAGGTGCAGGACGAATTAGGGATAAAATGGAAAACCTTGCAACGTTGGGAACGCGCAGGCTTAAAACGCTATGAACCGCCGATAGATGATACACGTAAGGTATTCTATAAAATCGCTGATGTTTTGATTTTTTTGGGGGTAGATAATGTATGACTTACTAGAATTAACCTTACACCGTGACAAGTTATCATTTTTTGGCTTTTTGAAGAAGAATCCGACCAGAGCATTAAAAAAGGGGAACTATTATAAATTTGTATACTTGTTGCCGTCAGGCGTTGGGCTGATGGATTTTAGTTATAAGGGTATTATCGTTCACCTAGCGGACGCGGTCACAGAAAACCATTGGCAACTGGTCAGAGATCTACCGCTTGCTATGGCAGGTGCTGACCTTGTAGAGGTGTTGGAGGATTTGGAACGCCATAGACTGGAGCAAGCACGGCAGGGCCTTGGGCTGGAGCTTGGCGGGTGGATATTTGACACCATCGCAAACGGCTTATATACAGAGCAGGACACGGCCTATTTTATCCGCCTGATGTTTCTACATGGTTACGATTTTGAGCAGTTGACCAGCTTATTTAGCGCTATTGTGAAGCGGATAGAATTGGCAAGCTATTTTCTAACAACCGCAAGAAAAATCTATAAGGGGGTAGAGTTTGGATAAAAAAGAAATCGTAGACACTATTATCCAGCAAGACGAAAAGGAAACGACACAAGGCGAAACAGAAACAGCCTATCAAGAAGTGATCCCCGCCTTTCGGACGTATGGAAAATCAAAGATACCAGCCAGAAGCCCCTATAATGTTATTTTGGTTTTTGAACAGCATAAAAGTATTTTCAAGGGCGTTAGATACAACGATTTTTCAAAGGCAATTGAAAAGACTGAGTTAACCCCGTGGGGGACAAACAAGGGCTTATGGAGTGACGAGGATACAAAATTAGCCATTGCTTTCATCGATGAAAAATACGGCTTTGCGCCAACTAGGGAGAATGTAGAAATAGCGATTTTGAAAGTCGCAAAAGAAAACACTTATCACCCCGTAAAAGACCGTATAGAGTCGCAACGATGGGACGGAGTAGAACGGGCGGAACGGTATTTTATAGACTTGCTAGGTTGTCCCGATACAAGCTACGCCCGTGAGGTCACAAGATTATGGTTGACGGGTTTAGTTGCCCGCATTTATCAGCCTGGAATTAAGTTTGAAATTGTGCCGATTTTGACCGGCGGGCAAGGTTTGGGGAAAAGTACAGCTACCAAGCGCTTGTTGCCTGACTTTCATTCGGATAGCGTCCGGAAATTTGGCGACCATACAGAAGACTATCGTATTTTACAGACAAATGCGGTGATTGAATTCGGAGAGCTGAAGGGCTTTAAAAAGACGGCTATTGAAGCTGTTAAGAACTTCATCAGCGCTTCTAGTGATGATATTCGGGCGCTATATGGCAGAAAGCCTGAAAAGGTGGAGCGCCATTGCGTTTTCATCGGGACATCAAACGCCAAAGGCTTTCTAAAGGACGAGGGCAAGGAGCGACGTTTTTATCCTCTCCAATGCGGAGTTAATGATGTCGCTTGTCACCCGATGGAGAAGGAAGAAGGCTACTTCTTGCAAGTGTTGGCAGAGGCTAAAGCGTGGTACGATAAAGGGCAACCCCTGACCGTCTCAACGGAACTAGATAAGGAGCTAGAGCAAATTCAAGAAGCTTACAAGGTGGAAGATCCAGAAAAAGAAGCGATTTTAGAGTATTTGGGCTATTTTTATCCGCCGATAGACTGGTACGAGCTATCACCACATGAACGCCGTCAGTATTTTCTAAAACATCTGCAAGAGCCTTTAGACGATAACCAGCAATACAAGGAATACCCGCTTGCATTTGGGTCTGCTCAGCTTGAGCTGACAACGCCTAACGAAGTTGCCTATGTTGTCTTTAACGAAAATCCAACCAAGGGACGAGGGGGACGCTATAGCCAAAAAGCGAGGGATGTACTAGATAATCACAAGGACTGGGAACGGTCAGAAGCCAAAAAAAGACTATGGAAGAATGGGAAACCAACTCACTACTATTTTAAAATAAGGCGTTAATGCTACTAATTGCTACAGAGATGCTACAGATATGCTACAGCGAAAAAGTCAGGTATATCAAGGGTTTAACCCTATTGTAGCTATTTGTAGCAATATAATAATATAAATAATATATAAGAGAAGGGGGCTAGAAGTGGGGATATATCTATAAAAAGTTTTTTACTGAATTTCATGCTACAATAGCTACAAAAATGCCCTAAACCCTTGGGAGAGTAAGGCGGAGACGCTGTAGCAATTCCCCGCTTCTAATGCACACTTAATGCTCCAAAGCTACAAAAAGGAGAAAAATAACCTAGAAGGAGACATATGAAACAATTTGAGCATGTTTTAATGAACCGTTACCACTATCAAACAGGAGCGACATGCTTTGACACAATTGATAGAATCAAGTTAGGGATACAGGGCTATATCATTGGCTTGTATGCCCAACCAGACATCGAAACCAGCTTGACCAAATTAGAGACAGGTTGGCGACTGGTGGCAGAGTATGAAGCGGATAGGGATTTGACTGAGAACCTAGAGCGGATCGCAAATACATATAAGAAAGGAGCAGTATGACCGTACGGCACTATTATAGACATTTTCAATTCGTGGCGGATATGTTAGCGTGTAAGCACGCCATTATTGGCTACTTAGTTGGCACGTTTAAGCGTCCACACTATCGAATTGACTATCGCAAGGGAGAGCTTTGTGTAACCTATCAGCACAGCCGAAACTTGAACAGCGTTTTTGAGCGAATAGCCGAAGCATGCGACACAGCAAAAGCGAACAAAATTAAACAAAATGGAACAGATGGGAGGGGGTGAAGATACAAATGAGCACTATTGATGATTTAAGAAAATTACTGAATAATGGTTGCGTATTATACCAAAAAGATGGTATAATAAAATCAGCAAGGTTGCCAGCGTATGGGAGTTTAATTATTACAATGCAGGATAGCCAACCTATACAGGTGGAAACAAGGCGAAAAGAAAAAATTTAATTGCTGACTAGAAAACTAGAGGCATGATATTAGAGTTTAGCACTCTTTGTCATGCCTCTTTATTTTTTATTCAAGAGAGGAAGACAATGTCAATACGTATTAAGGTTGATTTAGATGGTGTTACAGCCAAATTAAGTGAAAAAAACTTTGTGAAGGCTCGGACGGAAATGGCAAAACAAATGCTAGCGGATATGAATTACTTTGTGCCGTCATCTGATCCGTATTCTGATGGGCATTTGCGTGCTTCTGGGCATGTTGTTGAAGGAGGTCGTGCCATTGAATGGACTCCACCGTATGCTAGAGCGCAATTTTATGGCACGAATGGGATTGTAACTTTTCAACATTACTCAACGCCTGGAACTGGGAAACGTTGGGATGAGAAAGCAAAGGATATCCACATGAATCATTGGAAAGATATATTTATCGAAGAAGCAGGGCTTTAATTTATTCTTGCTTAAAATTGTAAAATGGAGGTACAAGACAATGACACTACAACAAATCCAAGCGCAGATTGCAAAATTAGGCGTTTATAAACAGCAACAAATCGAAGCGTATCAGAGTTTAAAAACTGATTTATATAAAAAAGTTCGAGAACAGACGATGTATCAATCAGAAGCAGATTTACGTTTATCAAATTTTAGAAAAGAAGCTGAAGCATATAGCACGGCGGAGTATAATTCAATCAAAAATAAGTTATCAGCTTTTGAGCAATCCGAAAAAGAGAAAATCAAAGCGGAATATGAAACAGTTACAGCCGATAATGTAGCTGAATTAACCTTGTTGGGTACAATGGCGGTTAACGAGGGAGAAATTAAAGGTTATTTAGAGCGGTATAAAAAGAATCCGTTAGCGGTTAAAAAAATTCATGAAATAGCAACTGAAAACAAAATTGAACTCCCCCAATATATCTTGAAGGAAGACAGGTTATCCAATACGATAGAAACGCTTAAGCAATATGCAGATTATTATCAAGCGGCCGAAATTGCTGATAGTTTAGGTAGCGCAAGCGATTTGGCCTTTACTTTGGTGATTGCTGATGAGGGTATAGCCCAAGCGGTAGATAGCTATGTGAATCATTTTGATACCGCTTTGAATTTGGAATAAGCTGGGAGTACCGATTGAGTGACGGATAAACTAACGCCAAGACAACATAGATTCATGCTAGCTTTGTTGGAATCTAAAAGCGTTGAGGAAGCGGCAAAAAAAGCTGGAATCGGACGGACAACGGGGCATGGTTATCTAAAGTCTCTTACTTTTCGCAGGGCTTACCGTGAAGCTAGAAACAATGTTATGCAACAGGCTACGGCGCTTTTACAGTCCGCAAGCACTGAAGCAGTTGAGGTTTTGCGGGAGATTATGCTGGATGAATCTGTTAGCCCCTACGCCCGCCAGCAGTCAGCGCGGACTATTTTAGAATTTGGCTACAAGGCACATGAGAATGAGAATATTCTGGAAGTGATTGAGGAGCTAGAAGCGAGGTTTGAAGATGAAGCGACATCAGAAAGAACTTAAATGACTAAACGGCTTTTATTATTGAGGTGACCTTGCCATGGCAGGGTTATTTTTAGACGCAAAAAAGCCAGCAATTGCTGACCCTTGTGAATAATAAGTTCATTAATATTATATCACAAACGAGGGAAAAAAAGATGAAACAGGTTAGGCATTTAGGACATTTAAGGGTTTTACTAGCTGAGCAGTTACAAGCTACCAGCCTGGAAGATAAAACAGTCAAGCGGTTGCTTGATGAGTTGTCGGAACCTGAAAAACAGTTGTATCATCATATCATTTTAGAAGGTGGAAAATTAAGGGCGATTGATATTGAAAATTGGCTAGCTATTTTAGATAAGTATGCAGTGATAGAAAAGGACTTACTAGCAAAACATAGAAAGGCCGTTGCTAGAGCGAAAAAGAATTATATAGACTGTTCTAGCTTTGATGACGTGAGAAGGCATGGATAAAAAACAAATTAGAATATACGCCAACCGAAAACTAAAAGAGTTCGGGCGGTGGCAGAGAATCGCAAGGGATGGAAGCGTGGTCTATTCTGATGATTATATTTTACAGGCAGACGGCAACGACTTTCAACCCGTGGAGCGATTGGAGATGAACCAAGAGACAGCACGGCAAGAGCTGAACGCCATTAAGTCAGCTATCAACGCTATTAGCGACATCAGACAACGCCAAGTACTCATTTTGAACTATCTGGAAGGAAAGCCGATTGAACAGGTACGCCAGAGTATAAAAAGCAAGTACAGGCCTTTTGAGCCTATCAAAGAAAGGCAGTATCACAATTTAAAGAACCTTGCTTTACTTGCCTTTGCCAAGCAATACAGAAATGGAGTGCTTGAGACGTTACTAGATTGAAATTTTGCTAGGTTTTAGCTATTGTTTTGGCTTGTTCGATAAATTAACCGTA
Organism: Streptococcus marmotae; assembly: GCF_001623565.1. Classification (NCBI taxonomy): domain Bacteria; kingdom Bacillati; phylum Bacillota; class Bacilli; order Lactobacillales; family Streptococcaceae; genus Streptococcus; species Streptococcus marmotae. Next base: position 440,432 of record NZ_CP015196.1, on the reverse strand, counting down.
TAGAGATTAAAAGCCCGTAGAAGCGATTTTAGGGGCTTTTTACTGATTAACTTTTTAGAAAAAAATCTTGTTTTCTACTTGACAAATACGCATAATACGCATATAATAAATAATGTAAGGAGGTAGAGCGCTATGCCACTTACAGGCAAAGAAATGGTAAAACTTGCAGAGGCCAACGGGTGGAAAGAAATCCGAACTAATGGAAGTCATCACCATTTCAAAAAAGAAGGATGTTCGAAAATAGTTACAATTCCAGTCCATGGAAATAAGGACTTAGGGAAAGGACTAGAGAAGAAAATCCTGAAAGATTTGGGGCTATTATAGCGCCCCTTCTCTTTCATTTTTGGAGGTAAAAAAAATGTTGAAATCTTATCCAGCTATTTTTCATAAAGAAGATACAGGCTACTGGGTGGAGTTTCCAGAATTTGGCGGAGGTACTAGGGGTGACAACCTAGAAGAAGCTATGTATAACGCCCGCGAGTTTTTAGAAAGTTCTATCGCTCTTTATATTGATGAGGGGTTGGAATTGCCAAAAGTGAGCAATATAGAAGACTTGAGCGCCCCCGATGGCTTTGTCACAATGATACAAGCTGATCCAACACCTTTCATTAAGAATAATAAAGCGATTCGAAAGAATGTCACGGTGCCCGAATGGTTGACTAGACTCGCTGACCGTGAGGGGTTGAACTATTCTGAGGTACTAACAAAAGCATTAGAAACACGTTTGCAAGTATAATCTGATATAATAGACCTATCAGCAATCAAAAAAAGCGCAGTCGATTAACTACGCTAGTCTTGCCTGCTGAACTCGTTAGATATTGGGCTTTTTAAGCCCTTTTTTGTGTGAAAATTTACTACCTTTTTTACTACCCCAATAATTACAATCTACTTTAGAATACTTTGCAAACTATTTTCTTAAAACGTTGATTTAAAGCCTTTTTAAGTCTTTTGCTTTATTTTATTTTGTAAAAATGGTACGATAGTCAAAGATAGTCAGAGAAAGAGGTGGATTCTATGGCGATGAAAAATACATCTGATTATATTGAAGAGCATATCAAGGCGATTTTGGAACAAGTAAGTGTGGCGGAGTTGCGTAGGAGTGAATTGGCCAGTCGGTTTGAAGTCGTACCAAGTCAGATTAATTATGTGATTAAGACACGCTTTACGGCTAGTCGTGGCTATATTGTCGAAAGTAAGCGTGGTGGCGGTGGTTACATCCGGATTGGTCGTGTTACTTTCTCAGACAAGCATGAGTTAGTTCACGATTTGCTACATAATATGGGGAAAGAAGTATCTGGGACTGTTTTTGCGGATATTTTACAGCTGTTATTTGAAGAGCAGTTGATGACGGAGCGAGAAGGCAATCTCTTGTTGTCAATTGGTAGTGATGAAGTATTAGGAATAGATGCGGCTCCTATTCGTGCAAGGATGCTACGACAACTGCTACAACGATTGGATAGGAAAGAGGATTAGGATGGAATTTTCAAAAGGATTACAACGTGCCTATGAGGATGCACAGTTCATTGGACAACGCTACATGTGTGACTACTTAGAAACTTGGCATCTATTATTGGCTTTTGTCATTAATCCAGATACGATTGCAGGAGCTGTTTTGGCAGAATACCCTGCGGATGTTGCAGACTATGAGCAAGCGACTCGCTTGGTAACAGAGCGTAGCTATCGTGAAGAACTAGAAGAGTTTACCTTGTTGCGAACATCAAAACGCTTAGGTGAGGTGGTTCAGTTTGCCCATAAGATTGCGGAAGTTGTAAAGGCTAAGCAGGTAGGAACCGAGCATATCTTCATGGCGATTTTGCTTGATAAACGCTCAGTTGCCTCACAGATTTTGGATAGGGCTGGTTTTCATTTTGAGGATTCGGATGACAAGATTCGCTTTATCGATTTGCGGAAAAATTTGGAGGCAAAGGCTGGATTTTCAAAGGAAGATTTAAAAGCCATTCGTAGTATGATGAAAGGTGGTCGTGCGAATCGTCCAACTATGGCCAATATGATGGGCATGCCGCCAGCACCGCAGACGGGTGGTTTAGAAGACTATACACGAGATTTGACTTCCTTAGCTCGTGCAGGACAGATTGAGCCAGTCATTGGTCGGGAATCAGAAATTTCTCGAATGATTCAAGTCCTGTCTCGTAAGACCAAGAATAATCCTGTCTTAGTAGGAGAAGCAGGGGTTGGGAAAACAGCTTTGGCATCGGGGTTGGCGCAGCGAGTGGCAGATGGAGCAGTGCCAGCTAGTCTAAGCAAAATGCGGGTCTTGGAATTGGACTTGATGAATGTGATTGCAGGAACACGTTTTCGTGGTGATTTTGAGGAACGGATGAACAATATCATCAACGATATTGAAGAAGATGGGAATGTTATCCTCTTTATTGATGAGCTACATACGATTATGGGGTCAGGTAGCGGAATTGATTCGACCTTAGATGCAGCCAATATTCTAAAACCAGCTCTTGCACGGGGAACCTTGCGAACAGTTGGTGCAACGACCCAAGATGAATACCAAAAGCATATTGAAAAAGATGCAGCCCTGTCTCGTCGATTTGCGAAGGTGACAGTAGATGAACCAAGTGTGGCAGATAGCATTGCTATTTTACAAGGCTTAAAACAGGCTTATGAACGCCACCATAACATTCAGATTACAGAGGAAGCTGTTCGTACGGCTGTGCTGTTTGCTAAACGGTACTTGACTAGCAAAAATTTGCCAGACTCAGCGATTGATTTGCTTGATGAAGCGAGTGCAACGGTGCAAAATCAGCAAAAAGTTAGCGGCAAACAGTCTGAATTGTCTGCGGCTGATCAGGCATTGATGGATGGAAAACACAAGACAGTCAGTCAACTGTTAGTTAAGGAATTGGAGGAAGAAAACCGAGAAATACTGGGAGATGCCCAAGTGACAGAAGAAGATGTCTTGTTAACCCTTAGTCGCTTATCTGGTATTCCAGTTGCAAAGTTGAGTCAGACAGATGTGAAAAAATATTTGAATTTAGAAGCTGAATTGCACAAGCGTGTGATTGGCCAAGATGCTGCTATTTCTGCAGTTAGTCGGGCGATTCGACGCAATCAATCTGGTATTCGGACAGGCAAGCGCCCTATTGGTTCCTTTATGTTCTTAGGACCTACGGGGGTCGGAAAAACAGAGTTGGCAAAGGCTTTGGCTGAAGTATTATTCGACGACGAATCGGCTCTCATTCGTTTTGATATGAGTGAGTATATGGAAAAATTTGCGGCTAGTCGCTTAAATGGTGCTCCTCCTGGTTACGTTGGCTACGAAGAAGGTGGTGAGCTAACCGAAAAAGTCCGCAACAAACCTTATGCCGTTCTGTTATTTGATGAGGTTGAAAAAGCACATCCAGACACCTTTAATCTTTTGCTGCAGGTATTAGATGATGGTGTCTTGACAGATAGTAAGGGACGAAAGGTTGATTTTTCGAATACCCTCATCATTATGACATCTAACCTTGGGGCAACAGCTTTGCGTGATGATAAGACAGTTGGTTTTGGGGCACTTGATTTGTCTCAGAGTCAAGAGCACGTTGAAAAACGTATTTTTGAAGAGTTGAAAAAAGCGTACCGACCAGAATTTATCAACCGAATTGATGAGAAGATTGTCTTCCATAGTCTGAGTGATCACGATATGCAAGAAGTGGTGAAAGTGATGATTCAGCCCCTTCAAGCGGTGATGGATGAAAAAGGTATTCAGTTTAAGATTCAACCTTCTGCGCTAAAATTACTAGCAAAAGAAGGTTATGATAGAGAAATGGGCGCGCGACCACTCCGTCGTGTCATCCAAAAGAAAGTCGAAGATCCACTAGCAGAAATGTTGCTACGTGGGGAATTACAGAGCGGCAGTACACTAAAAATTGGTGTAAAAGCTGGCGAATTGAAATTCGATAGTAGCCGATAAGGCAACATAAGCAGTTGGGTCAAAGGATTCAGCTGCTTTTATGTTAGCGACTTCAAGCTTTTAGTCATTTGTGTAATTTTTAGGAATATCAACCACAGATTCTACAGAGTGCATATAAAAAGCTGGATACAAGTCCAGCTGTCCAAAATCTAGGAATAAGGAGAAGTTGATTTCTGTGAATCAAACCTTCTGTCTGTTATTTTATTTTTTATAGGCTTCACGTGCTTGGTTAAAGAGTGCTTCAACTTCTGCAACAGTTTCGGCACGGGCAACGGTACCACGGATTTTAGCGGCACCAGCTGTTCCGCGTAGATAATGAGGAGCTAACCCACGGAATTCACGGACGGCAATGTTCTCTCCCTTGAGGTTGACCAAGCGAGTAAGGTGTTCAAAGGCAATCTTGAGCTTATCTTCAAAACTCAAATCGGGCAAGATTTCCCCTGTCTCGAGATAATGATTGATTTGTTCAAAGATGTAAGGATTTCCCATAGCCGTTCGTCCGACCATAACAGCATCTGCACCAACTTCTTCAATCCGTTGGCGAGCATCTTGGACAGTTCGAATATCTCCATTTGCGATGAATGGGATTTTGGTGAGGGCCTTTGCGACATTGCTGAGGGTTTCAAGGTCAACGGTTCCAGTATACATTTGTTCCCGAGTGCGACCGTGCATGGCAAGAGCAGCCACTCCAGCACTTTCTGCAGCGAGGGCATTTTCAATAGCTAGGCCAGAATCAGCCCAACCAGTCCGCATTTTGACGGTTAAGGGAATGTCAAGGACAGAGGTTACTTGCTTGATAATATGGTAAATTTTATCAGGGTCTTTGAGCCATTTGGCACCTGCTTCATTTTTGATGACCTTGTTCACGGGGCAGCCCATATTGATGTCGACAATGTTGGCCTTGGTATTTTTTTGGATAAATTCCGCAGCGCGTGATAATCCGTCAGCATCTCCACCGAAGAGTTGGATAGACATTGGAGCTTCGTTTTCTTCGATGTGCAACATATGCAGGGTCTTTTCGTTATTATAAAGCAGTCCTTTTTCAGAAATCATTTCCATGACAACCAGTCCTGCCCCCATTTCTTTTGCAATGGTACGAAAGGCGGAATTAGTAACACCAGCCATGGGAGCTAGGACTGTACGATTGGGGATTTCGACATTTCCAATCATAAAAGGGGTGTTGAGATTAGTCATTGATGAGTTCCTCCAAGTCATGTTCGTCAAATTGGTAATGGGTCTGGCAGAATTGACAGGTAATGGCTGCTCCCTTGTCTTCTTCTTTCATTTCTATTAAATCTGTTTTTGGGAGGCTAGCAAGAGCCTGTAAGAAGCGTTCTTTTGAGCAATCACAGCTAAAGCTGAGTGTGTCTTCGGATAAGCGTTTAAAAGGTTGCTCACCGTAAATAGCTTCCAGCAGAGCCTCGATATGATTGTCAGACTCAAGCAGGCTAGAAATAGCAGGCATATGCTGAATCCGTTGTTCAAATTGTGCAATTTCTACTTCTGTGGCATCTGGTAAGACTTGAACTAGAAAACCACCTGCCACCTTGACCTTGTCTTCTTCATCAAGTAAGACATTGAGCCCAACTGCTGACGGTGTTTGTTGACTTTCAGTCAAAAAATAGGCAAAATCTTCACCAATTTCTCCTGAAATTAGCGGTGTCATCGAGTGGTAGGGATGTCCCATACCATAGTCGGTAATCACTAAAAATTGTCCTTGGCCCACAAGCGGCCCTACGATGACTTCGCCCGTCGCTGTTTTTTTCAAGTCAATGTCTGGGTTTTGAATATATCCCTTGACATGACCATTTGTATCTGCCACGCTGATAATGGCGCCAAGAGAGCTGTTTCCAAGGATTTTAAGGGTCATTTTAGTATTGCCCTTTTCATTTGCGGCCAGCATCTGATTGGCAATCAAGGTACGCCCCAAGGCGACAGTTGACGAAGCCATGGTATCATGTTTTTCTTGAGCAGTTTGAACCGTTTCTGTGCTATCTAATACAAAGGCACGAAAGTGCCCATTTTCTGAAATTGTTTTAATCATTTTGTCCATAAGAATTATTATAGCATAAGAGCGATAAAATGCCAGTCGGTGGGGTTTAGGAGAATATAAAAAAGACTGAAAACTACTTCAGTCTTATGAAATTATCTCAGGAAATAATTTTGCGATAATCTTGGGTGTTAGTTCTTGCCCCGGTCCGTCGTAGCAGTAGGTGTGCATATACATGGACGGATTGAAATTGAGTTCAATACAGGTACAGTTGGGCTCGTCTTTAGTAGAGGCGAGGGTTGAGTCTGGAATAATCAAGTCAACACCGCATACCCAAGCGCCGATAGCTGTAGCCATATCAGCTGCTAGCTGTTTGTAGCTCTCGTCCATTTGCTCTGTCACATCAATCGAGTCACCACCTGTTGAGATATTGGAATTGCCTCGTAGTTCAGCCTTTTGCCCAGCTTCTAAAACGGTATCTGGCTGATAACCCTGCTGATTCATCATGAGCTTTTCAATGTCTCCTAACTGAATGATTTCAAGTGGTGAACGGTGGTCACGCCCACGTAGCGGATCTTGGTTTTTGATGTCAACCAACTCTGCAATTGTATGGATGCCATCTCCTACCACATTTGCAGCAACACGTAGTAATACAGCCTCGCATTTTCCGTCTAGGACAAAGAAGCGATACTCAGTACCTGCAATGAATTCTTCTATCAAAACTTGTTTGTCTTCGGCAAAGGCGATGTCAAGGGCTTTTTCATAATCTTCTAGGCTAGCACCATCTTGGAAAATGGAAATACCCAGGCCAAAGTTAGTGGATTTTGGCTTAACAACAATAGCGCTTTTTTCAATCTGCGCATAGTAGCGTAGCGCCTCTGTCTTGCTTGAAAATTCTGCACCTGCTGGGACAGGAAATCCTGCTGTTGCAAGAATTTTTTTGGTGACCGTTTTATTCGCCATAGCAAGAGGGACAACATAGGTATCTTTAGAGGTCATATTGCCATTTTTGACATATTCAACATGGTCTTTGTGCCAGAGTTTGAGAAATTGATCGTCTTCATCGAGAATCTCAAGGTTAACTCCTTTTTGCAGAGCATCAAACATCAGCATCTGAGTAGAGAGTTCCATATTTTCATAGCCTTTAAGGGCGTAGGGGGCACTCCAAGCGTACTCATGGAAGGCTTGTCCTTGCTTACGCCCAAATTCTTCTAAGGAATGTCCTTCTAGGCGTTCAGCTAACTGTCCTGATAGGGTCAGTTGAGGATTAGCGACTTGCTGTCTGACAGTTTCTACTAAATTTTTATAGGTTTCATCCAATTGGAAATGATCGACGACAGCTTCCATAGCGTCAAGAATGGTTTGCGTATCAGCCTCTTTTGGCAGGGGAGTGAGCGGATGAGCAAGGGCAATCTGGTTGTTCAGCTCAGCTGCTTTTGTTAAGGTTTCATCGACATGTTCAGGGCGATCAATCCACAGGAGGGCAAGCGCAAAGAGATGGACAGTATCCAAAGTTTCTTGGCTAATAGCAAGAAAATCAAAGGGATTTAGGTCAAAGCAGCGAAATTCGAGGTAGCGAATCCCTTTTGTGAGATAATCCCGATTGTGCTTATGGCCCCGCAAGCGGACGGCGGAGTAAAATTCTTTTTCCGCAGAAAGCTGTCCTGTCTTAACATAGCGTTCAATATCCTGGACATAGGTTTCCAAATCAGCAAAGGAAACATGAATATCCGAAGAATTAACATAGCCATAGGAGCTGTTGCGCAAGGAACGAACAGGGTGGTTTAATTTTTCTTGTAAAAATCCTTTTTCAGCTACCACACTAGCACCGTATAAATACGTTAAAAACCAGCGATAACGTAAAAATTGCTGTGCTAACTTGAGATAGAGATCATTGGTAAAAGCAAGCTGGGAGTCGTAGTTGCTCGCTTCGAATAAGTGTGTGATTAAGCCTGCCCCTAATTCTAGGTTGTAGTGGATACCGGACATGGATTGGAGTAATTTTCCATAGCGTTTTCCAAGTCCTTGTCGGTACTGGTACTCATAGTCATTTTTTAGTTGGGCAATTCGGATTTCATCTTCTCTTGCCTGAGGAGGCATAGACAGTGGCCAAAGGTATTCATATGGATTCATGGAGCGGTATGCGACTTCTGTAATGGCTCCTAAGATCCGTCTTGCCTCCTTGGTTGAACTGCTAACAGGAGTAATCAATTCCACTTGTGATTCGCTATAATCGGTCTGTATATAAGGATGAAATTCCCTAGAGCCTAGTTTTTCAGGATGAGCAGTTTGTGCGATACGATGCTCGGTATTCATGCGTAGTGACTCACGTTCTAGACCAAAACGAGCCTGTAAAATAGGGAGATTTTTCGGCGCTTGTTGCAGTATATGGTTCATATTCATAGCTGTATTCCTTGTTGTATCTGATAGTAATATTGTAGCGATTTTACTAGTGAAAAACAACTTTTTGCTCCATTTTCCGAGCTTTCCTTTTTCTGAAATAGAAAATAGTAGAAGGTTTTTTCTGAAACGTGGTATAATATAAGCTGCATAAGGAGAAATCATGGTTGCAAGAGGAATATCAACAGGAAAGATTATTTTAATGGGAGAGCATGCAGTAGTTTATGGCCAGCCAGCTATTGCCATGCCTTTTTCTGCTGTTCACATTACGGCTGAAGTTCGAGCTGAAGGTCAAGCACTCTCTGTTAGTTGTGATTTTTATCAAGGTCTGGTTCATGAAATGCCCAAAATTTGGGAAAGTTTGAAACATGCAATCCGCTTTTCACTTTATCGGATTGGGGCACCGACTGATCCTGCTATTCATATTGAGATTCAATCGACCATTCCGGCAGAAAGAGGGATGGGATCGAGCGCGGCAGTAGCTACAGCGGTGGCACGAGGCTTATTTTCCTTTTATCAAAAGACCTTGTCAGACGAAGAATTGTGGGAAATCGTCCAGTCGTCTGAAAAGATTGCGCACGGAAATCCGTCAGGGATTGATGCGACAACGGTGACAGGGACGTCACCTATCTTTTTTGTGAAAGGTCAAGCGATTGAGCCAATGGCTCTTTCCTTGAACGCCTATCTTGTTGTTGCTGATACAGGAAAGACAGGAAATACCTTAGAAGCGATTACTGATGTAGCAAGCCTTTATCAAGAGCAGGCAGAAGCTGTCCATTGGATTGAGGCCTTAGGAGACTTGACTAATCAAGCGAAGGCTTATTTGGCACAGAATCAAGCTGCTGAACTTGGTCAGATTATGGATCAAGCGCACGACTATTTACAGAAGTTGAGTGTATCAGATGAAAGTTTAGATAGATTGGTTGCGATTGCTCGTCAAAAGGGGGCATTGGGTGCCAAATTAACAGGTGGTGGCCGGGGAGGTTGCATGATTGCTCTTGCTAAAACGCAAGAAGAAGCGCAAGCTATTGCTCAAGCTCTCACATCAGCTGGTGCTCGCCAAACATGGATACAGTTTTTAGGAGAAGGACATGAGTAAGAAAGTAGGGATTGCGCGTGCCCATACCAATATTGCGTTAATTAAATATTGGGGAAAACGGGATAAGGATTTATTTTTACCAATGAATTCTAGTTTATCCTTGACATTGGATGCTTTTTACACAGATACCAAGGTTATCTTTGATGATTCCTTGACGGCAGATGCGTTTTTTTTGAACGGCCAAAAACAATCCGAAAAAGAAATAAAAAAAATTTCGCACTTTTTAAATTTATTTCGCGAATATATAAGTGAGGGCAAGTTTGCTCGTGTAGAAAGTTTGAATTTTGTTCCAACTGCTGCAGGACTTGCAAGCTCAGCTTCTGCTTTTGCAGCTTTGGCACTGGCTACTGCAACGGCCTTAGATTTGAAGTTGTCTCGTGAGGAATTGTCAACCTTTGCCAGACGTGGGTCAGGCTCTAGTACCCGTAGTCTGTTTGGCGGATTTGTCGAATGGGATATGGGGACAGGATCAGAAGATTCCATGGCACATCCGATTGACGATGCTGATTGGGACATTGGGATGATTGTCCTTGCGGTGGATACTGGGAAGAAAAAGATTGCTAGTCGTGAGGGCATGGAGCATACCGTTCAGACTTCGTCATTTTATCCGATGTGGGTCGAAACAGCTGCTCGAGATTTACAAGACATCAAGGCTGCCATTGCACAACGAGATTTTGAGCGAGTAGGACAACTGACAGAGCATAATGGCATGAAAATGCATGCGACCACCCTATCTGCAAATCCTCCGTTTACCTATTGGACGGCAGATAGTTTGAAAGCGCAGGAGGCTGTCCGCCAAGTAAGAGCTGACTTGCAGATCCCAGCCTATATGACCATGGATGCCGGGCCGAATGTCAAAGTGCTGTGTAGAGCTAGTGATATGGATTGTCTCGTCGCTGCCTTGAAAGAATATTTGCCAGCAGAGCAAATTTTAACCAGTCTTCCGGGAAGGGGTGCCTACGTCTTATCGGAGGCAGATTGGCAGAAATCTGAGCGTAGCTTTTCTAGAGGTGTGGAGCATGATTGAGGCAAGTGCATCAGGAAAGTTGTATTTAGCAGGAGAATATGCAGTTGTTGAAGCTGGTTACCCAGCAGTTATTGCAGCGGTTGAACAGCGCTTGTTTGTCTCTTTACAACAGGCAGAGAAAGGGACGATTCATTCTACTCAACATCCTGAACTGGAAGTGTCTTGGTCTCGTCGAGAGCATCAGATTTACGCAAATTCGTCTAATCCCTATCAGCTGATTATCAGTAGTATGCAGGTCGTTGAAGACTATGTGCGTACGTTTGGAGTAGAGGTGTCTACACCTTATCGTGTTGCGGTTCGATCGGATTTGGATGATCAAGAGTCGGGGGCCAAGTATGGACTGGGCTCGTCAGGTGCTGTGACGGTTGCGATGGTTCGGGCTTTATTAGCCTACTATCAGCAGGAAGTAGAGCCGATGCTAGTCTATAGACTGGCAGCAATTTCGCAAATAAAAATCAATCTGACTGGCTCTTTTGGAGATTTGGCGGCATCTAGTTTTGGTGGAGTTATCTCTTATCATTCTGTTGATCGCATCTGGCTCAAATCAGCAATAAAGCGCTTTTCAGTTCGTGATGTGGTAGAGCAAGATTGGAATGGTCTAGCTATCAAGTTGCTTGAATTGCCAGATGGCTTGGAATTACTAGTCGGTTGGACTGGGTCGGCAGCCTCAACGGATCGCTTAGTGGCAACCATGCACCGTCAGCTGGATCAAAAAGAAAAAGAGGTTTATCACCAGCAATTTTTGGCTGAAAATAGGCTCTGTATGGAAAAATTGATTCAGGCTTGTAAAGAAAATGATGCAGCCGCTTTTGAAGCAGCGATTGCAGTCAATCGTCAACAACTACGAGACTTTTCGGCCAATATGGGAATTGTCATTGAAACCTCTCAACTGACACAATTATGCCAACTGGCTAAAGAGCAAGGAGCTGTTGCTAAATCCTCAGGAGCCGGAGGTGGCGATTGTGGTATTTGCTTCGTTAGATCGCGGGATCAAAAAGAAACAATTTGCAGAGCTTGGGAAGGAGCAGGGATTAAGCCATTACCGCTGTCCATTGCCTGTAGAGAATAAGGAGAAACCATGTTTGAAAAAGAAGTTGTAAGTCTAAATCGAAAAGACCAACACGTGGCATTAGCCAATCAGCAATTTAGTATGGAGTCGGCAAAAGATTTTGTACAAACACGTTTTGTACACCAATCCTTACCTGAGTTACAGGTAGGAGATGTTTGTTTACAGACCTCAGTAGCTGGTTTGACAATGGAAATGCCTTTCTTTATTAACGCCATGACAGGTGGTAGTGAACGCACGAAGTTAATCAACCAATTGCTTGGGATTATTGGGCATTTAACAAAGGTTCCGATAGCTTCAGGGTCTGTGAGTGCGGCCTTAAAAGATCCAAGTGTGGCAGATAGTTTCCGTATCTTACGTGGGGAAAATCCACATGGTATTATTTTTGCGAACCTCGGTGCGCACCATGATCTTGAGAATGCCAAGCGAGCAGTTGATTTGCTGGAGGCAGATGGTTTGCAACTTCACCTCAATGCACCGCAAGAACTGGTGATGCGAGAAGGTGATCGTGATTTTTCAATGTGGTTGAAAAATATTGAAGCTATCGTTCGTGGGATTGAAGTTCCTGTTATTGTGAAAGAAGTTGGTTTTGGGATGAGTCGTGAGACGGTTGCACGCTTAGCTTCCGTAGGTGTGAAGACCGTGGACATCTCAGGTACAGGTGGAACGGATTTCGTCTTGATTGAAAATATCCGTCGCGGCGGAGATGGCTATCCGTTGTTAAATGGTTGGGGGCAATCGACCGTCATCTCTCTTGTGGAAGCAATGAGCTTGCCAGCAGAAGGACGTCCAGAAATAATCGCTTCTGGCGGTATCAAAAACGAACTAGATATTATTAAATCCTTGGCGCTTGGAGCAGAGCTTGTAGGAATTTCAAATCGAATCCTGCAATTGGTTCAAAATAACCAAAATATCGACCGTGCTATCTATGAGGTGAGACGCCTAGAGGAACGGGTTGCAGAGATGATGGTACTAGTTGGTGCGAAGAATATAGCAGAGTTGCGTCAGAAAGACCTCATCTTAGGACCGGATGTACAGGCTTGGTGTACTGCTAGAGAAATTGACTGGAAACAGTATGCCAACCGCTCTATGAAATATCTGTAAAAAATAAAGAAAAGAGATTGGGCTATCAGTTAGTCTCTCTAGTAATCGCCGTGAATGTGTTGTTTCACGGAACGGCTAGGGAGTCTAACAGATGTCAATCTCTTGTTTTTTTGTTGATTTTTTGAAATATGAGGAGAAGGACACGACAGAGTGATTTGTGAATGTTGGACAACCATGTCAACGAGCCCTTGTTTCTTGCTATTTTTGAACTGCAACCTGCATTTTGATGAACATATCGCGTTCTTGTTCTAATAAGTTTGGTTGTTCGTGAATGACTTCGCAGATATACGGCCCAACGGGGGTTAACTGCTCTGCTACTAGTGATTTGAAAAAGAGAGGGAGGCGGTCAATTTCTTCCTCAAAGGAGGAACAATAGCTAACGGCATATAATCCAGCAGCTAGTGTGACTTCCTTGACCAGAGGAGATTGAAGATAGGGGTTGTGAAGGAGGGCAAATTGGGTAGAAATCCATTGCTGTTTCTTAAAATCTTCCACTTGCATGAGTGAGCCGACCTTGCCGAAGTGTTCGTAAAAAGGATTTTGCATGAAGATTTCTTGCTTTAGATAACGCAGATGCAATTCGTACTCTTCCTGATTCATCTGGTAGATGTTTTTAGGAAGTTCGAAGGTCCAAATTGTTCGTTCAGGCAAGGTTTCTATCTCAAGTTCCTTGCTGGTTTTTCGTTCAGTATAGAGTAGTGCGCCTGAGCGAAAGGCATCAATTTCTGCAATCCGGTGTTCCAAAGCCTCCTTTTCTCGAATCAAACCTTGATAGCGATCTTCGATGAGCTGATGAAGGTGAGGATTGCTCTTGTCTGACAGAATTGCTTTGATGTCTTCCAGTGAAAAATCAAGCTGCCGTAGGTATTGAATCGAGTCGACAATGGAAGATTGCTTAATATGGTAGTAGCGGTAATTGGTTTCTGAATCAATATGATAGGGGTGGAGGAGACCAATTTGGTCATAAAAGCGCAGGGTGCGGATAGAAATACTGTTTATTCTGGAAAATTCACCGATTCGTAAAATATTTTTCATATTTTTTAAAACTCTCTATTGACTCTCTAGTTACTGGAGACATTATACTATAATTGTGAAAGAAATAACAATAAAAAGGAGGAGTTCATAATGAGAACTTCAAAAGTACGTGCAGTCCAATACGGCTGCGGCAAGATGTCTAAGGTATTGTTCCGCTATTTGGTAGAGCATGGGGTAGAAATTGTTGGGGCGATTGATAATAATCCAGCAGTTGTTGGTCAAGATGTTGGTGATTTTGCAGAGCTCGGATATAAGACAGGGGTTATTATCTCAAATGATGCAGATGCAGTATTTTCAAGCTGCGATGCAGATATTGCCATTGTCACCATTTTCTCTTACATGCCTGAAATGTACAATTTCTATGAAACAGCGATTAAACATGGGGTGAATGTGATTTCAACCTGTGAGGAAGCAATTTATCCTTGGACAACTTCTCCATCAGAAACAAATCGTCTCGATAAATTGGCGAAAGAACATGGTGTGACTATTATGGGATCTGGTATGCAGGATATTTACTGGATTAATATGCCATGTCTTATGATGGCAGGGATGAATAAAATCACTAAGATTAAAGGTGCTGTCAGCTATAACGTAGAAGATTACGGTCTAGCACTTGCTGAAGCACATGGTGCTGGCTACGATGTAGAACGATTTGAAAAAGAAATTGCTTCTGCTGAAAGCTTCCCTTCTTACATGTGGAATTCTGCAGAAGGTATCTGTGCGAAAATGAACTTGACCATCAAAGATATTTCCCAAAAGAGTGTACCATACATTCTTGATGAAGACATTTATTCTGAAACACTTGGCCGGACTATTCCAGCAGGAGAGGTAACAGGAATGTCAGCCGTTACAACTATTCATACGAACCAAGGTATTGAATTAGAAGTAGAATGTATCGGAAAAGTTTACCGTGAAGATGACGGAGATATGTGCGATTGGGAAATCTTTGGCGAACCTGATTTGATATTCTCTGTCAAAAAACCAGATACAGTAGCGCATACTTGTGCAACTGTCGTAAACCGTATCCCAACTGTTATGGATGCACCAGCTGGATTTGTGACATGTGAAAAAGCACGTGATGTAGAGTATTTGACGTATCCAATGCACACCTATGTAGGGAAATAAGGTAGTAAACTGTATCTGTCGTATCTAGTGGCAAAAGAGAATTGTGGAGGGCTTGTTTCCTGTATATACGGGAGGCAGGTCTTCTTTCATTTTTTCCGAATATTTTTTAAAAAATATAGATGACGCTTAGGGCTTGGTTTGCTTTTGTGGTACAATGGAAATCAGAAAGTAGAAGAAGCGAGGTAGAAGATGACTGCAACCCTATTTTTTGTGACAGAATGTCCAGATACAGCTCCGTTTGTGGCTGGTTTAAAAGAATTGTCCTTCGACTATGAAGCTGTTGAGATTACGGCTAATTTGGCTAATTTTAAGCGTTTTATCCGTTTGCGAGATCAGCATCCAGCTTTTCAGCAAGCAAAAGAAAATGGTTATGTGGGAATGCCAGCGTTGCAAATTGGAGAAGAGGTCTTTTTAGATCTTTCTGAGGTCAAAGACTTTTTGGGTCATTCATCATGAGATAAAAAGGAAAGAGGGCTAAGATGAAAGCGATTATTACAGTTGTTGGGAAAGATAGAACCGGTATTGTAGCGGGAGTTTCTGCTAAGATTGCGGAATTAGGATTGAATATTGATGATATTTCACAAACCGTTTTAGATGAATTTTTCACGATGATGGCAGTTGTTTCAAGCGATGATAAAAAAGATTTTGCGGTCTTACGTCAGGAATTTGACGCCTTTGGTGAGAGCTTGAATGTTAAAATTAACATTCAAAGCGCCGCCATTTTTGAAGCCATGTATAACATCTAAGAGGTAGCGGAATGGATATTAGACAAGTAACTGAAACCATTGCTATGATTGAGGAGCAGAATTTCGATATTCGGACCATCACGATGGGAATTTCGCTTCTGGATTGTATTGATACGGACATCGACCGTGCAGCTGAGAAGATTTACGAAAAAATTACGACCAAGGCACGTGATTTGGTCGCGGTCGGTGATGAGATTGCAGCGGAATTAGGGATTCCTATTGTCAATAAACGGGTGAGTGTGACACCCATTGCTCTGGTTGGAGCAGCGACAGATGCGACGGATTATCTTCCCCTAGCCAAAGCGCTAGACCGAGCAGCCAAGGAAATCGGGGTTGATTTTATTGGTGGATTTTCTGCCTTAGTGCAAAAAGGTTATCAAAAAGGGGATGAAATCTTAATCAACTCCATTCCTCGTGCTTTAGCTGAAACAGACAAGGTCTGCTCGTCTGTCAATATCGGTTCAACCAAGACAGGAATCAATATGACAGCTGTCCGTGATATGGGACGGATTATCAAGGAAACAGCGACTTTGTCTGAAATGGGAGCTGCAAAATTAGTTGTTTTTGCGAATGCAGTAGAAGATAATCCCTTCATGGCTGGAGCCTTTCATGGAGTTGGCGAAGCTGATGTGGTCATCAATGTTGGCGTATCAGGTCCTGGGTAGTTAAGCGTGCTTTAGAAAAAGTTCGTGGAGAGAGCTTTGATGTTGTGGCTGAGACAGTTAAAAAGACAGCCTTTAAGATTACCCGTATTGGTCAGTTGGTCGGTCAAATGGCGAGTGAACGTCTGGGTGTGAAGTTTGGGATTGTGGATTTAAGTCTTGCTCCAACCCCTGCTGTTGGTGATTCGGTAGCCCGTGTTTTAGAAGAAATGGGTCTTGAAACGGTTGGAACGCATGGGACGACAGCAGCGCTTGCTCTCCTCAATGACCAAGTGAAAAAGGGCGGTGTGATGGCCTGTAATCAAGTTGGTGGCCTGTCTGGTGCCTTTATTCCTGTTTCTGAAGATGAGGGGATGATTGCAGCTGTTCAATCTGGTTCGCTGAATTTGGAAAAATTAGAAGCGATGACAGCCATTTGTTCAGTTGGATTAGATATGATTGCCATTCCAGAAGAAACACCTGCAGAGACCATTGCTGCCATGATTGCGGATGAAGCAGCAATTGGAGTAATCAATCAGAAAACAACTGCTGTACGGATTATTCCAAAAGGCAAAGAAGGGGACCTGATTGAATTTGGTGGCCTATTAGGAACGGCTCCTGTTATGAAAGTCAATCAAGCTTCATCTGCTGATTTTATTGCGCGTGGTGGACAAATTCCAGCACCAATCCATAGCTTTAAAAATTAGAGAATAGGAAACGATTGTCTTAGACAGTCGTTTTTTGATATAATAGGATGAGGAAGACAAGGAGGAACAACAATGGCAGAAACTAGATTATATATTGCGCGCCATGGTAAGACCATGTTTAATACTATTGGTCGGGTGCAAGGCTGGTGTGATACTCCCTTGACGACAATAGGCGAAACGGGTATTCGCGAATTAGGTCTTGGTTTGAAGGAAGCTGGTTTGGAATTTAAGGTTGCCGTATCCAGTGATTTAGGTCGGACAGTTCAGACGATTACCATTGCTCAAAGAGAATTGGGCATTCTTGGTAAGATTCCTTACTATCAAGATAAACGTATTCGTGAATGGTGTTTTGGGAGCTTTGAAGGGATGTATGATGCAGAATTGTTTAGTGGTGTATTGCCACGCATTAGCGGAGTTGTCGATGCCAATACGATGACTTTCGAAGAAATTGCCAATGGGGTACATGAAGCTGACTCGGCCAATTGGTCTGAACCTTGGGAAGTGTTAAAAGAGCGCATTTTTAATGGCTTTGAACGTATTGCTAAAGACCTTGAAAAACAAGGTGGGGGAAATGCCTTGGTTGTTAGTCACGGTATGACGATTGCAACCTTGGTGAATCTACTAGAACCAGAACGTCCAACCAATCTAGCACTAGATAATGGTTCGATAACTGTTTTGAGATACGAAAATGGACAATTTAGCATAGAAGCAGTAGGAGATATGTCGTATCGCCAGACTGGCGCTGAGTTGCTCAAACGACATATGTAAAGAAAAAGAGTAGATTGGCACGTTAGTTCAGAATATGAGAGTGGGGAGCTCGGTTTCTAAGAAATCACGATTGAGTCCCACTTTTTTATTTTTCCTTGACAATTACATCGAGATGCGATATACTTCGTGTATCGAAGTACGATATATCGAACTACAAGGGGTAATAAAATGGAAGAAAAAATCAGACGGGTCTATCTTCCAATGACGGAAACAGCATTTTATATTTTATTTGCCTTACAGGAAGAGCGGCATGGTTATGAGATCACCCAAAAGACCAAGGAATTAACGAGTGGACAAGTTGTGATTAGCCCAGGAACTATGTATGGTACTCTTTCTAAGATGGAAAAAGACGGTCTGATTGCCTTTGTCCGCGAGGAAGAAAAGCGTAAGATCTATCTGATAACGAAGTTAGGACGAGAGGTTTTGGGCATTGAATTAGCTAGGATTGAGCGCCTTTATCGAAATAGCCGAGGTGTGAGATATGAAACAGCAGAGATTTAAGGCTTTTCAGCTGAATCAAATGGAAGAGTATTTAGGTCAGATGCACCTAGCAGGTCAGGCTTTACAGCAGGTATCGTCTTGGAGTGGGAAGATGGAATTTGTAGCCTGCCCTTCTGAAGAAATGCACTATCAGATTGATGTGTATCAGCCTAGTAAGAAAGAAACTGGTTTTTTTCCAGAATACGATACCCATTATCTGAGTTTCTTTCAAGATGCAGGCTGGGAAATGGTCTGTGGTGTGTCACCCTATGTTATCTGGTGCAAGCCTGTAGCTGCGGTAGGCACTCCAGATGAAGCGCTCCTCTACAATGATCGTAGTAGCATATATTTATCAAAAGAAAATTGTGACGAATCGGATTTTATCCACTGCAATTTTGCCTTGGATTGCGCTAGCTAATAGCTCGATTTGGCGCATTGCGGAGTGGAAATGGCAGCAGTTTGCCTGGAATTGCATGATGTTGCTTATCTGGCTCAGTTTAGTAGCCTATCAACTGTGGACATTGCATCGCTTGAAAAAGGAGCTGTAAGATGAAAAAAGAATGGAAGTTGTTCTTCATTACAGATTTTGAAAAGGAAGAAGAGTACTTAACCGACATGCACCGTAAGGGTTGGAAGTTAAAAGAAGTACGCTTCTTCTGTCTATTCATTTTTGAGAAATGCCAACCGGAAGAAGTGGTCTATCGTCTTGATTTCAAGCCGAGATTGGGAGAGGATCAGGAAGTCTATTACCAAATGTATGAGGACTATGGCTGGGAGAATCTCGGAACTTGTAATAATTTTGTCTATTTTCGCAAACCTGTGACAGTAGGTGAAGAAGTAACTATTTATAGCGACCGTCAAAGCAAACTTGACATGATTGGACAAATCTTCAAGTGGCGATTTTTGGCTCTCGTTCTAATCGGACTAGCTGTCTTTGGGCAGGCATTTTATCCGCGAGATGTGGATGCTTGGTCCTTGTGGATGTGGAGAGTTTTGTCTCTTGCCTACCTTTTTGTCTTTTTCTATTGCGGGATTGGTTTTTACAAATTGAGAAAACGTTACGCTGAAAGGGGATTAAAATGAAAAAACAGTGTCCGAAAGTGGCAATTGCAGCCATACCTATTTTATGTATTAATTTTTTCCTCAATCTGCCTCGTTTACAGTTTGAGCAGTTGACTGTTTCTAAAATCGTGACGGATACGATTGTCCTGATTCACCCTGTTTTGATAGGGATTATCCTGTATCGCTTCTGGAAATGGAAGAACACAGAACAGGACTAGACAGGTAATTGGTTAACTATGGCGCGTCTAGGTCTTCAGACTGATTTTTAGCACTCTTACAAAAAGAGTGCTAATTTTTTGGTTTTCTACCTTGACTTTAAGAATAATCGGTGTATAATAGAATCATGAGTTAGCACTCGAAAGGATAGAGTGCTAATGCTGGAATTCCGAATGGAGGTGAGGTTTTGGTAACAGAACGCCAACATGAAATTCTAAATTTGATCGTTGAAATCTTTACGAAAACGCACGAGCCAGTCGGATCGAAAGCTCTCCAAGACAGTATTGCCTCAAGTAGTGCGACCATTCGAAATGATATGGCGGCGTTGGAGAAAAAAGGCTTGCTTGAAAAAGCTCATACCTCGAGCGGTCGGATGCCTAGTGTAGAAGGTTTCAAATACTTTGTGGAGCATTCCCTAACGTTTGATAGTCTAGCTGAAGAAGATATGTATCAGGTTGTCAGGAGTTTCGATCAAGAATTTTTCCGACTGGATGATATTTTGCAGACAGCAGCGACCATCTTGTCGGATTTAACGTCCTGTACGGTGGCGGTGCTTGATGTTGAGCCTAGTCAGCAGAAACTCACAGCGTTTGACATCGTCATTCTCAGTCAGCATGCAGCTTTGGCTGTGATGACCTTAGATGAGTCAAAAACGCTGACCAGACAATTTGCCATTCCTAAGAATTTTCTCCGTGAAGATTTAAGGGAAGTCAGGAATCTGGTCTTAGAACGATTGCTGGGGAAAACGGTACTAGATATTCATTACAAACTCAGGACCGAAATTCCGCAGATTATCCAACGGCATTTTGTCACGACAGATAATGTCTTGCATCTATTTGAACACATTTTCTCGGATCTTTTTACCGAGAATGTGGTGACGGCTGGAAAGATTCGCTTGCTTGATTTTGCGGATATTGGGGCTTACCAGTTCTTTGAATTTCCGCAACAAGTAGCTCTTGAAATGCGAAGCAATCTAGCTGAAGATGAAATGCAGAGTGTCAAGGTGGCAGACAGTCGAGAACCATCGCTTGCTCATCTGACCGTAGTGACAACTAAGTTTCTCATCCCTTATCGTGGCTTTGGGATCTTAGCCGTCATCGGTCCAATCAATGTGGATTACAACCGCATGATGAGCCTTATCAATCTCGTGAACCGAGTTCTCGTGCCGTAGCTGAAATGCAAAAATATTCAACGCCGTAGCAGCGAAGAACGTCAAACCTTGCAACGCTATCGCAGTCAGGATTTGGCTAAGGCAATTTTGCCGTCGCTTGATAACCTCGAACGTGCGTTAGCCGTAGAAGGACTAACAGATGATGTAAAAAAAGGTCTTGAAATGGTTCAAGAAAGCCTAATTCAAGCGCTAAAGGATGAAGGGATTGAAGAAGTAGCAGTGGACGGGGCATTTGACCCTAACTTCCACATGGCTATCCAAACCATGCCAGCAGATGACGAACATCCAGCTGATACGATTGCACAAGTCTTCCAAAAAGGCTATAAACTGCATGAAAGGGTGCTTCGCCCTGCTATGGTGGTCGTGTACAACTAGTCTGCTATTTTCCTTTTACTCGTCGTTAAGTCGCATCGGCATACCTCAGTATAGCCGTCAGCGCCTTGCCTAGATTAAAAGAAAACTATCTAGCCTAGTTGGTGTATACCGCATTGCCTAGGTCTAAAACAAATGACAGGCTAGTTATGGCTGGGTAAAAAATAGAGTTATTCTGGACCGAGATGTCCGTAAACTATTTGTAAATTGATAACTAAAGTAAATTAGAAAAAATAAACATTAGGAAAGGAATGGAACCCGAACGGAAAGCTCGGAATTTAGATAAATCGCCTCGTGTGCCAGCACACATCGTTGATTTCCTAAAATTCTTGTCGCATTCTCGGCGTTCTTGGTATCTTATATTATGTCTAAAATTATTGGTATTGACTTAGGAACTACAAACTCTGCAGTCGCTGTTCTTGAAGGAACAGAAAGTAAAATCATTGCAAACCCAGAAGGAAATCGTACAACGCCATCTGTTGTATCATTCAAAAATGGTGAAATCATCGTTGGTGATGCAGCAAAACGCCAAGCTGTAACAAATCCAGATACGATTATCTCTATCAAATCAAAAATGGGAACTACTGAAAAAGTTGCTGCAAACGGCAAAGAATACACACCACAAGAAATCTCTGCGATGATTCTTCAATACTTGAAAGGCTATGCAGAAGAATACCTTGGTGAAAAAGTAACCAAAGCAGTTATTACAGTTCCAGCTTACTTCAACGACGCACAACGTCAAGCAACAAAAGATGCTGGTAAAATTGCAGGTCTTGAAGTAGAACGTATCGTTAACGAACCAACAGCAGCGGCTCTTGCTTACGGTCTTGACAAGACAGACAAAGAAGAAAAAATCTTGGTATTTGACCTTGGTGGAGGAACATTTGACGTTTCAATCCTTGAGTTAGGTGACGGTGTCTTTGATGTTCTTGCGACTGCTGGGGATAACAAACTTGGTGGAGATGACTTTGACCAAAAAATCATCGACCACATGGTTACAGAGTTCAAGAAAGAAAACGGCATTGACTTGTCAGCAGATAAAATGGCTGTGCAACGTTTGAAAGATGCGGCTGAAAAAGCTAAGAAAGACCTTTCAGGTGTCACTTCAACTCAAATCAGCTTGCCATTTATCACCGCAGGAGAAGCAGGACCTCTACACTTGGAAATGACGCTTACTCGTGCGAAATTCGATGATTTGACACGTGACCTTGTAGAACGCACAAAAGAGCCAGTTCGCCGTGCTTTGTCTGACGCAGGACTTTCTATTTCAGAAATTGACGAGGTTATCCTTGTCGGTGGTTCAACTCGTATTCCAGCGGTTGTTGAAGCGGTGAAAGCTGAAACTGGTAAAGAGCCAAACAAATCTGTAAACCCAGACGAAGTTGTCGCTATGGGTGCTGCAATTCAAGGTGGGGTTATCTCTGGTGATGTCAAAGACGTTGTTCTTCTTGACGTAACACCATTGTCACTTGGTATCGAAACAATGGGGGGTGTCTTTACAAAACTCATTGACCGCAACACAACCATTCCAACTTCTAAATCACAAGTCTTCTCAACGGCAGCAGACAATCAACCAGCGGTAGATATTCACGTTCTTCAAGGTGAGCGTCCAATGGCAGCGGATAACAAGACACTTGGTCGTTTCCAATTGACAGATATTCCAGCTGCACCTCGTGGTATCCCTCAAATCGAAGTAACCTTTGATATTGACAAAAACGGTATCGTATCTGTTAAGGCTAAAGACCTTGGAACTCAAAAAGAGCAAACCATCGTTATTCAATCAAATTCAGGTTTGACAGATGAAGAAATTGACCGCATGATGAAAGATGCAGAAGCAAACGCAGAAGCAGATAAAAAACGTAAAGAAGAAGTTGACCTTCGTAATGAAGTTGACCAGGCAATCTTTGCGACTGAAAAAACAATCAAAGAAACAGAAGGCAAAGGTTTTGACGCAGAACGTGATGCGGCTCAAGCAGCTCTTGACGAATTGAAAGCCGCTCAAGAAGCGAATAACTTGGACGACATGAAGGCGAAATTGGAAAACTTGAATGAAAAAGCCCAAGGCCTAGCTGTTAAGATGTACGAACAAGCTGCCGCTGCCCAACAAGCAGCAGGGGGCGCAGAAGCAGCAACCAACCCAGGCCAAGCAGGCGATGACGTAGTAGACGGAGAGTTTACGGAAAAGTAGGATACGAGGACGTGTAAAAAGCGACAGGAAAATAGGAGATATGACGCAGGAGCGATGCTTCTAAGAGTATCTATCTTTTTCCTGAGCTTTTAGTCCGAGTTCAACTAATCGGAACTCAATTCAGCTAATGTGATTTGAAAAGAGCAGGTCTATGTATAACAAATGAAAACAAGTATCGCGAGATACACATAGCAAGGAGCTAGGGAGGATTTCTTGGCTCCTGCTTTTCTAGTAGGAAATGGCAAGAGTGCTTGTGTTTAAAGCCTTGATATAGGCTAAAAAGCTAGTGAAAAAGATAAATCGTCTCGCAAATCAGGAGTTTCTGACGATTTCTTATTTTCATTTTGCTCAATCTACATTTTTAATAGAAAGGAATACAAGTGTTCTGAATTGAACACGGGCTACGGACGGTGCCAAAAAGAGACATAGCTGTTCCAGCATAGCTGGCTTACAGATATGGCTACCTTTAGGTATAGATTTTCCTAGGACGTAAAGGTCCGTTGTCAAATCTTCTATTTTGACTTTGTCCATTTAACGCCCTTAGTATCTTAACAGAAAGGAAATGAACCCGCCCTAACGTCTGTGTCAAAAAGACAAATGTTTCCTAGACGCAAGCGTCTTCGTCACATTTGCTATTTTGACTTTGCCGTTTACGGGCTTGGTATCTTAAATGAATAATACAGAATTTTACGATCGTCTGGGGGTGTCAAAGGATGCGTCTCAGGATGAAATCAAAAAGGCTTATCGGAAAATGTCCAAGAAGTACCATCCAGATATCAACAAAGAATCTGGTGCGGAGCAAAAATACAAGGACATTCAAGAGGCTTATGAAACGCTTAGTGATGCCCAAAAACGTGCTAGCTATGATCAATTTGGGGCTGCTGGTGCCCAAGGTGGTTTCGGAGGCGGAGGCTTTAGTGGCTTTGACGGTGCCGGTTTTGGAGGATTTGAAGATATTTTCTCTAGCTTCTTTGGAGGTGGTGGAGCAAGCCGTAATCCAAATGCGCCGCGTCAAGGAGACGATCTTCAATACCGGATCCATTTGAAATTTGAAGAAGCGATTTTTGGGGCAGAAAAAGAAGTTAGCTACAATCGTGAGGCGACCTGCCGAACTTGTACAGGTTCTGGTGCAAAGCCAGGCACCAGTCCGGTCACTTGTGGTCGTTGTCATGGTGCTGGAGTTATTAACGTTGATACCCAAACGCCGCTTGGTATGATGCGCCGCCAGGTAACCTGTGATGTCTGTCATGGTCGTGGAAAAGAAATCAAAGATCCCTGTCATACGTGTCACGGTACAGGTCACGAAAAGCAGGCTCATACAGTTACTGTAAAGGTTCCAGCTGGCGTGGAAACAGGACAGAAAATTCGTCTTGCAGGTCAAGGAGAAGCAGGCTTTAATGGAGGCCCTTACGGTGATCTCTTTGTTGTCATTCAAGTCCAGTCTTCAGACAAGTTTGAGCGTGATGGTACGACCATTCACTATAAATTAAATCTAAACTTTGTTCAGGCTGCATTGGGGGATACGGTACATGTACCGACAGTCCATGGAGATGTCGATTTGGTGATTCCTGAGGGCACGCAAACGGGCAAGAAATTCCGCTTAAAAGGAAAAGGGGCACCGAGTCTGCGTGGAGGTGTTGTTGGTGATCAATACGTGACTGTCAATATCGTCACGCCAACTAATCTCAATGAAAAGCAAAAAGCAGCTTTGAAAGAATTTGCGGTAGCAGGAAATATCTCTGTTCATCCACAGAAAAAAGGATTTTTTGATAAGGTCAAGGACGCCTTTGATGATTTATAAAAAACGAATTTGAGATATGATGCAGGGAGTGGGACTCAATCGTGATTTCGTAGAAATCGATTTTGTCGTTCCACCCCCGCAAGGTTGACTAGGTTTTTAGAATGTTGATTTATCAACGTTTTACAAACCAGACAACTACGGCGCTAAACTGTTAAATCTACAAAAATAATGAGGTCAGGGACTTTTGTTCCAACCTCTTTTTTGTTCGGACGAGGGGAGTTAGTTACAATAATGTAAATACGGGCATTTTATTAAGCGAGAGAGGTGTAAGTATCAAATTAAGGAATACATTGATTGGTGCAACTGCGACAAATCACAAGCAACATAAAAAGGCAGAACCACCTATAAACATATGGTTTTATGCCTAGTAAACGCCTATTTTACGAGAAAAAACTTTAAACTAGATAAAGTATATTTTCGTTTTAATTCTATAGATTTACTTTTCTTTATTGCTAAGAAAGCAAGTAGACTTAAGCCGATATTCCAAATAAGTAAGATTTTAATAGAAGTATCGCTAATTGAAAATTCTGAATCGGTGAAAAAGTTCGTGTAGGCTCCCATGAAGCTGCAATCTACAACCTTTTTTAAGCTATC
Source organism: Streptococcus marmotae (assembly GCF_001623565.1). Classification (NCBI taxonomy): domain Bacteria; kingdom Bacillati; phylum Bacillota; class Bacilli; order Lactobacillales; family Streptococcaceae; genus Streptococcus; species Streptococcus marmotae. Next base: position 414,915 of record NZ_CP015196.1, on the reverse strand, counting down.
TTTTATGCCTGAAAACATTGGTAATAATGCTACAATAAACGTGATCGGTAATCCATTGATTTGGGCTTGTGATTGAGTAGCTGACAGCAATCCGATACACATGTTCAGCAACATCACTGCTACAGAAGTTAACAATATGACTACGGAATACGTTACATACAACCCGTCCATATTTGATTCTGTTAAAATGGGAAACACAATCATAGTAACAATTGTAACAATAATGGGAGGGATAAGGACAGATGACATTTAATTATTGAAATGTCAAATGAAACATGTCTTTATGTTTTTCTTATACCATGATAACGCCTAAAAATCAGTCTTTGTAGTGGTTTGGTAAAGGGACACATCTAAGGGATTATAGCCTATTCCTCTTTTCTAAAATTTTTATATAACAATGTATATAAAGTCGTAGCACTTATAATATTAATAAAGATAAAGAATCCGATTATTTTATTTATATCATCAATTTGTAGGACATTCTGTTGCAGCCCCTTTTTAAACGTCATAAGTAACAAAGATTCACTAACCATTAAAAAGATAAAAACTATACTAAAAGAGATTTTTTTTCATTTTGTATAACCGCTTTCCTTTGTTTACTAGTCATTGTATAATAAAATTATGAATAAAGCAAAAAGGAGTTGGTCTTATGTTAAATCGAAAAAAAGTATACTCAGTTATAGCCTTGGCAATGATAACAACTACTTGTTTCCTTCCCTCTGTTATAGCTTATGCAAATGAAATTGGCGATTCTTCTGAGATAATAGCTTTATCTCAAGAAGAACTGACTAGCTTAAAATCCCAAATGGCAAATGTAAACTTTAACATAATTAGTGATCAGATATTAGAAATTCAATATCCTGACGGACATGCCGAACTATTAGAACAACGCCCCGATGGAAGTTATCTTAATGGAGAATTTTTTAGTGAATATACTCATCTAGAACATGGTTCGGGTTTTCGCTATAACCCTAATGTTTGGAATTACGTTCAAACAGTACGAGGAAATGTATTATAGGATGACTTTAGAAATACAATGATAAATTGGGAGATAGGAGGAATACTTGGTCGTATAGGAGCTGCTTTAGGTGGATCTTGGGGGGCGGTTATTGGATTTTCTTTCAGTGCTATTCAAGCTTATAGCAGCTGGCTACAAAGTCAATCACCATATCCATACTATATTACGACAACTTATATTCATGTAGCACAAAGAAAATGGAAATTTGTAACTGAATGGTGCAAAAATTCAGATTATACCGGTTACGTAGAAACCAAAACTTCTTATTTGGATTTCTAGAAATTTAACCTCAACATACTAATTATAATTATCCATAAAAAACGAACAAGACAGAATTCTGAGGGCAGAAAACTAGTTTTGTTCGCTTTTTATATTTAAGTATCCGATTCTTTTTATGTCCCCTATTTGTCAAATTAAGTTAGACACTTTAACATAACTCAGAAAAACTTGGAGGGGAGTTTGGTAGTTTAATGACTTGCGAGGAATGTTGTTTCTTTTATCAGCGATAGCTGATAACACTTCTTGGGAAATCTCATTGAAGTCTGTCTGCTTCGGAAGTCCGTGTCTTCGTAGTAGGCCATTTGAGTGTTCATTGAGTATCATTAGTGTAACCACGACAAATCATAGTCAACATAAAAAGGCAGAACCACCTATAAACATATGATTTCATGCCTTGTAAACGCCTATTTTACGAGAAAATCTTATGTTTTTTTTATTGTGCACTCATATTGTAAATTCAAGGATAGAAAAATTATTTTAGGTAACGTTACCATTGCTTGGCCGTTCTCTATCCGAGCCAATTGTCGTATGGTTAACTCTGATTCGTCATCACAAATATCTATTTGCGTAAGACCTTTGTTTAGTCGTGCCGAACGGATTCTTTTTCCGATTTCAATCTTAATATCACTCATTATTAAGGCTTCTCCTGTATTTAGTATATTTTTCATTATACCAAAATTTTAACGTGTAGGAATTATTGTAGATGCAACTTAAACGTTTTTAAACATATAGTGGATTGAGAACTGAACACGGACTAAGAGCTGTGTAAAAAAGAGACGCAGATGTTCCAGCTTTAGCTGGTTACAGTTGAGGCTCCCTTTAGGGATAGATTTCCTTGTGTTCATCGAACACATCGTCAATCTCCTATCTTACCGTAGCTGTTACGAGCCTGCTCGTTCTACAGATACGGATGCCCTATGGGTATACTTTGCTCTTGACGTCCTTTGTATCTTATGAAGGAATAGGATAAGGCAAGGAGCTGCAGATAGAACTAGGCATTAATTGAGGATTACTCCATAATCCCTATTTCCAACCTTCAACAGTCCACTGGACTATTGAAGCAAAGCGACTTATACTCGTCAAAAATCAAAGTCTGACGTCGTTAACTCACCTTGCTGAACTTCAGTTCTAGCTACGATTTTGTTGCCTAGTCAGATGTTGATTTTTATAGAGTATAACGATCTCCTAATTTTTATTCGATTCACTATAGTTTATTTCTTTTTTATTCAGCAAGTCGGACTTGCTGAATTTTCTATTTCGTGATAGGCTAGCATTCAAAGGACAGAATGGCTAAATGAGGTTTAAAAAGGAGAAGAGAAATGTACCAAGATGCGACAGCTATGGCAGAGGCTATTAGAAGCGGCGTGGTGTCAGCGGAAGAATGTGTTAAAGCAAGTATTGATAAGATTGAGGAATTGAACCCAGTTCTGAATGCAGTAGTAAGCACTCAATATGAGCGAGCGTTGGAGCAAGCTAGAAATGTGAAAAAAGATAGTCAGCCCTTTGCAGGTGTTCCGATTCTGTTAAAAGATTTAGGCCAAGAACAGGCAGGGGAATTATCGACATCTGGCTCTCGCTTGTTCGCTCGTTATAGGGCACAAAAGAGTGACCTTTATACGCAGCGGATGGAAGCGCTGGGATTTATCGTCTTAGGGCGGACTAATACTCCAGAATTCGGTTTTAAGAACATTTCAGATAGCCAATTGCATGGGCCTGTGAATTTACCGATGGATGTGACGCGAAATGCAGGTGGATCAAGTGGTGGTTCGGCAGCTGCTGTCGCTTCTGGTATGGTGCCTCTAGCGGGTGCCTCAGATGGTGGTGGTTCTATCCGTATTCCTGCTAGTTTCAATGGTTTAATTGGTTTAAAGACTAGTCGAGGACGGATACCAGTTGGACCTTCCTCTTACCGCGGTTGGCAAGGGGCTTCTGTCCATTTTGCCTTGACCAAATCAATTCGAGATACCAAGCGACTACTCTATCATTTGCAGACCTATCAAGTGGAGGCACCTTTCCCTTTGCAAACCCTATCTTGGGATTGTCTGTTCGCTCCAGAAAAAAGATCGCTCAAAATTGCCTTTTCGCTCAAATCCCCCATTGGAACACAGGTAGAAAAAGAAGCGCAGGAGGCTGTTTTAAGTATATTGCCCCTCTTGGAGCAACTGGGGCATCAAGTGGTTGAATTGACGAGAGATCCGCTAGATGGGATAGAAGCGATGCGTTCGTATTACATGATGAATAGTGTTGAAACGGCACAGATGTTTGTGGAAATTGAACGTAGTTTGGGGCGTAAGGCGACAATTGATGACATGGAGTTGATGACCTGGGCGATTTATCGTAGTGGATTAACGATTCCAGCCTATCGTTATAGTCAGATTTTACAGGACTGGGATCAATACAGTGCCAAAATGGCAGCTTTTCATCAACAGTATGATGTCTTGTTGACTCCTACGGTAGCAAATGCTGCTCCCAAACATGGTCAATTTGCATTAGGCAAAGACATAGAAGAAAAGCTACGGAATATGGATGACTATGAGATGGAGGAGCAGCAAGAATTGATTTGGCAAATGTTTGAAGATGCTTTGGCTTGGACCCCATTTACTGCACAGGCAAATTTGACAGGTCAACCCTCTATCAGTTTACCGGTCTATCAAACAGCTCAAGGTCTACCTATTGGCGTCCAACTAACAGCCACTAAAGGGCGTGAGGATATTCTTTTGTCACTAGCAGAAGAACTTGAAAATGAGGGAACATGCTTTGGTAAAGCGCTTTAAATTTTCGGTTAAAATAATTGCTAAAAATATGCTGTTGTGTTACCATTTTCTTGTCTGTTTTTTGACCTTGAGATAGAGGTTATTCAAGCAATAAAAAGGAGATTTTTATGTTGAAAAAATTACTTGCCTCAGCCCTACTAGTATCCTCGTTGGCATTAGCTGCGTGTTCTGGAAATACAGAAAAAACATCTTCTGCAAATCAGACAGAGTGGGATCGTATTAAAGAGGCAGGAGTGTTGAAAGTTGCAACCCCAGGAACGCTTTATCCAACGTCTTATCATAATGATGACAATGAGTTAGTTGGATATGAAATTGATATGCTCAATGAAATTGGCAAGCGATTAGACATTAAAGTTGAATACCAAGAAATTGGTGTTGCGGAAGCCTTTACATCTGTCGATAGTGGAAAAGTTGATATCGCTGTGAATAACTTTGATACGACAAAAGAACGGTTAGAAAAATACAATTTCTCTATTCCATATAAATACTCTATTGGCGGTATGATTGTTCGTGAAGATGGTTCATCAGGTATTGAAGCGGCTGATTTGAGCGATTGGAAAGGTAAAAAAGCTGGAGGCGGTGCTGGTACTCAGTACATGAAAATCGCAGAGAAATTAGGTGCAGAGCCTGTAATCTATGATAATGTTACGAATGATGTCTACTTGCGCGATGTGTCCACAGGTCGCACAGACTTTATTCCAAATGATTATTATACTCAAGTGATTGCGGTGAAATACATTACGCAACAATTCCCAGATATTAAGGTAAAAATGGGAACGGCTAAATACAATCCGACTGAGCAAGGAATTGTGATGAGTAAGATTGATACGAGCCTAAAAGAAAAGCTAGATGAAGCCCTTAAAGCGATGAAAGAAGATGGAACGCTCAAGGCAATTTCTGAAAAATACTATGCTGGACAAGACTTGACAGAGCCTGAAAAAGGAGTAGAAAGCTTACCAGTTATTGATACATCAGATGTTAAATAGCTTTATAGCAAGAGAATAAATGGGAGTGACGAAGAACCAGTTTGAGTTGTACTGGGAACTTCTGCTCCCTTTTCGATGGTGGAGGAGAAAACATGAATTGGCAGGCTATTTTTAATCTAGAGCTAGCAAGAGAGGCGATTCCTAAGATTTTAGAAGGTTTGCCTTATACTCTTTCCTTATCCCTCATTGGTTTTGCCTTGGGAACTGTTTTTGGCTTTTTTGTAGCCCTTTGTCGGATGTCACGCCTAGCTGTTTTTCGTCATTTAGCCATGCTTCATATTTCCTTGATGCGGGGGATTCCGCTGATGGTCTTGCTCTTTTTTATCTATTTTGGCTTACCTTTTATGGGATTGGAGTTAGATGCGATTAGTGCTAGTATCATTGCGTTTACCCTCATGTCAAGTGCTTATATTTCAGAGATTATTCGTTCATCGCTTTCTGCGATTGATCATGGGCAATGGGAGGCGGCTCGTTCTCTTGGATTAAAGACCTCGATTATCTATCGGAAAGTGATTATTCCCCAAGCCTTTCGGATTGCAGTGCCACCGCTTAGCAATGTTTTGTTAGATATGGTAAAAAGTACCTCGCTGACTGCTATGATTACTGTGCCAGAATTATTTAATAAGGCTAAAATTATCGGTGGAGCTAAGTCAGATTATATGACAGTCTATATCTGTGTAGCCTTGATTTACTGGATGATTTGTACCCTCTATGCACTAGGACAAGTTCATCTGGAAAAACGCTTGGCAACCTATTGAAAAACGAAAAAAGCCTAGAACAGGAACGATCATTTCTGTTTTAGGCTTTTTTATATTATGGCTTCGAGCCAGTTTTTCTCGAAGAGAAAAAAAGAAAACCACCAGCTATGCTGGTGGCTGACAAGGTTTTGAGCTTCCATTTCTTTTTCCTGTTATAATCTAATTGTTCAGGTTAGATAAAAGTCGAAAAATACACAATTTTCAGAATTTTATTGACTTTACCCAGTATTTATTGTATAATATATCTAATCAAGAATAAAGCAGAGAACTCATAATGAATGCACTTATTCAGTATCTTCTTTACTATCGTTTTTGGTAAATAAAAAGGCGCTTAATCGCCTTTTTATTTATAAGCATTCTAATTAATTTAAGTTCAACAAGGAAATAGTTGCAATGCCGGTATGGATAAAAAGATTACGAGATGAATATTTAGAAACGAGACTTCATCCAGGAGAGGACTTTTTATATTGGTTCATCCAAAGAAAAATGACCTGGGGCCAACGTTGGATAGTAGTGCTCATACTCAATTTCATAGTACAACCTCTAATTTGGAATGTATCACTTATTGTATGGATTTTCTGGTTCTCATTTTTTCTTTTAGTTTTTTATATTTTAGGACAGTTATTCTTTTTAGGTAAATCTCTATATCAATCATTTATTAATAAATGAAGAATAGGTATATATTCTATGGGGAATATGATATACAAAAATATATCAATTCTGTGGAAAATGATTTACTATACTAAAAGTTTTTTGTCTATATTGACTTTCTGCAAGATCTTCAGAGCGAGCGAAAATTAGTAGGCACTAATGGCATCGAAGACATGCGCGAATATAAAAGACTTGTTAGCGAAACAAAAGAGCTAGAACGAGAATTATATGCGAGGCTCATTAAAAACTTTCAAGCTCCTGAATATAATATCAATCATGAGAGGGAGTTCGTCAGCCAAGAAGAATATCAGAAATCCTGGGAGGTTTTTCAAGAGGGAATGCTTCCAATCATGGGAGAAACTGCTTTTTATTGGCGAGAAACCACACTTCAAGAAAAGTTGGATTGGGCAAAATCGCACCATACAGAGAAGTTAGTGAAATTAGAAAAAGCAAAAAGCCCTCTTGGAGAAGAAAGAAATTGATTTTTTAATCACAAAAGGACTTATCCTAGTTAGGATAGTTCTTTTTATTTACTGGCAATCTGGACAAATACCATAAACGGTTAAGAGTTCTTTTGTAATTTGATAGCCTGTCTGAGCCTCTACCTGATGTTCGAGGCTGGGCATATTTTCAGCGATCAAATCAGTGATTTTTCCGCAGCGTTCACAGATGACATTTAAATGATCGTGGCCCATGAAGTCGTAGTAGGTGGTTGTATCGTTATTGCGTTTTAATTCAGTGACGAATCCTTCTTCGACTAAGACCTTGAGATTGTTATAGACAGTGGCCAAGCTCATATTGGGATAAGCTGGGCGTAGGTCTTTGTAAATCATCTCGGCGCTTGGATGTTCGGAGCTGTCAATAAGATAGCGAATGACTGCTTTTCTGGTTTCAGTCATCCGTACTCCTTTTTCTTTTAGGTGATTGACGACGTGCGCATAGGCTTCTTGGTGATCAGTATGGTGGATAGGGATAGACATGGCACGCCTCTCTTTCTAATCGTTTTCTTTATTATACCTTATTTAGGGCAAAAGAGCGAATAAAATTCCCTCTCTCGATCTGTCATAGGACAGATGGGATTTGACAATCTTGCAAGAGAGTTTTGGACTGTGGTACAATCATGCTATGACAAGATATAAAGCGATAATTTCCTATGATGGACACGACTTTTCAGGTTTTCAGCGCCAACCCCATGCACGGACCGTTCAGGAGGAATTGGAAAAGACCTTGCGGCGTTTAAATAGAGGACAAGAAGTAGTGGTACACGGAGCGGGGCGGACAGACAGTGGGGTACATGCTTATGGACAAGTCATTCATTTTGACTTGCCAGGCACCCGTGATGTTGAAAAGTTGCGGTTTGCATTGGATACCCAAAGTCCGGAAGATATTGATGTAGTAGCTGTTGCGCAAGTGGCAGACGATTTTCATTGCCGTTATGCTAAACACCAGAAAACCTATGAGTTTTTAGTGGATATTGGTCGGCCGAAGAATCCGATGATGCGGCGCTATGCGACTCATTTTCCCTATGATTTGGAGTTGTCCCGTATGACAGAAGCGATTCGGTCTTTAGTTGGGACTCATGATTTCACAGGTTTTACAGCCTCTGGTACAGCAGTAGAGGACAAGGTACGGACGATTACAGAAGCTCGTGTGGAAGTAGACACAGATCGGAATTTACTGGTCTTCACCTTTACAGGAAATGGCTTTCTCTATAAACAGGTGCGCAATATGGTGGGGACCTTGTTGAAAATTGGCAATCATCGAATGCCGATTGAGCAGATAGAGCGCATTTTGAAAGAAAAAGACAGGCAGTTAGCAGGTCCTACAGCTGCACCCAATGGTCTATACTTAAAGGAGATTTGGTATGAAGAGTAAATACATCGTAGCCCTTTCAGGGAATGATATTTTTAGTGGTGGTGGACTGCATGCAGACTTGACAACCTATACGGTCAATGGCTTGCATGGTTTTGTGGCGGTGACTTGTTTAACTGCTATGACAGAAAAAGGATTTGAAGTTATACCGACTGATGAAGCAGTCTTTGCGAAACAGTTGGCTAGTTTAAAAGATATTCCTTTTGCGGGCATAAAATTAGGATTACTACCCAATGTAGCCATTGCTAAGCAGGTACTCGCCTTTGTGCGTTCTCACCAAGACATTCCGATTGTCCTTGATCCGGTCTTAGTTTGTAAGGAAACACATGATGTAGAAGTGAGTAATCTGCGTGAGGAGTTGCTAGCATTTTTCCCCTATGTTACGATTGTCACTCCGAATGTGGCAGAAGCGGAGCTATTGACCCAAAGAAAAATCCAAACGCTTGATGAGATGAAAGAAGCTGCTCAGGCTTTATACGATTTAGGAGCTAGACATGTGGTTATCAAAGGTGGTAATCGCCTCAATCACGAACATGCACTAGATGTTTACTATGACGGAAAGACGGTTCAAGTGCTAGATTCGCAGGTTTTGAACAATAATAATACAGGTGCTGGTTGTACATTTGCCTCAAGCATTGCCAGTCATTTGGTTCTAGGCAGCAAGGTAGCAGAGGCGGTGACAGAAGCTAAGGATTTTGTCTACCGTGCCATTCAAGCAGCAGACGAATATGGAGTAGTACAATATGAAAATTAATCAAACGCAACGAATCGTGTTATTGTCCATTTTGACGGCTTTGACAGTTGTTTTGGGCTACATACACGTTCCTACTTTAACAGGCTTTATTACATTATTAGATGTCGGAATCTTCTTTACAGCCTTTTATCTTGGAGCAAAAGAGGGAGCAATTGTTGGTGGTTTATCGGGTCTGTTGCTTGATCTCTTACTAGGTTATCCACAATGGGCCTTCTTCAGTCTGCTCTTTCATGGTCTGCAAGGTTATGCAGCTGGTTGGTCAGGAAAGGGTCGGATTCTCGGCTTATTTCTGGCTTCAATTGCCATGGTTGGTGGCTATTTTATAGCGAGTGTGTTCTTGTATAACGCTGCCAGTGCCTTAGATGGTCTTGCCGGAAATCTCATTCAAAATGCAGTCGGAATCATTCTTGGGTCAATCCTTGCAGCTGCAATGACCAAGGTCAGAAAGGTGGCAGCGTAGATGATGGATATGGAAATAATCAGACAGGAAACCTTGACGGTCTTAGAAGAGGTGCTAGAACTCAGCCAAATTCAAAAAGGGCAGTTGTTTGTCTTGGGTCTTTCTTCCAGTGAGGTTTTGGGAGGTTCTATCGGCAAGCACTCTAGTCTTGAAGTCGGCCAAGTGATTGTTAAGACTATATTAGACACTCTTACGGAGAAAGGAATATACCTTGCCGTTCAAGGTTGTGAACATTTAAATCGCGCCTTGGTAGTGGAAAGAGAATTTGCGCTTGCTAAGGATTTAGAAATGGTGAATGTACTACCGAGCTTACATGCAGGGGGTTCAGGTCAGTTAGCAGCTTTTGAGTATATGACAGATCCTATTGAAGTTGAATTTGTCACAGCCTATGCGGGTCTTGACATCGGAGATACCTCGATTGGTATGCATGTCAAACATGTTCAGGTGCCTCTGCGACCGACCTTACGCCAGATTGGACAGGCTCATGTCACAGCGCTTGCTAGTCGGCCAAAATTGATTGGCGGAGCTAGGGCTTTGTATCAAGAAGATAGCATTCGCAAGAGATAGGGAGTAGGACTCAATCGTGATTTTTCAGAAACCGATTGAGTTCACTCTTTTATTTTTAGACTCAGGCTAAACTAATCCACTAGCTTATCCTTGTTTTTTGAATATCAGCAGTCACTTCCTTTGTATCTTACATCCAGATTTTTACCACTTACAGCTCACGGCTGTCCTCTTACTGAAATACCCTTGTTTTTTCCTTGTATCTTGCTAAACTAAGGGTAGATAAAAGGAGGAACTAAAGATGAATATACATCAGTTATGGAAAGTTTTACCGAAAGGAATTGTCCTTGTTTGTGGCTTAGCTATGTTGGTATCTAGTTTTGATGGGATTGTATTGTCTCAGATTGTATCTCGCGTAACGCTCTTTTCAAAAAGCTCAACTGTAGAGGATTTACTTCTCTTTGTGGGAGTTGGTCTGGGTGGAGTATTGATGATCCAGTTAGCTACTTGGTTACAAGATTATCTGAAAAATCAGTTGATAAAAGGTCTCAATCAGCATTATAAGCAAGAATTGATTCGCTCCTTAGCCTTGGCTAAGGAAGATCAATCTGATGTTGGCAACACCATTTCTCTACTAACCGTTGATTTAAAACTGATTGAAGATAAGTATTTTAGAGTTATTTTTGAGTGTATCTTTCATGGTGTGATGGGGTTGATTTCCCTCGTTTACCTCATCTATTTAAATCCCTTTATTTCAATGGTTTATTTGGTATTTGCTCTTTTAGCCATGCTACCGTCCATGCTTTTTGCCAATATGCTAGGGCGGGCAACGGAGCAGTTTACGAAGGCAAATGAAGCCTTTATAAAAAATACCAAGGATTTTTTTCAAGGTTATGCAGTTGTATCGACCTATCAGGCTTTTTCAACTTTCTTTACACGTTCGGATAAGAGCCTTGCGCAAATGGAAACAAGGGGATTGAATCTCAATAATAAACATGCGATGGTTATGTTTATCGGAGCAATGGCTTCATGGGTTGGCTATATTATTCCAACAGCAGTCGGTCTTTTCTTTGTACTAAACGGTCAATTGACCATCACGGTTATCATTGCTCTCTTTCTAGCGAGTGACCGTGTGATTTACCCTTTCCGGAATGTGTCGGTTTACCTACGGATGATTCAATCAACAAAGAGCACACGTGAGAAAATCGCTACAATCCTTGCTCAAGACAGAAAAACGATAGAAACTAAAGAGTTTCATTCTCTCGCAGTACGCCCAACGATTATAGTTTCTAACCTTGCTTTTGGCTATGAAGATAATCTTGTTGATCAGGCAAACTTCTGTATACCATTTGGTAGTAAGGTCTTAATCACAGGTGTATCAGGTAGTGGGAAATCCAGTTTTTTGGATGTGTTGCAGGGGTGCTTGCAGCCAAGGAGTGGACAGGTTGTGTTTGAGGAAAATGGTGATGAAGTTTCTTGTTCAGCTGTTCAGATTGCTCGTATCCAGCAGGAACCCTATTATTTTGATGTGACATTGAGAGAAAACCTGCTGATGGAATTACAGGATGTGCCGGATGAACACTTGCTTGATTTGCTCAATCAAGTAGGATTAGTGAAGGAGTTGGGGGAGACTTGCTTGGATCAAGGCTATGGGGAAAATGGTTCTCAATTATCTGGTGGACAAAAGCAACGGATTGAAATTGCGCGTGCCTTGCTGCATCAGCAACCGATTTTACTAGTAGATGAGGGGACATCGGCTATTGACAAGCAATCGTCTGATATCATTCGCAATCTCTTTTTTGAAACAGACTGTACAATTTTTGAAGTGGCCCACCACTATGACGAAAGAATTAAGCGTTGCTATACCCATCATATTGAGTTGCGCAATCGAGAAATGATTTGCCATGAAATAGCATAAAAGCAAGCTCACTCAGGTTTGTAAAACGTTGTTAACAACCTTCCACACTTCTCAAGTGTATGGCTTCCTAGTTTCTGCATACGGATGATCGGTATCACATTCAAGAGAGGGAGGTCTTGACAGAGTGCGTGCCCAAGCGGATGGGCAAAAGGCTAAATGAATGAGAAAAGTCACAATGTCCATAGCCACAATTTTGTCTTCTCTTAGGGCAAGCGTTACAGACAAAAGGAGCCTTATCAAGGAGAGGGCAAGGAAGCCCATCACTAGTAGACGTTCTGATCTGTCTATTACGTTTGACTTCTTTGGAAACAGTAGTAGGCTCTTTAAGGATGAAATGTGCGATGGTTTTGAAGGATTCTCCTCTTTCTAATCCTAGCTGGATATCATTGCGGTCTGAGAGGGTAAGGTATTTGTATTTTGTCATCGTAAGAGCTCATTTCTAACTCAAACGTCTCAGACTTAATTCCACCATAAAAATCCGTTTTAGACTAACTTCCGCTTCGAAAACGAAAGTGGAACTTACTTTGGGAAATTACCCGCAGAAAAAATAGCTAAATTCTCAAACTAGCTTCCATAGCCTCTTAAAGTGGCATTTAGTCTGATAAAAACGTTAAAAACCAGTGGAAATCTATGTCAGAGTAAGTTCCACTGGTTTTTATAATTGTTGATTTCATGGCTTTTTTAGGCGAATGGTAGTTGGAAAAAGAGCGCACAAAATCCCCTCATCTGAAAGCGTTTCAGATTAAGTTCCGCTATGGTGGAAGTTAGTGTGAGACGTTTGAGTGGATTTTATTCGGTTCGTTTTTAGGATTTATGTTGCAATACTTTAGGAGACTGGCAGACGTCTTCAGCGGGAATTAAGGAAATACCGAGAAGCTTAGCCAGTTCTTCGTCATAGGTAAACGTAAAAAGTTCATAAGCTGACTTTCCATTCAAAGCAGCGCGTTTCACGCTATTGACATGCGAACAGACCAGGTTGATATCGTCCTGAGTTAAGGTATCAAAGCTCGTTCCTTTAGGGAGAATATCTCGCATAAGGGTATGATTCTCCTCTTTCTAATCCTATCTGGATATCATTGCGGTCTGAGAGGGTAAGGTGTTTGTATTTTGTCATCGTAAGAGCTCATTTCTAACCCAAACGTCTCAGACTTAATTCCACCATAAAAATCCGTTTTAGACTAACTTCCGCTTCGAAAACGAAAGTGGAACTTACTTTGGGAAATTACGCGCAGAAAAAATAAAGAAAAAGAGAGTAGTAAGGCTTGACTTTCTCTCTTTTCTTTTGATATAATGGTAGACGGTATTGTTTACCCCATTTGAAAGGCCCCGGAACCCTTCAAATAACTTGCGGACCGGAACATCCGCCCTGTAAACAAAAACGACATTCATATAGGAGAAATCATGAACAAAACAACATACATGGCTAAGCCAGGTGAAGTTGAACGCAAATGGTATGTAGTAGACGCTACTGATGTGCCTCTTGGACGCCTTTCAGCAGTTGTAGCAAGCGTTCTTCGTGGAAAAAACAAACCAACATTTACACCACATACTGATACAGGTGACTTCGTCATCGTTATCAATGCTGAAAAAGTGAAATTGACTGGTAAAAAAGCAACTGATAAAGTTTACTACACTCACTCAATGTACCCAGGTGGATTGAAATCAATCACTGCTGGTGAACTTCGTTCAAAAAATGCAGTGCGTTTGATTGAAAAATCAGTTAAAGGAATGCTTCCACACAACACTCTTGGCCGCGCTCAAGGGATGAAATTGAAAGTATTCGTTGGTTCTGAGCACAACCACGCTGCACAACAACCAGAAGTTCTTGATATTTCAGGACTTATCTAAGGAAAGGAACAAATAAAGTATGTCACAAGCACAATATGCAGGTACTGGACGTCGTAAAAACGCTGTTGCACGCGTTCGCCTTGTTCCAGGAACTGGTAAAATCACTGTTAACAAAAAAGATGTAGAAGAGTACATCCCACACGCTGACCTTCGCTTGGTTATCAACCAACCATTTGCTGTTACATCAACAGTAGGAAGCTACGATGTTTTCGTAAACGTTGTAGGTGGTGGTTATGCAGGTCAATCAGGAGCTATCCGTCACGGTATCGCTCGTGCCCTTCTTCAAGTAGATCCAGACTTCCGCGACTCTCTTAAACGCGCTGGCCTTCTCACACGTGACGCTCGTATGGTAGAACGTAAGAAACCAGGTCTTAAGAAAGCACGTAAGGCATCACAATTTAGTAAACGTTAATATACCGCTATATATCAACGTTTCAGAGCACTCAAGAGTTTCCCTCATGGGTGCTTTTTTCGTGTTTTTTTAAAAAGTTTCCCTCAAAATTTCCCTTATTTTTCCCTTACTTGTTTTTAGAGGTTTCAAAGCAAGTTCACCAACTGCCATTGGGATAACGTTTGAAGTATTGACATAAATCTTAGTGGTAGCTGTATCACTGTGTGTTAGAGCCTCTAAACTCATCCCTTTTTGCTTTGCCAGTGTTGCTCCAGTATGACGTAGTTTATGTGGCGTAGCATGAGCAAGCTCAGGGTGGCGCTTCTTAATAGACTTCATGCGATAGTTTAAATAATCACTGTGCAAAGGTTTATTGACATTGCCTTTAGAGTCAATATAGGTAGGCGGTCAGTCTGAGGGATATTGAATTTAGTAAGCTCCTCTTTCTGTTGAATTTTCCAAGACTGTAGTAAACTCATGATTTCTTTTGGAACTTTAAAAATAGTCTTTTTGTTGCCTTTAGTAGATTTTATAGAACCATGTCTATCTAACGCTTGAACTAAGTGTATTTCATTTTTTGTAAAATCAATATGCTTCCATTGAAGAGCATAACTTTCAGATTTTCTATCACCTAAAAAGAATGTCAGATAGAATAAAACATAGTCTTTTAAAGAGATTTTATTGGCTCCTAAATCTGATTCGAAAGCCTTAAACCATTCTTGAAGTTCTTCCTCTGAAAGATATAATTCTTCGTCTCGTTTTGCAGATTGCAATTGAATTTTTTTAGTTGCTTTGATTCGCTTTAAAATTTTAGAAACTTTGTTTGACTCGATATATTCCAACTCCTCTGCCCAATCAAAAATTGAATTAACATAGCTTCTTACAGTTTTGAAGTTTGCATATTCATTTGCTTTATTGGTCATTAACTGAAGAACTACTTGCTTATTTTGATTAAGAAAATTAAGAGAGTAGATACCAAACATTGGAAGAATATGATTTTTAAAAATTTGAGCAGTATTTTCAATAGTCACTGTCGTAGGAGGTGTATTAGTTGAGGTTGTTTGTCCTGCCTTGTAGGATTCCCACCATATACTGTGGTAGAAATCAGAGAACAGCATCTCAGAGCCACTTGCTGAAATTTCTTCACCTTTTTCAATGCTTTGAATTTTTATTGAAATTTCTAATTCTGCTTGCTTTGCTTCCTTTCTACTCTTAAAACGTTTTTCATAATAATTCCCTTTTTGTATTCCAAGATAAGGACGGTACTCTTTTGGAATATACACTTTTAAACGATAAGAGTTGTTTGTTGTCTTAGTAATTGTCATAGTAATCTCCTTGTCAGAAATCAATGGGCTTGAAAACTACTATGACAAAAGTTATAGTGCATTAGATATTAATTTTCAAATGTTTTTATCCATCTATTGATTTCTTTTCTATCAAATCTTAAGATTTTACCAATGCGAATCACGGGTAAACCTCTTTCTATCCAACTATCCAGTGTATTATTTGAAATACTTAGATAATCACAAACTTGTTTCTTATTTAAGAACGGACTTTCTAAATTGTTATTTTGGCGAATATTGTTAATTTCGCACATTATTAGATTGTATATTTGTTGTTGTAGCTGATTAGAGTATTGTTCCGACAGTATTACTTCCATTCATATCTACCTCCTTTGTATTGACGATTAAGCTTTGTTCGATTTTATTAAAAAGATTAGTTTGCTTAACTGTTTCTGCTTGTTTTGCAAATGGATTGGGTATCCGTTTTTGAACATTATATGAATAATATGTTGCCATGTGTGTTCTCCATTCGAAATATTCTACATGATTAATAAACAAGTTATCCATTTTTATGCATGAGGTAATACGCCTATTTAATTGTTCGAAGCCGTCTTTACTTTTGTATGCGACAAGGTCGTCGTATAACTCTTTAGGTGAAAATGGGGAGGTGATAATAATGATATTAGCGGTCAGGGCTTTATCAAAGTATCGTGAGGGTACAAAAGATTCAAAATTATAGGGATCTAATATTTTTAATAAGTCTTCATATCGAAAAGTCGAAGGGCGTAATTCATCTAAAATAACAACTGTTTCATTTTTATAATTTTGGAATGTATCTTTACTTGAGCCAGATATAAAGTAGTCGTCCTTTTGTTGTTCGGCATAATGTTTTGCTAATCGAGTCTTTCCGACACCCGATTCTCCAAAAATCCAAATAATTTCTTTTGGTTGGTTCTTTTCCCTTTGTTTCTGAACAAATTGAGCGGATAAACTTTGCTGATGTTTAAAAGCAACTGCTTTTAGTTTGTTTACATTCTTAGCGTATTGACTGCCGGATAATAATTTTTCGGCTTCTTCGATGGATAGTGTACCTTCATAAATTTGATTGAGCAAATCATCAATGAACTCTCTATCATTTTTCCGTTTTGCTTGGCTTGCTTGTGTTCGAATTTCATCTATTAATGTAGCATAGTCAAAATTACTGATGACATCTTCGATTGGATATTTATATTTTCCAGTGCTATGTTCGTGAATGAGATAAGCATAGGCATTATTCACTTTCCCTTTTAATACTCTAAATGTCTGCGGATTTTGTTCATCTATTTGCTTTGCAAGGCTCTTAGGACTTAGAGCGTTTTCAAATTCCATAACCAAATGAATATGTGCTGTTTTGAGCTTACCAGTTTCATCTTTATCTTTATCTTTATCGTGAATAATATATGCCCACTTTTTAGGAGCAAGTATCGTAGTAATATCATTGACGACTCTTTTTACATCTTTGTGCTTTAAATATTCTAATTGTTGAACATACATGTGATTCCTACTTCTAATTCTTTCAGTCATTTCTTTCTCCTTTCTGTTAATAAATAATTGACACTGACACAATCTACTGCGGGGGGATAACAAGCGCTCCCCCGCGGTAGATAAGGCTTTTATTGTATTGACACAAAATCAAGATAATTCAGCAACTAAATCAAATGAAATTTTATCTGTCTGTAAGAAACGGGGACGTGTTTCTAAATCAGTCAGTAGATATCCTTCACCCTTGCCGAATATAATATCCTGAGTATCGAACTCATTGATTTCAAAGCCTGCTCCCTCCAGTGCAGTTCGTGAGTGTGAGCCTAAAATCCCAGCGACTCTCTTACTCCTTTGGTCAGTGCATCGTTTGTAAATTTTTGAGACGCTACGACAACAAAAACACCAGCCGAACGTCCCATTAACACTAATTGTGATAATAAACTATTGACTTCGTCTCGCTCACTTTTTTTCTGAATAGATAACATAAATGCTAAGATTTCGTCGAAGATAAGATATAAAGCTGGAAAAGCAAGCTCAGGAGACGTTTTATACTGAGTTGTCATGTGGTTTTGACGAATTTTGCAGACGGATAGTAATTGTTTTAATAAATCAATAATTTCATCTTTTTCTGTTGCTACGCTCTGCCTTCCTAACAACTTTTGGAGATTTGTTAGCTCATTCTTGGGATCAATCACAATAATTTGAGCATTTTTTTGGTGAAGTTGGGCGATTAGCGTTTTGATTAAATTAGTTTTTCCGAATCCGCTTTTTGCAGATATCAGCAAGTGAGGACAGACTTGACTGTCGATTGTATAACGACCAACTTGATAGATGTAAGAGGATGTATTGATATCATATCGTTCATTAAAATCTGCTAAATTTGTCAATTCTTTACCGTCGAAGATTTGCTTGTTGATGACATTTACTACATAATATTTATCTATATTATCTTTTGAATAACTATCAATAAAATATTTTTGAGATAGAGAAGCTGATAAAAAATGTTCAAACGATTTTAATTTAGATTCAAATGCTGCTGAATTTTCAACGATGATTTGAAACGAAACGAGTGTATTATTTTGAAATTGAATATCTTGCAAGAAGAAAGTAGGAGTTGTGATAATGCCTTGCTTGGATTGATTCAAATCAGTCGTGACTTCAATCAATGCAAATTCAATGTCAAAAATAAATGTTAATAATGTCAAAAATTCATATTTTGAAAGATACGGTGATTTAATTTTTTTGTTGGCAATGAAGTAAAAGTTTAGAAAGCAAATGATTGAAATAAAAAGGAAGACTATGGATATCAAACTATATCGTAAAACGGTAAAAAATAATATCAGGAAGAAGAAGGACGCTAATAAACTATTTATTAGCGTTACAAGAGTGGTACTTCTTCTGTTGAGTGATAGATATTTGTTAATTCTTTTCATGATGTTCACTCCACTTTCGAATCTTAGCTTCTAATGATAAATTATTCTGATAATCGCCATAAATCGAAGCTTTCTCGATATCAAAAATCATGATTCGTTCTCCTTGCTTTATATGTAAATTATCAATGTTTTGTTTTACTTTAATATTAAAGGTTTCAAGAAAGTTCTCGCTGTCATTATTCATAATTGTAATACTTAATTTTGAACCAAGAGTAGTTTTTGTTGTGTAATCTTCCCAAGATGCAATGCCTTTTACTATTAGATTTGAATGTTCGTTAAAAAATTTTGTGTGATTAAATTCTTGATATTGTCGTAAATTTTTCATATTTTTGTCTCTCCTTTTTCTTTTATAATTTCATAATTCTCCATTGGAAACGGCCATTGCTCTTCGTTTTGAGTAATGTACCAGTCTAATTGGAGTTCGAATAGCTCGTCTTTCGTTACTTTAATTTTTCGATTCATAATGTTCTCCTTTTCTGTTTTATTGTAAAAGGTATAAATAATTATTTATATAATTAACATATCTATGAAAAATGCTATTTCAACTGAATCATTAAAATGTAACACATTTTTAAAGAAACAGAATATTCAGACTAACATTAAAAACTAAAAAGCTCATGACGAGCTTTTTAGTTTATTTCATATTTTGTAATAACAATTCCAAGCCATCGAATAGGCGTGCCTGTTTTTCTTCCGTTAATTGGTTTATTTCTAAGAGTAGGCGTTCAATTTTATCAGAGTTATGAGGAAACCGAAAATCAAAAAAAGTTTCGTTTGATACTTCTAAAGCAGAAATAATCTTTTCTAATGTTTCAATCTTAATATTATAGGCTTTGTTTTCGATATTATGAATATAATTGATTCCTAAATCAGCTTTTTCACTTAATTTTTCTTGACTAAGACCTTGGTTGATTCGCAATGTTCGAATTCGTTTAGCAATATATCTTTGTAAGTTGATGTTTTCCATGTGCTTTCCTCGCTTATATAAATAGCATACAAGGAATATATGAAAAACATAACCATTACAAAGAGTGTATTATTCGACAAAATACCACTATGCAAAGTTGTTTCTCTATGATAGAATATAAATAAAATAAGGAGGTTATCTAATGAATTTAAATGACTTAGAGCAATTGTTGACAATCGTTCCTAACAAGTATCACTTGCAAAATATAGCGGAAAGAACAAGCTACGAGGAGTACATTAGGGAAACTCAACAGCAAGTATCTGTGCAACAGTTTTATGATGCATACTATCAATTTCCTGATAATGGTTTGGAATCGCAAAAACAAACGGATTTGGAGAAATTGAAAGACGGCATTATACTTTTAGAAAGATTGGAGAGTATTTTAGGTTGGAAAATGGCAACTCTACAATTAGTAAAGAGAAGATGTAATGTTGCAACATTTTTAGGAGCAATGATTTATTGGAATATCTTAGTGTACATTATTTTTAATCCTATTACATTGTTCTCTGCTAATCCAGTAATCGTATTAGGGTTAGCTATAGTCCCTATCATTATTCTACGTAGATTTGTAAAAAGGTATTTAACGACTTTTTATAAGTTGGAAGAGATAGATAGTTTATATCAAGCACATTTTCAGTATACACTGACTAATCCATTTTTATACTATTTGGACACTGATTTTACTACGTCTAATACACTGCATACAATTAGAAATTTGATACTATCTGGTCGGGTAGATACATTGAAAGAAGGTTTAAATTTATACGCTTTAGATGTTCGTAATCTACGCATAGAAGAATCTATGCATGCTGCTGTTGCGGATATAAACCCTCCAACATTCGGGAGTGCTATTTCTGACGAGATAAGGAAGTTATTAGGAAAATGAAAAAGAAATATTATTTTATAGTATGTTTTGTCGTGATTCTATTGACGGGTTGTTCAAAGGAAAATCAATATGGTAATTATTTAGAAGCTAAGTATTCTGGAACAAATAGAATTGGTACAGCAGACGTGTTTCTAAATAAGAAAAAGTTAGCTCGGGAGTTATATAATTTTGAGATTGAATTTAGTTCTTTAAAAGATGAGAATGATAGTGGCCTTTTTCAATTTGTCAATTTATATTGAAAAGGCAACAGTTTTCTGTACAGTCTTATAAAGTGTTTTTCTTAAGCGATACCTCGCTTAGCTATGGGAGTTTGGTAATTGAGACTACCGTGAATACGATGATGGTTCCACCAGTGGACATAGTCTCTTGTCTTGATGGCCAGTTCTTCCAGTGTTGAAAATTGTTCTTGATAAACAAACTCAATCTTGAAAGCACGGTAGGTGCTTTCAGCCACGGCATTGTCATAAGGGCAACCAGCTTGACTAAGAGAACGGGTGATACCAAAGGCCACTAGCATCTCATCAATCAGCTGATTATCGAACTCCTTGCCACGGTCAGAATGAAAAAGATTGACCTTGGTTAAAGCATAAGGGATACTCTGAATTGCTTGCTTTACCAGATCTGCGGTCTTCTGCCAACCGACTGACAGGCCAATGATTTCTCGATTAAAGAGGTCGATGATGAGGCAAACGTAAGCCCAACGCTGGTCTATACGAACATAGGTCAAGTCCGTGACAAGGGCTTCTAAAGGCTTGTGTTGGTCGAATTGTCGATCTAAGAGATTAGGAATGGGAGCTTCGTTCTTCCCTTTAGAACGAGGCTTGAAGACAGCTTTCTGGTAAACAGAGACCAAATTTAGGCGCTTCATGATGCGCCGAATCCGTCGGAGAGACAAGCAGATGCCTTCAGCTTCCAGGCATTTCTTGATTTTCCTAGCCCCGTATCTGGACTTGCTTTCAGAGAAAATGTTTCTAACCTTTCCTTCAATCTCTGCTTCAGATACAGGTTCAACGGCTTTGTAATAATAGCTAGAACGCGGGATATTTAAGCAACGGCACATGTCTACAATTTTGTATTTATCTTTATTAGCGGTGATTACTTCCCTTTTTGCGCCATAATCACCGCTGCTTGCTTTAAGATGTCAACCTGCATTTCAAGCTCTTTGTTTCGTTTTCTGAGGGCAATCAGCTCGCGCTGTTCAGCAGTAAGGTTATCAACGGTCTTAAACGATCCAGTTGTTTTGGATTGTTTCACCCACTTATCGAAGGTTGAAGGGGTTAGCTCATATTCTCTGATGAGCTCACTACGCTTTTTCCCTGCTTGGTAAAGGTCAACGATTTGTTTTTTGAAATCATCGGTGAAGTGACGACGTGGTTTTCTAGACATAAGGGATTCCTCTTTTCTTTAGTTCAGTGTAGAACACTTTATAATTTTTGTCTAGTTTAGTGTAACCTATTCATATAGTTCCTCAAAAAATAAAAGAATGTCAAAAATTTTGAATGATTTCAAAGTTGAAGTAGATAATAAAAGCGACTTAAAAAATGGAGATACAATACATGCAACGTTGACATGGGGCGATGGTCAAAGAGCTGAAAAAACATTTCAGGTTAGTGGTTTAGAGACAGGTGAGGTAGTACCAATAGAGGATGCTCATAAAGCAATGGAGGTAGAAGTTAGCGGAAAAAATGGTCGAGGAGAAGTAAGTGTAAAATGGACTGGTCGGGGCTATGCTACCTTTGATATTCCTAATAATGGTAGTTTCTCAAATGGAGATACAGCAGAAATATATTTCTCTGACGAGACACTCACGGATTTTGCTATCTCAGGTTATGAATTTTCAGAGAACAAGCCGTTGTTATATAAGATTACTGGGTTAGAGATAGTACCTACTGAAGTTGACAATCTTAATGGAATTGATTCAATAAAGAAAAAAATTGTAGGCTTCCTGAATGAAGCATACTCTGAGAAAAATAGTTCGTATCGGTATGATATTACGAATTTAGGCTTCTATTACAGACAGTTTATTGATGATGATACCAATAATATGTTTTCAACAACTCAAAAACCGGGACAAATGATCGGAGCTTATAAGATAAGGAAATATTATAGAGACGATAATAAACTCTCAGAAGAATTTACCCTGCTTTATGGTTATCAAAACATTTTTGATGAACAGGGGAATATTGATATGTCTAACTCTAATGATATTTCTAAGTATTCTGATTACGATACTGATATTGAGTCAGAATTACTCAAATCAGGTTTTAGAAAAATGGAGAAATAACGAATGTTTAAAATTAAGAATAAGACTCAGCTGAAAGGACTATTATCAGACCCATGTATATGGCTTATTGCATTTGGTATATTTGGTTTTAAATATCTAATAATATCATCAGTGATTACCATTATATTTACTATTTTTGTCATTGTTGGTGGTGTAATTCTTTTGATGATGGTACCTATGATGGGAGAGGCTGAGATTGAAATGGGGTCTATGAAATATGGTGGAGGTTCTTATGGAAGAATGAGAGCTTTTCAAGATTTAGTTGATAAGGATAATAGGAAGTAGCTAATGTATTTAATTAAGAATGATAAAGGCAAGAGAGTAACGCTTGAAAAATTTAGTTTACTGCGCTTGACAGAGCCGTTTTATAGGAATAAAGATATTAAAATTTGGGTTTCAATATTATTTTGTAGTGCTGGATTTTATCAATTATTGGCTTCAGAAACTTTATGGACACTTCAAATTTGCATTTGCTTAACCCTGTTTTTCTTTTTGATATTACTATATTTTTATAATACGTTATATGCCATTGAATTAAAGAGACGGGGTTATGTGGATAGCAGTGAGTTAAGTTTTGAAGAGATTAGCTCAGACACTCATGAGTAATAATGTAAAAAGGACACGCTTTATAGTGTCCTTTTCTATTAGTAAAATCAAGCCCGTTAAATTTAAAATTTCCCTTATTTGTCTAATATTAATTGAAATTTAATGAAATGTTATACTCAAAAAAGTTGTAAAAACTCTTGAAAATAAAGCTGTTTACCCTCTATTCAATCCCGTTCTACCTGAACCAGGTCTTAAGAAAGCACGTAAAGCATCACAATTTAGTAAACGTTAATATACCGCTATATATCAATGTTTCAAAGCACTCAAGAGTTTCCCTCATGAGTGCTTTTTCGTGTTTTTTTTAAAGTTTCCCTCAAAGTTTCCCTTATTTTTCCCTTACTTGTTTTTAGAGGTTTCAAAGCAAGTTCACCAATTACCATTGGGATAGTGAGCATATGGTTATATTTCCTCAACCTAAATAAAAGCATTCATCGAAGAAAAGTTGGATGCTTTTATCAACCATGTTTTCTTATTGTTGGAAACTCTAAATCTCCACCTTTGATAAACTCTGCTATAATAGTAGTAAAGTAGTATCAGAAGTATGTAGCTAGTGAGGTAATCAGATGAAAATAGTGAGTGCAATCGATTCATTTAAGGGTTCAGCGACTTCTGCAGAGTTAAATCAGGTGGTCAAGGAAGCGATAGAGGAAGTTCTTCCAGAAGCAGAGGTGGCGACTTTTGCAATCGGAGACGGCGGTGAGGGGACTTTGGAAGCACTGGCTGAGGCACTTGACGGGGAGTTTATCTCTGTTTCGACAGTTGATTTGTTAGAGCGTCCGATTGAGATTTTCTATTTCTTGTCTGGACAGACAGCCTTTATTGAGGTGGCATCGGTAGTAGGAATTGATAAGATAAAGCCGACTCCTGCGACTGTGGAGGTGGCGACCAGTTTTGGCTTGGGTGCTGTGATTCGAGACGCTTTGAGTCGTTCTTGTGAAGAAATCGTCCTCACATTGGGTGGCACAGGAACATCAGATGGTGGCAGAGGTTTACTTGCTAGTCTGACGGAAGAAGACAAAGAGCAGTTGCGTTGTGTCAACCTTATTGGTCTAACAGATGTGAGGAATGTCTATGCTGGATCAGAAGGTTATGCACACATTTTTGGTCCACAAAAAGGAGCAAATCAAACGCAGGTAGAAGCGATGGATAAGGCTGCTCTTTCTTTTGTACAGAGGATAAAAGAAGAAGTAGGAATTGATTTGCAGGCTATTCCAGGGACGGGAGCAGCAGGTGGTCTAGGTGGTGCACTTGTTGTCTTGGGTGGAGAGCTGAAGGCAGGCTTTCCATTTGTTGCAGAAAAAATTGGGCTCAATAAGGCTAGTCTAGGTGTAGATTTGGTCATTACGGGAGAGGGACGCTTGGATAGTCAAAGTCTCAATGGCAAAGTACCTGTAGGTGTAGCTGATTTAGCTCGTTCTGCTGGTGTGCCGACAATTGCCATTTGCGGTAGCGTAGCCACAGATGTGCCGGGATTTGACGATTGTTTTTTAGCGATTTTTTCGATTCAGACAGGTGTGTATTCTCTGGACAAGGCGATGAAAAAAGAAGTTACTTTAGAGAATGCTCGATTTGTGATAAAAAACATTATCCGCAGTCGTTTTTTGTAAAAATAGTGAAGTTTAAAGGGAAGAGAACAAACAAATACCACCCAAGGCAGGTTAGTTTCCTTGGGTGGTATTCTTTATAGAGAGTTTTATGGCATAGGTTGAATGGCGTTGCGAATATTATATTTTTTCTTGAGCAGGTGACGGATACCAAAGGCTACTGCCCCTAAGATAATAGCAACTGTTGGTGTCACCGTCGGATTGATAGAACTTGGAATGAGTGCTGCGAGGAAGAAAACAAAACTCCAGGCAAGAGTGGCCAAAACAAGAAATCCAAGTGCTTTGAGCAAGCTAGGTCGTTTGCCAGTTTTGACTTGATCGCGGTAAACGAAATGGTACATCATATACATACCTGCCCCAACTCCAAAGCCAATCAGCAAGAGGGTAATGATGCCATAGTTTGCTCCAACTCCAAAGGAATTCATGGCACCGTTGACTAGGCCGATAATGGCAAGGAGCAGAAGGCTAGAATCGAGCCACATGAGCCAAGGGTTTTCATTGAGCGGTTGTTGGTCTGATTCAGCAGGACTAGCGGTCTTGCTGGCTGCCCATTCACTCGGAGCTCCATAGATACTACGGGCGGTGACGCCTGTTTTTTGCTTTTCAAGTATCACAGGGATGATTTCTTCGAGCAATTCTTTGATTTCGGTATCTGATTTTCCAGCTTGAATCAAGTGATTGGTTGCGATGTGGATAAATTCTTGATTTTTTTTGGTCAATTCTTTGATTTCAGTAAATGACATAATAATCTCCTTGTGTGGTTAGAACCATTTTTTTCGTAAAAAGTTGATGACGACAATAGCGCTAAAGCAGGCTGAGATAAAGGCGATAATCCAAAAAGCATTGGGATGTCCACCAAAGGGCATGCCTGATTCAGGGACATTCATCCCATAGGCTGAGAAAATCACCGTTGGGATATCAAGTGCCATGGTCATGAGGGCTAAGGTTTTCATAATGGTATTTTGATTGTTGGAAATGATTGCGGCAGAAGTTTCGGTCATGGCGTATAAGACGTTGCCATAGATGTCTGCCATCTCAAGCGCCTGCTGGGTTTCAATTA
The DNA here is from genome assembly GCF_001623565.1 of Streptococcus marmotae. Lineage (NCBI taxonomy): Bacteria > Bacillati > Bacillota > Bacilli > Lactobacillales > Streptococcaceae > Streptococcus > Streptococcus marmotae. The sequence continues at coordinate 389,058 of NZ_CP015196.1, read as the reverse complement.
AGGTATCTTCCAACAAGTCCTCGTCTTCTTCATACTTCTTCAAGGTGCTATTTCTAATTGCTAGCTTTTTGACCACTCGTTCATTGAGTTTGAGTGAGGCCTTTAAGTAGACGATAGATTTTTCCAACTCCATCATGTCGATAACCTGTTCGTTTTTGGTTGCTCGGTCGATATGGGCACTAATGCGGTCTGTTTGTCGATCAATAGAACGAAGGGCCGTGATGAAGAGTTCGGCATTCCGATAGAGCAATTGGAAGACAAAACGGGTCTTCATAAAGGTATAAAAGTTCTTAATGCGCTTGTTAAAGAAAAAGTCAAAAAGAGCAAGGGGTTGCACGCAGGTAGTGATGACAGCATCATTGGTGACAATGATACCGAGCGGCAAGGTGATGTGGTAGCTTTTGTTGTTCCGCTCCTCATAGGTCGGAACGTCTACGATAATCAAGGTGTAGTCGTCTTCTACGGTAATACGAGAGGATTCTTCCACGTCGAGAGGGGCCCTTAGGTCGGTAATATCAATATTAAATTGTTCAGCTAGTTTGACAGATTCTTCCTGGGAGGGGTTGACCAAATTAATCCAAGAGCCTGGCTCAAAGGTCTGGATTTCTTCTAAATTTGTTAATGTAGAACGAAATATCTGTTTCATATCAAATCCTCCTCAGTTTTTTATTGCGTTAAGCGCACCCTTTATTATATCAAAAAAAGCGCTCTAGCGGAAAAGTTTTTCCAAAAATATGGTATAATATGAGATATTTTAGAAGGAAGAAAGAATGAAAGATAAGATTGAAATTCATGGGGCGCGTGCTCATAATTTAAAAAATATTGATGTGACGATTCCACGTGATAAATTGGTGGTGGTAACAGGACTGTCTGGGTCTGGTAAATCAAGCCTAGCCTTTGATACACTTTATGCCGAAGGGCAACGCCGCTATGTGGAGAGTTTGTCTGCCTATGCGCGGCAGTTTTTGGGCAATATGGACAAGCCGGATGTAGATTCCATTGACGGTTTGAGTCCTGCTATCTCTATTGACCAAAAGACAACATCTAAAAATCCACGTTCGACAGTTGGAACGGTGACGGAAATCAATGACTATCTGCGTCTCTTGTATGCTCGAGTAGGAACACCTTACTGTATCAACGGGCACGGGGCGATTTCAGCTTCGTCTGTGGAGCAGATTGTCGATGAGGTGCTGGAGTTACCAGAACGGCAACGCCTGCAAATTCTAGCGCCCATTGTCCGTAAGAAGAAAGGTCAGCATAAGGCGATTTTTGAGAAAATTCAAAAAGACGGCTATGTTCGTGTGCGTGTGGATGGGGAAATTCACGATGTGACGGAAGTTCCTGAACTGTCAAAGAGCAAGCAACATACGATTGAAGTTGTTGTGGACCGGATTGTGATCAAGGATGGAGTTCGTTCTCGTTTGTTTGACTCGATTGAGGCAGCTCTGCGCATTGCGGAAGGCTATGTCATTATTGACACCATGGATGGGAAAGAATTGCTCTTTTCGGAATACTATGCCTGTCCAGTCTGTGGTTTTACAGTGCCAGAATTAGAACCACGCCTCTTTTCCTTCAATGCTCCTTTTGGCTCTTGTAGCGACTGTGACGGTCTCGGCATGAAGTTGGAAGTGGATGAAGACTTGATTGTACCAGATCGACAAAAGACCTTGCGTGAGGGAGCTTTGGCACCGTGGAATCCAATTTCGTCCAACTACTATCCGCAGATGTTAGAACAGGCCATGACCCAGTTTGGTATCGATATGGATACGCCGTTTGAGGATTTGTCTGCTGAAGAGAAAGATTTGATTTTCCACGGTTCAGATGGGAAGGAATTCCATTTTCATTATGAGAATGAATTTGGTGGTGTACGAGATATTGACATTCCATTTGAAGGCTTGATTAGCAATATCAGCAGGCGCTATCGTGAAACCAACAGTGACTACACGCGTCAAGTTATGCGGACTTACATGAATGAGCTGACCTGTGTGACCTGCCACGGCTACCGCTTGAATGATCAGGCCTTGTCAGTTCGTGTGGGCGGTGAACAGGGGCTTCATATTGGAGAATTGTCGGAACTATCTGTAGCTGACCACTTGGACGTTGTATCACACCTGCAACTCTCTGCCAATGAAGTGACAATTGCGACACCGATTGTCAAGGAAATCAAGGACCGCTTGACCTTCTTGAACAATGTGGGACTCAATTATCTGACCTTGTCACGGTCGGCTGGAACCTTATCGGGTGGAGAAAGCCAGCGGATAAGGTTAGCAACCCAGATTGGATCAAACTTGAGCGGTGTCTTGTATATCCTAGATGAGCCGTCGATTGGACTTCATCAGCGAGATAATGACCGCTTGATTGCTAGTCTTAAGAAAATGAGAGATTTGGGCAATACGCTGATTGTGGTGGAGCATGATGAGGATACCATGCGAGCAGCGGATTATCTGATTGATATTGGACCGGGTGCAGGTGTCTTTGGTGGGGAGATTGTCGCTTCAGGCACACCAAGCCAGGTTGCAAAAAATAAAAAGTCAATCACAGGCCAATACCTGTCTGGGAAACGTGAAATTCCAGTCCCCTTGGAGCGGAGAATTGGAAATGGTCGTTTTATCGAGGTAACAGGAGCCTCTGAAAACAATCTGCAAAACGTAACGGCTCGGATTCCGCTTGGAAAATTTGTCGCTGTTACAGGTGTATCAGGTTCTGGCAAGTCCACCTTGGTCAATTCTATCTTGAAAAAAGCCATTGCTCAGAAACTCAACCGCAATTCGGAAAAGCCAGGGAAATTCAAATCCATTTCAGGAATTGAGCACTTGGACCGCTTGATTGATATTGACCAGAGTCCGATTGGGCGTACTCCGCGTTCCAATCCTGCCACCTATACTGGTGTATTTGATGATATCCGTGATTTGTTTGCTCAGACCAATGAAGCCAAGATTCGTGGCTACAAGAAAGGACGTTTTTCGTTCAATGTCAAGGGTGGACGCTGTGAGGCCTGCTCGGGAGATGGTATCATCAAGATTGAGATGCACTTCCTGCCAGATGTCTTTGTCCCTTGTGAAGTCTGTCATGGTCGCAGGTACAATTCAGAGACCCTTGAAGTCCATTACAAGGAAAAAAATATCGCGGAAGTCCTTGATATGACTGTCAATGATGCAGTTGAGTTTTTCAAGCATATTCCAAAAATTGAGCGGAAATTGCGGACCATTCAAGATGTCGGTCTAGGTTATGTCACCTTGGGACAACCAGCGACAACTCTCTCAGGAGGAGAAGCCCAGCGGATGAAGCTAGCCAGTGAGCTCCACAAGCGCTCAACTGGGAAATCCTTGTATATCTTGGACGAGCCAACGACAGGTCTCCACACAGAAGACATTGCCCAGCTATTAAAAGTTTTGGCACGCTTTGTCGATGACGGAAATACCGTACTGGTCATCGAGCATAATCTCGATGTGATTAAGACTGCGGACCACATCATTGATTTAGGTCCAGAAGGCGGTGTCGGTGGCGGTATGATTATCGCAACTGGAACACCAGAAGAAGTAGCGGCAAACGAAGCCAGCTATACAGGCCAGTATTTGAAAGGGAAGTTACATCCAAGAATTTAGGACGATATCTGACCGTTGCAGATAGGTACTGAATCAGACTGGAGCATGTATGAAAAGGGGAAATCGAGATGAAGGTTGATGTATCAGAGCTACAAAAACGTGTAATCCAAAATAAGGTCAATCATGGTTTTAATACGACAGACATCAAATTTGAACTTTTATTATTACATGGTGAAATAGCAGAACTATTTAAAGGGTGACTAAGAAAATATGGCAGAAGAATTGGCCGATAGTGCTATTTATTTGCTCGGTATCTTAGAGATGCTTGGAGTAGACCTATCTGAAGAAATACTGAAAAAAATGGCTATCAACGAGAAAAGGGTGGGAGTGGAACCAAAATCGTGATTTCGAAGAAATCGATTAACCTCACTCCGTTCTTTCTAGGTTCGGGCCCACTGGATTCGCTTACTCCCACCCCCGCAAGTTGACTAGCTTTCACAATTGAGAATTGTGAAAGGTTGGAAATAGAACGAGCATAGCTCGCTCCTTACAATTAAGAATTGTGAAAGGTTGGAAATAGAGCTAGCGAAATGTTCGCTAGCCTCTTCTACTAGAATGTTGATTTATCAACGTTTTACAAACCAGACAATCCTCGCTTTCGAATTTCTAGGCTCAGGTATCAATAGTCACTCCCCTAACTATTGATATGCGTCAAATTGCTAAAGCTATAAAAGAAGCAAGGACAGACACTATTGTCTCGGCTTCAAAATCGTTGAAAGGTGAAACCGACTAGGGTGTTGGTGTGGTGGTCGTATGAAGAAATTAAGGTTTGATATTATTGCATTTATTGTTGGCTGCATGTTTTTATTCGTGTATATCATGATGTTTGAGGAGTCGTTTTTGACCTTTCCTAAAATACTGTCCACCCTCTATTTTTAGCGGCTACTATTTGTTTTTCCTTTGTTCTAGAAGACTTTGAAGAGGATAGGAAATGGAAACTTCCAGCTGTTTTTTCACGTTTGATTTATCTAGGGTTGTATCTCATTGCTCCGATTTATTTTATCTACCTTCTAACGAGAGGGAAAAATGCGGAGGAAGATGCCGATTCTCTGCCTGAGAACCAATGAAAAGGGTAGACTGAATAGCAGCGTTTTAGTTGCGATGCTGTTTTTTATAGTATTATTAGGTTGTTATCAAGTTTAATCAGATAGCTTAAAAAAACTGCAAGCGGCTATTATTTTGGGAAATTTCACTAGAAAGTTAGGTATTCAGATGATGAACAAACGGACTATAACATGGCTACAAATCATTCTATATTTGCTATCTCCATTTTTAGCTCTTGCTTTAGCGAAAAATACGAGTGCGGTTGATCAGTTCTTTCTGCTGATGTTTACTAGCATTGTCCTATCTCAATGGCTTGCAATCCACCTTTTAGGCAAAATAGCTGAAAACTAATCCTGTTGCCCTTATCCTTATTTCCCTAAATGGTAGACTCTAATGGAGGTTCAGTGCTGACTGACCCTCTTGCTTTTTGCTCGCAAGCAGTCTGTTGACTTGTTTTCTGTGAACGAAGGACGGTTGTGCTGCTCCAATTTCCGCGATTTTATGTTACAATGATACTAATCAATTGTAAGGAGATAGAAGATGGAACAACGATTAACGAAGCTGCGCGATGAATTGGTTGCTCAGGAGCTGCCTGCCTTCCTCATCACGAATTTGAAGAATATTTACTATCTGACAGGTTTCTGGGGTTCGGCTGGAACGGTTTTGATTACAGCAGAACGACAAGTGTTGATCACTGATGATCGCTATATCACCTATGCCCAGTCTGTGGTCAACGATTTTGAGGTGGTATCAGACCGAGATGCCCTTTCAGTGGTTGCAGCAATCTTAAAAGATAGCAAGGTAACTGAGTTGGCCTTTGAAGATGAGGTGTCTGTTGCCTATTACCAAGCTATGCAGACCGTATTTGAAGGAATACGCCTAGTGCCAACGACAGATATGGTCATGAACTTACGTATGATTAAGGATGAGACAGAGATTGCGACCATTCAACGTGCCTGTCAGATTTCGGATCAAGCCTTTTTAGACGCTTTGGACTTTATCAAACCAGGAAAAACAGAGCTTGAAGTGGCTAATTTCCTTGATTTTCGCATGCGGGAAATGGGGTCTGAGGCCGTATCCTTTGATACCATTGCCGCATCTGGTTACCGCTCTGCTATGCCGCACGGACGTGCGTCCCATAAGGTCATTGAAACTGGTGATGCTCTGACACTTGATTTTGGCTGTATCTATGACCATTATGTGAGCGACATGACACGTACCATCTATATTGGTTCTGTCAGCGATGAAGAGGCAGAAATCTACCAGACTGTTTTAGCAGCCAACCAAGCCCTGATTACAGCGGCAAAGGCTGGCATGGAATACCGTGAATTTGATGGGGTGCCACGCCGTGTGATTGAAGCGGCAGGCTACGGTCCCTACTTTACGCATGGTATTGGCCATGGTATGGGGCTTGATGTCCATGAAATTCCTTATTTCAGACAAACAGCGACCGATAAGATTCAAGCTGGTATGGTCTTGACGGATGAGCCAGGGATTTATTTGGAAGGCAAATATGGAGTGCGGATCGAAGATGATCTTTTGATTACAGAGACAGGTTGTAAAATCTTGACCTTGGCACCAAAAGAGTTGATTGTGATTTGAGAAATCAGCCATTTTGTGGTAGAATAAAACGAATAATAAAATAATGAAGAGGTAATCATAAACATGATTGATGCAAGTAAATTAAGAGCAGGTATGACATTTATCGCACCAGACGGAAAACTTCTCCGCGTATTAGAAGCGAGTCACCACAAACCAGGTAAAGGAAATACCATCATGCGGATGAAATTGCGCGATGTTCGTACAGGTTCAACGTTTGATACAACCTACCGTCCAGATGAAAAATTTGAACAAGCGATTATCGAAACACGTGTAGCAACCTACCTTTACCAAATGGATGATACAGCTTACTTCATGGATACAGAGTCATTTGATCAATATGAAATTCCAGTAGCAAGTGTCAAAGAAGAATTACTCTACATTCTTGAAAATTCAGAAGTGAAAATTCAGTTCTACGGAACAGAAGTGATTGGTGTGACTGTTCCAACTACGGTTGAATTGGTCGTTGCTGAAACACAACCTTCTATCAAGGGTGCAACAGTTACTGGTTCAGGAAAACCTGCGACAATGGAAACAGGACTTGTGGTGAATGTGCCAGATTTCATTGAAGCTGGTCAAAAATTGGTTATCAACACAGCAGAGGGAACATACGTATCACGTGCTTAATAGCATTCCTCTTAGAAAGGATTTCGAATGGCAAAAGAAAATGTAGGCGAAATTGTGATTGCACCTCGCGTGTTAGAAGTGATCACAGGAATTGCTTCTGCAAAGGTGGAAGGTGTGCACTCTCTCCATAATAAAAGTGTTAAAGATGGTTTGTCAAAGACTGCCTTAAATCGTGGTGTGTATCTCCAAACAGATGAAAAAGGCGAAGTGACGGCGGACATCTATGTCTATTTGGAATACGGCGTGAATGTACCGACAGTATCAATGAACATTCAACGCGCGGTAAAAACAGCTGTTGCAAACTATGCAGATGTCACAGTGAAAACCGTGAATATCCATGTGGATGGTATCGTGCCAGACAAGACACCAAAACCAGACTTAAAGGATTTGTTTGGTGAGGACTTCTTAGATGAAGAATAAGCAAAACGAATCACGGCATTACTTGCGCCAATGTGCGCTTCAAGCGATTGTATCCTTGGAGTTTGGACAGGAACCTATTCAAGCAGCTCAATTTGCCTACCTGTATGACCATGAAGAAGAGCAAGAAGTGGAGATTCCGCTCTTTCTGCTCAACCTGGTCACAGGAGTTGCAGGTGTGCAGGATGAGATTGATGCTCAATTAGCTCCACGTTTGAAAGCAGGTTGGACCTTGGATCGCTTGACCTTGATTGATAAAAATATTATGCGTTTGGGGCTATTTGAAATGTTGTATTTTGAAGAAACACCAGATCGTGTAGCAGTCAATGAAGCAATCGAGCTGGCCAAAGAATTTTCAGACCCTGCTTCTGCAAAGTTTATCAATGGTGTCTTAAGTCAGTTTATCAAAAAAGAAGAAGCCTAACTGGCTTCCTTTTTTATACATTGAAATTAGTCAAATTGCATTAACGATGTTCCATTTACTATATTAGACACTTCGACCTGCTAAGAGGCTAATAGGTAGAGAATAATGTTGTTCGAGGGTTGATCCCTCAATTTTTTGTACGAGAAGATCCACCATGAGCTTGGCTATATCTGCTAGGGGCTGTTTGATGGTAGTCAGCTGGGGGTAGTGTGTTTCGATAAAATAGGTACCGTCATAGCCGATGAGTTTGAGGTCTTGGGGGATAGATAAGCCCAAGGATTGGGCGATATTCCAGACCAACATAGCCGTCAAATCCCCCGAAACAAAGATACCGTCTGTTGAGCTTGTTTGGAGAATGGTTTTGATTTCCATTTCCTTACGAACAGGGGAGAAATCGCTTGAAATATGGTGAATGGCTGCATGTGGAAAAATGCTAGAAAATCCCGTTTGCCGAAGGCCTGTAGGAGAATTGGAATCGTCATTTCCTGTAATCATAATCGGTTTTATACACCCTGCTTTTTGGAGTGTTTCAGCAGCTAAGACCCCTCCGCCGTAATTGTCAGAAGAGACAATCGGAGTGGACGGTGATAAATTGCGGTCAAAGGCAATAATCGGCGCCGATACGCGGTCATAGTCTTTGATTCCCAGATTATGGCTACCTGAAATAATACCGTCTACCTGATTAGCGGTCAGCATTTCTAGGTATTCTCGCTCTTTGGCAGAATCGTGCTGGCTGTTACAGATGATGGCCTTGTAGCCACGGCTGAACAATTCTTTTTCGAGGTAATCAATTAATTCTGCATAAAAGATATTGCTGATAGTTGGAAAGATAAGTCCAACGAGTTTGGCAGACTTTCCTTGTAGGCTCCGAGCGAGATTGTTGGGTTTGTAGCCCAGTTCACGCATGGCATCGGTCACATTTTTGACCGTTTTGTCGGACAGATAGCCTTTTTTATTGATGACACGGGAGACAGTCGTAGGGCTGACTCCGGCTAGTTTTGCGACATCAGTGAGTTTTGCGACCATAATCTAATGAGTAGTAATTTCCAGTCGCTTGACCTGCTAGCACCGCAATACCTGTCTGGTCTTGGCGCGGGAAGACACGTCCAGAAAATACCTTTTCTCCTTTATTAATGAAAATTTCAAAGACAGACTTGTCGATGAAGATGTTAGCGGTTGTTACTTGGTTGTCAATTTGGCAATGACGTTCAGTACCAAAGTCGAGGGCAAAAGCTTCACCACAGTCCTTGCGGTCAAGAGTTACCTTTCCATTGGCAGGGTCAATAGAGAGTTTAAGTCCTTTTTCGTTTGCGTCTGCAAAGAGAACCAAGTCAATCTTGCTATCTGCTTCTACTGTCAATTCCAATTCGTAGCAATTGTTTGTTGCGGCTTTGGGGGCGAAAATCTGGCTATCTGTACGAAGGCTCGTAATCGCTTCAACAGGGTACTGGTAGAGTTTGCCGTCTTGAATCGTCAATTCTTTGACAAGGGACAGGCAGCCTTGGTAATCGTAGCGGTCTGTCGGGTATTCCACATCTGGTAGGGCAAGCCAACTGACGGCAAGCGCTCGTCCATCAGGAGCATTGAAGGCTTGCGTGGCGTAGCATTCAAAACCATAATCTAGTTGTTGAAGGGGGCTTGGTTCGACCATTGTAGCTGTTTCTGGGTCAAAGGACTGTGCAATCTTGTACAGATTTGGATAGATATTGTCGTAGTCAAGAATGCTTTTATCCAGTCCTTGCGGACAATAGAGGAGAACTGGCTTTTCATCGATGAAAACAAGATTTGGGCATTCCATCATATAGGCAGTCAAGTCATTGTTGAAATCTAAATCAGCCACATACTCCCAATTGAGATAATCATTGTCTACAGCTTTGTAGAGTTTGATGATTCCTTTTTTGTCCAGATTTTGTCCGCCGACAATCGCATAGTAGTCACCCTTGAAATTAAAAATTTGTGGGTCGCGGAAGTGGTCTGTCGTGTCGTCTGGCTGATCAATCAAGATCTTATCCATTTTTTCAATCTTCCCATTGGCATCCATGAGAGCACCGATTTGGTAAGGGTGGCGAATCCAGTTTTCATCACGAACATTTCCTGTATAAAAGAGGAAGAGCTTGTCACCAAACTGCATAGCCGATCCTGAATAAGCACCGTGGCTGTCAAGAGGTGTGTCAGGATAGACCATGGTTCCTGTTGGCTCAAAGTGGACTAAATCTGTTGACTCAGTATGAACCCACGATTTCAACCCATGAGCTGCCCCAAATGGAAAATATTGGTAGAAAAGGGTCCATTTTCCATTAAAGTATGAAAAACCATTGGGGTCATTTAAGAGGCCGTGTGGTGTCTCAATATGGAAATTCGTTCTCCAAGGTGAGTTTTGGGTGTTGTTTTTAATGGTTTCAATATAGTCTGCCGACCAATCTGCATAAGCACGGTAGCGTTCTTCCGTTGTGAAGGGCATGTTTTCTCCTTGTTTTACGTATATGTATTTCTTCTATCGTTATAGTAATATAGTAAACGTTTGCTTGTCAAAAAGCAAGGTTTTACCCCAAAAACAGAAAAAATAATAAAAATTTATGTCAAGCGTTTGACATATTGATAAAAAATGGTATAATTAAAAGCATAGAAAGGTTGAAAACACTTTCAAAAAAGAAAAATAGTACAAAGGAGATTTTTGCAAGATGAATAACACTGAAATTGCAAAAAATGTCATCGAAGCCTTGGGCGGACGTGAGAATGTCAACAGTGTAGCTCACTGTTCCACTCGCCTACGTGTCATGGTAAAAGATGAAAATAAAATCGACAAAGCACGTGTCGAAGATATTGAGAAGGTACAAGGTGCGTTCTTTAATTCAGGTCAATACCAAATCATCTTTGGTACGGGTATTGTAAATAAGATCTATGATGAAGTCGTAGCACTTGGTTTGCCAACTTCTTCGAAAGATGAGATGAAAGCAGAAGCTGCTAAGCAAGGAAATGCCTTCCAACGTGCCATTCGTACATTTGGTGACGTCTTTGTTCCAATCATTCCAGCAATCGTAGCGACTGGTTTGTTCATGGGCTTCCGTGGCTTGTTGACACAAGAAGCGATTATGTCCTTCTTTGGTATAGCGGAGTATAACCCTGACTTTATCACCTATACTCAAATTTTAACAGATACAGCCTTTATCGTCCTTCCGGCCCTTGTGGTATGGTCAACCTTCCGTGTATTTGGTGGAAACCAAACCATCGGTATCGTACTTGGAATGATGCTCATCTCTGGTTCTTTACCAAACGCTTGGGCAGTAGCTTCAGGTGGGGATGTGACGCCAATGCAATTCTTTGGCTTTATTCCAGTCGTTGGTTTGCAAGGATCTGTTCTTCCAGCCTTCATTATCGGTATTGTTGGTGCTAAATTTGAGAAATTTGTCCGCAAGTATGTCCCAGAAGTACTTGACCTCTTGGTAACACCATTTGTGACCCTCCTTGTGATGTCTATTCTTGGGTTGTTTGTCATTGGTCCAGTCTTCCACGTGGTTGAAAACTACATTTTAGCTGCGACAAATGCTCTTCTTGCTCTTCCATTTGGTCTTCCAGGTCTTTTGATTGGGGGCGTTCACCAAGTAATCGTGGTATCAGGTGTTCACCATATCTTCAACTTGTTGGAATCTCAATTGGTGGCAAATACCGGAGCAAACCCATTTAACGCCATTATCACTGCGGCTATGACAGCACAAGGTGCGGCAACCATCGCAGTTGGTGTGAAAACAAAAAATCCTAAATTGAAAGCTCTTGCTTTCCCAGCAGCTCTTGCAGCCTTCTTGGGAATTACAGAGCCAGCCATCTTTGGTGTAAACTTACGCTTCCGTAAACCATTCTTCCTTTCATTGATTGCAGGTGCAATCGGTGGAGCGGTTGCTTCCCTTCTAGGACTTGCAGGTACTGGATTTGGAATTACAATTATTCCAGGTACTCTCCTTTACGTGAACGGACAACTCTTCTCTTACATCTTAATGGTTGCGGTATCATTCGTAGCAGGTTTCACGCTTACTTACATGTTCGGATTTGAAGATGAAGAAGCTCCTGCAAAAAAGTCTGAACCAGTAGTGACTACTGAAGCAGTAAAAGAAGCTCCAGCGGCTCTTGTTAATGAAGAAACCTTTGTTTCACCACTTTCAGGTGAAGTAGTTGCCCTTGAAAATGTTAATGACCCTGTCTTTTCATCAGGCGCAATGGGGAAAGGTCTTGCTGTAAAACCTTCTGAAGGTGTTGTGTATGCGCCGGCAGATGCAGAAGTCACTATTGCCTTTGAAACTGGTCATGCTTATGGCTTGAAGACGGCAAGTGGTGCGGAAATTCTTATCCACATCGGTATTGATACTGTATCCATGAATGGTGAAGGATTCGAAAAATTAGTTGCAGCAGGCGACAAGGTTACAGCAGGGACAGCTATTGCTAAGTTTGATGCAAGCAAAATTGCAGCAGCAGGTCTCGATGATACAACGATGATTATCGTGACCAACACAGCAGAATTTGCAACTGTTGAAGCTCTTGCAGATGCGACAGTAGCGCATGGCGATGCCTTCCTTAAAGTTGCAAAATAATCACATGAAAAAGGCGTTTCGCCTTTTTCTTACGCCTAAAACTATGGTATAATAAGCTAAAATGACACTGATTTTAAAAGGAGAAAAAGATGACAAAATTGTATGGTAGCCTAGAGGCTGGAGGGACTAAATTTGTCTGTGCAGTAGGGGATGAGAATTTCCAAGTGGTTGAAAAAACGCAATTCCCAACGACGACACCTTATGAGACGATTGAGCGTACGGTTGAATTTTTCAAACGCTATGAAGATCGTTTGGCAGGGATTGCAATTGGCTCATTTGGACCAATTGATATTGATCCAAATTCAGCTACCTACGGCTATATCACAACGACTCCAAAACCTCATTGGGCAAATGTTGATTTGTTGGGCTTGATTGCAAAAGAATTTAAGATTCCTTTTTACTTTACGACAGATGTGAACTCGTCTGCATTTGGGGAAGCTCTTGTTCGTAAGGGAGTAACGAGCCTCGTTTATTATACAATCGGTACAGGAATCGGAGCTGGTGCTATCCAAAATGGAGAATTCATTGGTGGAGTAGGGCATACAGAAGCTGGTCATACCTATGTTGCCTTGCATCCACAGGACGTTGCTAAAGAATTTAAAGGTGTTTGTCCCTTCCATAATGGCTGTTTAGAGGGCTTGGCAGCAGGTCCGTCATTGGAAGCTCGTACAGGTATTCGTGGGGAATTGATTGAGCAAAATGCGGATGTCTGGGATGTTCAGGCCTACTATATTGCTCAAGCAGCAGTACAGGCAACTTTGATGTATCGTCCACAAGTCATTGTTTTTGGTGGTGGTGTCATGGCGCAAGAACACATGCTGAAACGTGTACGCGATAAATTTACCGCTTTGATGAATGACTATGTACCAACACCAGAAGCAACAGAGTATATTGTAACACCAGCTGTTGCAGAAAATGGCTCAGCAACCCTTGGAAACTTTGCCTTGGCCAAACAAGTCTCTGAAAAATAAAAATGGAAATGCTGGACTTTGTCTGGCATTTTTTCCGTTCATAGAGTATTAGCAAGTAGCGTTTTCTCCCCTTTTTTGAGAAATCTTTGGAGGAAATTCGCTTTTTTAAGTCATTTTTGTTAGGATAGCAGTAGGAAATAGAAACGAGGAATCATTATGGCGGAACCATTATTTTTACAATCGGTTATGCAGGAAAAGATTTGGGGCGGGACTAGGCTTCGGAACGAATTTGGTTATGAAAGTGCAAGTGACCATATCGGGGAATACTGGGCGATTTCAGCCCATCCAAACGGGGTTTCCTTGATTAAAAATGGCACCTATGCAGGTTGGAAATTAGATGATTTGTACCGTGAACACCGTGAACTTTTTGCTCATCGCAGAGAAGACGTTTTTCCTCTTTTGACGAAGATTTTAGATGCCAATGACTGGTTGAGCGTACAAGTTCACCCCGATGATGCTTATGGTTTAGCACATGAGGGAGAGCTTGGCAAGACCGAATGCTGGTATGTTTTGGTAGCTGATGAAGGATCTGAAATTATCTATGGGCACAAGGCTCTCTCAAAAGAAGAACTTCGTGAAAAGATTAACCAAAAAGATTGGGAAGGGTTGTTGAAGAAGGTTCCTGTCAAGGCGGGGGATTTCTTCTATGTGCCAAGCGGAACCATTCATGCTATTGGACAAGGCATTATGATTTTGGAAACCCAGCAATCAAGTGATACCACCTACCGTGTCTACGATTTTGACCGAAAAGATGAGGCAGGCAATCTACGAGAATTGCATTTGGAAAAATCCATTGATGTAACAACAATAGGAGAGCCAGCAAATAGCCGTCCTGTGACTCTTTACGCAGATGATTTGCGTTCAACCCTGCTTGTTGCCAATGACTTTTTCAGTGTTTACAAGTGGGAGGTAACAGGGCAAGTTCACATGCAGCGAACAGCTGACTATTACTTGGTCAGTGTCTTGGCTGGTCAAGGGGAACTTATCATTGAAGGGCAGGGCTATTCCATTAGAAAAGGAGACCACTTTATCTTACCTGCCGATGTGACTGAGTGGACTTTGAAGGGGCAGGAATTAGAAATTATTGCTAGTCATCCATAATCGAAAAACATGCTTGAAATAAGACCGGTGAAGTAGTGGCTTCATCGGTTTAAACTGTCGCTCATTCTTGAAAGTAGTAAGGAAACGTGCTATAATGAAAAGAACACAAAAAAATAAGAATCGATACAAGTAAGGAAAACAATGGCAAATATTTTAAAAACAATTATCGAAAATGATAAAGGTGAATTACGAAAATTAGAAAAGATGGCTGATAAGGTTCTGGCCTATGCAGATAAAATGGCGGCTTTATCAGATGAGCAACTGCAAGCAAAAACAGCAGAATTTAAAGAGCGCTACCATCGTGGGGAAAGTTTAGATGATTTGCTCTATGAAGCCTTTGCGGTAGTCCGTGAGGGAGCAAAGCGTGTTCTTGGCCTCTATCCTTATAAAGTACAGGTAATGGGGGGATTGTGCTCCATCATGGAGATGTTCCTGAGATGCGCACGGGTGAAGGAAAAACCTTGACAGCAACTATGCCAGTTTATCTAAACGCCTTGTCTGGCGAAGGAGTGCACGTTGTCACAGTCAATGAGTACCTATCAGAACGTGATGCGACCGAAATGGGTGAGCTCTACTCATGGCTTGGTTTGTCTGTCGGAATTAACTTGGCTGCTAAGTCTTCCTTTGAAAAACGAGAAGCCTATAATTGCGATATTACCTACTCAACCAACTCAGAAATTGGTTTTGACTACCTCCGTGATAACATGGTGGTTCGTGCAGAAGATATGGTGCAACGTCCACTGAATTACGCCTTGGTCGATGAGGTTGACTCTATTTTAATCGATGAGGCTCGGACACCGCTGATTGTATCTGGTCCAACTTCTTCAGAAACAAATCAATTATATTTCTTAGCGGATAAGCTGGTGAAGTCATTGGACAAGGATGACTACATTATTGATGTGCCGTCTAAAACGATTGGTTTGTCAGACTCAGGGATTGATAAAGCCGAGAGTTTCTTTAAATTAGACAATCTATATGATATTGAAAATGTTGCCCTAACACACTTTATTGACAATGCTCTACGTGCCAATTACATCATGATTTATGACATTGATTATCTGGTCAATGAAGCCCAAGAAGTCATGATTATCGATCCATTTACAGGGCGGACTATGGAAGGTCGTCGTTATTCAGACGGTCTTCACCAAGCGATTGAGGCAAAAGAAGGTGTCCCTGTTCAAAATGAATCAAAAACGAGTGCCTCTATCACTTACCAAAACCTCTTCCGGATGTATAAGAAACTATCAGGAATGACAGGTACTGGTAAGACAGAGGAAGAAGAATTCCGTGAAATTTACAACATTCGTGTCATTCCAATTCCAACCAACCGTCCGATTGCTCGTATTGACCATGAAGACTTGCTGTACCCAAGTTTGGAGTACAAATTTAATGCCGTTGTAGCCGATGTTAAAGCGCGCTACGAAAAAGGACAGCCTGTCTTGGTTGGTACAGTAGCTGTAGAAACATCCGATTACATTTCACAACGTCTAGTTGCTGCTGGTGTGCCACACGAAGTGTTGAATGCGAAAAACCACTACCGCGAAGCACAA
This sequence comes from Streptococcus marmotae, assembly GCF_001623565.1. NCBI lineage: Bacteria > Bacillati > Bacillota > Bacilli > Lactobacillales > Streptococcaceae > Streptococcus > Streptococcus marmotae. Next base: position 373,137 of record NZ_CP015196.1, on the reverse strand, counting down.
ATCATCATGAATGCTGGCCAACGTGGTGCGGTGACGATTGCGACCAACATGGCTGGACGTGGTACGGATATCAAGTTAGGCCCTGGGGTTCGTGAACTTGGTGGACTTTGTGTCATCGGTACAGAGCGCCATGAGAGCCGTCGGATCGATAATCAGCTTCGTGGACGTTCAGGCCGTCAGGGAGACCCAGGTGAGTCCCAATTCTATCTTTCTTTGGAAGATGATTTGATGAAACGTTTTGGCTCAGAGCGAATCAAGGCCTTCATGGAACGCATGAATTTGACAGAAGAAGAGTCTGTGATTAAGTCAAAAATGTTAACCCGTCAGGTAGAAGGGGCGCAAAAACGGGTCGAAGGAAATAACTACGATTCTCGTAAACAAGTCCTTCAGTACGACGATGTCATGCGTGAACAACGTGAAATTATCTACAATCAGCGTCACGATGTGATTACAGCTAATCGCGATTTGGCTCCAGAAATCAAGGCGATGATTCTTCGGACGATTGAACGGCAAGTAGCAGACCATCGGTCAAGTAAGAGCGATGAAGCTCTACAGGCAATCTTGAACTTTGCACAGTTAAATCTTGTTTCAGAAGAGTCTATCGCTTTGGCGGATTTGGAAGGTAAATCAGATAAAGAAATCGTATCCTACCTCTATGATCGTGCCCTGGAAGTCTATAACAGTCAAGTAGCAAAATTGCGTGATGAAGATCGTGTGAGAGAATTCCAAAAGGTATTGATCCTCCGTGTTGTAGACAATAAATGGACAGACCATATTGACATGATGGACCAACTCCGCAATGCAGTGAGTCTTCGTGGGTATGCGCAAAATAATCCAGTTGTGGAGTACCAATCAGAAGCCTTCACAACCTTTAATGATATGATTGCTTCGATTGAGTTTGATGTGACGCGTTTGATGATGAAAGCACAGATTCATGACAATATTGAACGGGAGCATGCTACGCAAGAGGCTCGTACAACTGCTACGAAGAATATCATTCCAGCACAAACAGTTACTCCAAATGAGCAAGTGCGCTTTGAAGGAGTTGACCGTAATGATCCTTGTCCATGTCAGTCAGGCAAGAAATTTAAGAACTGTCATGGTCGCAAGCAAGTAAGTTAAGAAACATGAGGGAGGAAGTGAGGGTATCCGGTCTTTGAAAGAGCACGGATATCCCGCTTCTTTTTTAGAAAATGATAATAGGACACGGAATAGACATGCAAGATATGGCTGCTGTAGAAGTAGCGATGAAGAAGCACGAACGATTTGCCAGTAAGGTATTGACAGAAAACGAATTAGACCGTTTTCGACAGTTGAAACACCGACGGCAAGTTGAGTATTTAGCAGGCCGATGGTCGGCGAAAGAAGCCTTTGTCAAGGCACTTGGGACAGGGATTGGGCAAGTCGGTTTTCACGATATTGAAATTTTAACAGATAAAAAAGGGGCACCCTATATCGCCAGGTCCCCTATTAAAGCCAAGTCCTGGATTAGCATTAGCCACTCTGCTGGGTTTGTACAGGCGAGTGTGATTTTGGAGGAAATAGATGAGAGCAAGCATTCATAGACCAACAACTATTCAGGTTGATTTAGCAGCTATTTCAGAGAATCTAGAGCAAGTCAGACAAGGATTGCCCAATCAGCCACAGGTTTTTGCGGTCGTTAAGGCTAATGCCTATGGTCACGGAGCTGTTGCAGTTGCCAGACATTTGGAGAATCAGGTAGATGGCTTTTGTGTATCCAATATGGATGAGGCGCTGGAATTACGGCAAGCAGGAATTGTTCAACCAATATTGATATTAGGAATTATACCTGTAGAGACCGTGCCTCTTGCCATTTCAGAAAAAATCATGGTGACAGTAGCTAGTCTTGAATGGATACAATTGCTCTTACAACAAGGTATTTCCTTGCACGGTTTGCAGGTTCATGTGAAAGTAGATACCGGTATGGGGCGGATTGGTTTTAGGGATAGTCAATCCCTCAATCAAGCCATGGATGAGTTGGGGCAACATGGTGTTACAATCGAAGGGGTGTTCACTCATTTTGCGACGGCTGATGAGAAAGATGACAGTCAATTTCAATTGCAATTGGCTCGATTTAAGGAGTTGATTTCCGATTTGAACTACGTACCGGCCTGCATTCATGCGAGTAATTCGGCTACTAGTATTTGGCATGTAGATACGATCTTTACAATGGTGCGGTTGGGAAATATCTTATATGGTCTGAACCCGAGTGGTCATGCCTTAGATTTGCCCTATTCTATTCGGCCAGCCTTGGGCTTGACCTCGGAATTGGTTCATATAAAAGAAGTAGAAGCAGGAGCCAGTATCGGCTATGGTGCGACCTACCATAGTGAACAAACAGAATATATCGGTACGATTCCAATTGGCTATGCAGATGGTTTTTTCCGCACGATGCAAGGCTTTTCATTGCTAGTAGAAGGGGAATGGTGTCCGGTAGTCGGTCGTGTCTCCATGGACCAAATTACGGTGCGCTTACCGAAGAAATATCCTTTAGGAACTCTTGTTACCTTGATTGGTGTCAGTGGTGATAGGGCGATAGAGGTACAGGATTGGGCGGATTATCTCAAAACGATTAATTATGAGGTAGTTTGCGGTTTGTCGGATCGGATTCCTCGTTATTATGAATAGAATAGAGCTGCTGTTTGTAAGATGGAAACAGCAGTTTTTGTCTGTTTAATTTTAAGCAGCAAGGTACTTTCTCTATTTTAGATGGCTTTTGCCTGTCTGCTTCGTTGAAATAATCAGGAGTGAACGGTCTTGTTTAGCGTCAGAAAAAGCTAGCTAGGATTGAGAAATAACTTGACAATTTAGTAAAAGGTGAGTACAATAAAGAGGAGAGGTTATAACCAGTTTTCGGTTAATATGTTAATTTAGTAGAATCGAGTCTTTGAGAAAGGAGACAACATGGCACACTATATTTTTGCAAAATCCATTATCTTGTCCGATCGAGAGGTTGAAAATGCCTATCTAGAGATTACAGATGATGGTCAATTTGGTGAGATTGTGACGGAAAAACCAGAAGGAACAATTGTAGATTATTCAGACTATCATATTGGACCTGGTCTAGTGGATACTCATATTCATGGCTATGCTTCGTATGACGTTATGGACAATGATTTTGAAGGAATTAAGGTGATTTCAGAAGGGCTCTTGTCTTGTGGTGTTACTTCTTGGTTACCAACAACCTTAACCGATTCAACAGAGAATTTGGATGCGGTTTGTGAAACCATTGGTCGTCATGCGGGTGAAGAAACAGGTGCTAAGATTCAAGGTATTTTCCTTGAAGGGCCGTTTTTCACAGAGAAATACAAGGGCGCACAAAATCCTAAGTATATGGGCGATCCGTCTGTTGAGAAATTGGACAAATGGCACCGTTTATCAGAAGGCTTGGTCAATAAGATTGCGATTGCTCCAGAACGGGATGGAGTAGAGGAATTTATTCACTTTGCTAATGAGAAAAAGATTCATACTGCCCTTGCCCACAGTGATGCGACCTATGATCAAGCTAAAAAGGCAGTTGAAGCAGGAGCCAATATCTTCGTCCATGTTTACAATGGGATGAGTGGGCTTCATCATAGAGAACCAGGCATGGTCGGTGCGGCGCTTGATTTAGAAAATGTCTTTGCTGAGGTTATCTGTGATGGTCACCATGTCCATCCAGCAGCAGTAGATATTGTGTTGAAAGCGCGTGGGGTAGAAGAAACAGTTCTCATTACTGACTGTATGCGTGCAGGAGGCCAAGGGGAAGGAGATTCTCGCTTGGGTGAATTTGAGGTTGTAGTCAAAGACGGAACCGCTCGCCTGAAACACAATGGCAGTCTAGCAGGTTCTATCTTGGAATTGATTCAGGCAGTAGAACATATTGTCGAATGGGGCTTGGCAAGTTTACCAGATGCTGTCCGTATGGCATCACTTGCTCCAGCAAAATCTGTCAATATCGATCATGTCTGTGGACAAATTGTAGCAGGTCGGGCAGCAGATTTCATTGTAGTCGATGATAAAGGTCGTTTACAGGCTACGTATTTGGATGGTGTGAAACGCTTTGGTGTCGAATAGTTGCTACTATTAATGGATAGTTTATTGGCAGAAAGCCAGTTATTATTGCTTATACTCTACTTTATCTAGGAGGAAGATAATGGAAAAATTACAACTTTCACAGGCTAAGTATGATCATTTAGTTCGTCTCTCAAATGACGAAAAAGTGATTGCAGCCCTCGCGATTGACCAACGTGGTGCTTTGAAACGACTCTTGTCGGCAGCAGCAGATGCTGATTTTGGAGATGAGATTCTGGTTGATTTCAAAAAAGTCATTTCAAGTGATTTGACTCAGTATGCAAGCTCTATCTTACTGGATGCGGAATATGGTGTACTAGCTTCAAAATTGCGCCATCCAGATTGTGGGTTTATTGCGGCTTATGAGAAAACAGGCTATGATGCGTCAACACCAGGTCGCTTACCAGACTTGCTTCCAAATTGGTCTGCAAAACGGATCAAAGAATTGGGTGCAGATGCGGTGAAAATCTTGCTTTACTATGATGTAGATGATAAGCCAGAAATTAACGATATCAAGCATGCCTGGATCGAACGAATCGGTAGCGAGTGTATCGCTGAAGATATTCCTTACTTTGTGGAAATCTTGACCTATGATGCTAGCGATATGGATGTGACATCTCGTGAATATGCAGCCTTGAAACCTCATAAAGTGAATGGTGCGATGCGTGAATTTAGCAAGGCTCGCTACAATGCTGACGTCTTGAAGGTCGAAGTTCCAGTTAATATGAACTTTGTGGAAGGCTATACGGATCAAGAACCTGTTTATAGCCTAGAAGAAGCAAAGGCATACTTTAAAGAACAAGCAGAAGCAACTCACCTACCATTTATCTTCTTGAGTGCGGGTGTATCCGCTAAGCTCTTCCAAGAAACACTTGTGGTAGCTAAAGAAGCAGGTTCTAGCTTTAATGGTGTGCTGTGTGGTCGTGCAACATGGAAAGATGCGGTTGCAGTCTTTGCGAAAGAAGGAGAAGCTGCGGCTAAGGCGTGGTTGGCAGATCAAGGTCGTCAGAACATGGAAGAATTGAATGGTGTCCTTGCAACGACTGCAAGTTCTTGGCTTGATAAAGTAGAAGTCAAGTAACGTTCTATATAAAATAAAGTAAAAAAATCCAGCTCTCATGTCAGAGTTGGATTTTTAGCTAGAATAGATTTATCCAAAAAAGGCTTTATACAAGGCTTTGAGGGCTTTTTCTTTTTCTTCTGTTTTGATAGCGAATAGGACAGATACTTCGCTAGCACCTTGAGAAATCATGGTCAAGTTGACATTTTCTTGAGAGAGGGCAGCTGTTGCGGTAGCTGTTACCCCGACATGACTCTTCATGTTTTCACCAACAATCATGATAATCGATAATCCATATTCGATTTCTGCCTTGTCGACTTCGAGCTTAGAATTGAGCTGACGGAGGATTTCTTCTTCCTTGATTGGTGTCAATTCGCGGCTGCGTAAAACAAGTGAGAGGTCATCGATTCCAGTCGGCATATGTTCCCAACGAATATTGAGATCTTCGAGGATGTTTAAGACTTTCCGACCAAATCCGATTTCTCGGTTCATCAAGTATTTCGACAGATTGATGCTGACAAAGCCGTCATCTGCTGCGATTCCGACAACGGGTAAGGTATGGTCGCTATGTTTGAGTACAATACGTGTACCAGGGTGGTCAGGGTTATTGGTGTTTTTAATGACAAGCGGAATGCGACCGCGGTAGGCAGGAAGTAGGGCTTCGTCGTGAAGGACAGAGAATCCAGCATAGGCCAACTCCCGCATTTCACGATAGGTCAATTCCTTGATAGAATGTGGATTGTGGATGATTCCAGGATGAGCAGCAAAAATACCGTCAACATCTGTAAAGTTCTCATAGAGATCAGCCTTAACACCAGCAGCAACGATAGAACCAGTAATATCTGAGCCACCGCGAGAGAAGGTACAGATTTGGTTATCAACTGTTACCCCAAAGAATCCAGGAATGACAAGGACTTCGTCGGCCTTGTTCAATTCTTCGATTTTATCATAGCTAGAAGGTAAAATGCGTGCATTTCCAGGTTCTGAACTAACAATGATACCTGCTTTTTTAGGGTGAATATAGCGGGCAGGAATACCCTTATAGGTGAAATATTCGGCAACTAATTTGGCATTGTTATCTTCTCCTGCTGCTAAAAAAGCATCATAGAGAAAGTCATTGTCCTCAATCGGTAGTGTTGCAAGTCCTAAAATGCTGTCTTTGATTTTTTTCATGCATTTGCCTGGGAAATCTAGCTCATCTACCATGGCTTGATAGCGATTGATAATCCATTCTTGGCTGACAGAAACATCTTTACCGTCTATATATTCCTTGTAATATTTAATAAGAGCGTCGGTTACCTTAGTGTCGTTACTATCTCGTTTACCGGGAGCAGATACGACGATGAATCGACGTTCTGAATCTGCTTGGACAATAGTGAATACTTTTTCAAGTTGGGTAGCTGATGCGAGGGAACTACCGCCAAATTTAGTCACTTTCATAAAAATTTTCACTCTCCTTTTATGCTTTTCATCATTATAACAAAAACTATTCCGCTTGTCAGTAGACTTTGTACGAAATTTTTAGAATGCTTTGATGTGTGTCATAATAGAGTAGGTATAACGAGAAAAGGAGTAGCAGACGACCTATAAAGGAATTATGTTGACATACGGAGACGCCATCTATACTCGTTAAAAATTAACATCTGATGTCGCTTACTCATCTTGCTGAACTCTAGTTTTACCTGAGTTTTTTAGGGCACAAGCTACGCTGGTTTTATCTATCACCGGGAGTAAGGACTCAATCGTTATTTCGTAGGAATTTGATTTTGTCAATTTCGCTTTCGAATTTCTAGCCTCAAGTATTAATTGTCACTCCTCTGACTATTGATATGCGTAAAACTACTCAAACAAAAAAATGCTGGACACTTTTTGAACGGCTCCCTAGTCAGATTTTAATTTTTATAGAATAGTACAGGTCAATTCTTTCTTAAATTCTATCCGATGTAACAGAAAATATTTGACAATCAAATAAATCTATCGTATACTTTGAGAGTCAAAGTATGTGAGGAGGCATTCAATTGTGGAAGAAGCAAAGATCAATGAATATCTGACTGCAATCTTTAATAATGTATTGATTATTGAAGAAACCAGCCTGCGCGGTAGTCGTTTTAAGGATATTTCAATCAAGGAAATGCACACGATTGATGTCATTGGTGACAGAGAAGGTGTGACTCCTAGTCATGTTGCCAGTGCTTTGATGGTCACACTTGGTACAGTAACAACTAGTTTGAATAATTTGGAACGAAAAGGCTATATTGAACGGGTTCGATCAACTAGAGATCGCCGTGTGATTCATCTTCATTTGACCAAAAAAGGGAGATTGGTCTATCGATTGCACCAACGATTTCACAAGGAGATGGTGCACCAAATTACCTCAGATATGGATGAAGCCGAATATAAGGTCATGAAAAAGGGTCTCTTGAAACTCTATCAGTTCTTGGAGGGCTTAAAATGACGAGCTTTGCAAAAATCAGTCATGTGGCCCATTATGTTCCTAAGCAAGTTATTGAAAATGATCAATTGGCGCTGCTAATGGATACGAGTGATGAGTGGATTGCCTCTAGGACGGGGATTCGCAGACGCCATATCACAAGGAATGAGGATACGAGTGATTTAGCGACACAAGTAGCAAAGCAGTTGCTGCAAAAGAGTGGCTATGCTCCAGAAACGATTGATTTTATTATCCTTGCAACGATTACACCAGACTCTGCTATGCCGTCAACAGCAGCACGAGTTCAGGCCAATATTGGTGCAAGTCAAGCCTTTGCCTATGATTTGGTTGCAGCGTGTTCAGGCTTTGTCTTTGCCTTATCGACTGCTGAAAAGTTGATTGCTTCGGGTCGATACAAACGAGGGATGGTCATTGGTGCAGAAACACTTTCCAAAACCCTTGATTGGTCAGATAGAAGCACGGCTGTTCTCTTTGGAGATGGTGCAGGCGGTGTCCTATTAGATGTGGCAGAGCAACCGCATTTTCTAGGGGAAATTCATCGGACAGATGGTAGCAGAGGAATGGATTTACAATCAGGTGTGTCAGGACTTTCATCTCCTTTTTCAGAAACAAGTGTTCCTCATCCCTATCTGAAAATGGAAGGGCGCTCTATCTTTGAATTTGCGCTGCGAGATGTGACCAAGACCATACAAGACTTGCTTGTCAACCACGATTTATCAGATGATGAGATTGATTATTATTTATTACATCAGGCCAATCGACGGATTTTGGAAAAAATGGCTAAGAAATTAGGCAGTCATCTAGCGAAATTTCCAGCCAATATGGCCGAGTATGGCAATACCAGTGCAGCAAGTATTCCGATTTTACTATCGGAGTGTGTAGAGCAGGGTAGCATTCTCCTTGACGGCAGCCAAACTTTGGTGATGAGTGGATTTGGTGGAGGCCTCACTTGGGGAGCTATTCTATTAAAACTTTAGTTAATGGACTGTTTTTACAGTTATTAAAAAATTTTATATTTTCTTTAAAGGAGAACTATCATGGCAGTATTTGAAAAAGTACAAGCAATTATTGTTGAAGAACTTGGTAAGGATGCAGAAGAAGTGACCCTTACAACAACATTTGAAGATTTAGATGCAGATTCATTGGACTTGTTCCAAGTTATTTCAGAAATCGAAGATGAATTTGATATTCAAATCGAATCAGAAGAAGGGTTGAACACGGTAGCTGATTTAGTGGCTTACGTAGAAGCACAAACAAAATAATATTCGTCAAAAATCAGTCGCTAACATTGAGTGAATGTCAGTTCTAGCAGAGATTAGCTTTGCTAGAACGCTTTCTAACCTTCACAGTTCTTAATTATAAAAGCTGCTTAGGTGCTGATTGTGATTGAGTAGGAGTAGTCAAATGCTAGTTTCTAGCATTTTTACTAGGGTACATACTTTGATATTCAAAACATCTATATGTCAAAATATTTATAAAAAAGTAGTGAGTGAAAGATACTCACTTCCTTGTTTAGTTAATTGTTTGAGTCTCAAATGATTAACTAAGCAAATGAAGAATTGAAAGAGGACGGTATGCAAACAAAAATTACAGAACTGCTTGGTATTGATTATCCTATTTTCCAAGGTGGAATGGCTTGGGTCGCAGATGGGGATTTAGCTGGTGCGGTATCCAATGCAGGAGGTCTAGGGATTATCGGTGGCGGAAATGCCCCAAAAGAGGTTGTCAAAGCCAATATTGACAAGGTTAAATCATTAACTGGCAAGCCATTTGGAGTCAACATCATGCTCTTATCACCATTTGTAGAAGACATTGTTGATTTAGTCATTGAAGAAGGTGTCAAAGTGGTAACGACTGGTGCTGGAAATCCAGGGAAGTATATGGAGCGGTTTCATGCTGCGGGAATTACAGTCATTCCAGTTGTTCCAAGTGTTGCCCTTGCAAAACGCATGGAGAAACTAGGTGTTGATGCTGTCATCGCAGAAGGTATGGAAGCTGGTGGCCATATTGGAAAATTGACGACTATGACTTTGGTCCGACAGGTAGTTGAGGCAGTATCCATTCCTGTTATTGCGGCAGGAGGAATTGCAGATGGTGCTGGAGCGGCAGCGGCCTTTATGCTAGGAGCGGAGGCAGTACAAGTTGGGACACGCTTTGTTGTCGCAACAGAATCCAATGCTCATCCAAACTTCAAGGCTAAGATTCTCAGGGCAAAAGATATTGATACTACTGTTTCCGCTCAAGTCGTAGGTCATCCTGTACGTGCTATCAAAAATAAGTTGGCAACAGCTTATGCAAGCGCAGAAAAAGACTTTCTACGTGGGGAAAAAACAAGCGAAGACATTGAAGTCTTAGGAGCTGGCGCTTTGCGTAATGCGGTTGTAGACGGTGATGTGGATTATGGCTCCGTCATGGCTGGACAGATTGCTGGCTTGATTAGAAAAGAAGAGTCATGTGCGGAGATTGTGCGTGATATTTATGACGGAGCAGCTCGTGTTATCAAGGAACAGGCTACACGTTGGGCAACAAGTGGAGAATAAGATGACAAAAAGAGCCTATTTATTTGCTGGTCAAGGTGCTCAATACCTTGGAATGGGGCGTGACCTCTATGACCAGTATGAAATTGTGAGACAAACTTTTGATGAAGCAAGAAGTGTTCTTGGTTATGATTTACGGCACTTGATTGACTCAGATGAGGAAAAACTGAATCAAACTCGCTATACTCAGCCAGCGATTTTGACGACTTCAGTTGCTATTTGGCGTTTGTTGCAGGAAAAGGGAGCAAGCGCAGATATGGTGGCCGGTCTCTCTCTAGGTGAATATAGTGCCCTGGTAGCTTCAGGTGCCTTAGATTTTAAAGAGGCGGTTGCCCTGGTAGCTAAGCGTGGTGAATATATGGAGACTGCTGCGCCGGCAGGTAGTGGTAAAATGGTGGCCGTCCTGAATGCGGATTTAGATATAATTGAACAAGTCTGTCAAAAAGCTTCAGAATATGGCATTGTGGCAGCTGCTAACTACAACACACCTGCTCAAATCGTGATTGGTGGTGAAGTTGCTGCAGTCGATAGGGCTTTAGATTTGCTGAAAGAAGCAGGGGTGAAGCGCTTGATCCCCCTCAATGTATCAGGCCCTTTTCACACAGCCTTACTAGAACCTGCTTCAAAGCAATTAGCAACAGCCTTGGCGACGGTTTCCTTTCATGATTTTACCCTTCCCTTGGTTGGCAATACGCTGGCTCAGGTGATGACCAAAGAAGAAATCGTTCCTCTTTTGACGCGCCAGGTGATGGAACCCGTTCGTTTCTATGATTCGATTGCTTGTATGCAGGCGGCTGGAGTAACAGAATTTGTTGAAATTGGGCCAGGAGCAGTCTTGTCAGGTTTCTTGAAAAAAATTGATCGCTCAGCACGTGTCCATCAGGTCGAAAATCTCGCTACACTGGCAACATTTATGGCAGAGGAGTAAAAAATGGAAGTAAAGGGAAAAAATGTCTTGATTACAGGATCTAGTCGTGGAATTGGACTGGGTATTGCCCATGAATTTGCAAGGCAAGGAGCTAATATTATCTTAAATGGGCGCAATAGTATTTCAGAAGAGGTGATAGAGAGTTTTGCATCTTATGGTGTTCAAGTCCATGTGGTGCTGGGCAATGTTGCGGACTCTAGTGAAGCACAGCGTATGGTAGCAGAAGCCATTGAATATGCAGGTTCTGTCGATATCTTGGTCAACAATGCTGGCATTACCAAAGACGGCTTGGCACTAAGGATGTCAGAAGATGATTTTGAGTCGGTACTTAAGGTTAATCTGACAGGGACTTTTAATATGACACAGGCTGTGTTGAAACCGATGACCAAGGCGAAAGCTGGAGCAATTATCAATTTGTCTAGTGTCGTGGGGTTGACAGGGAATGCCGGTCAGGCCAATTATGCAGCTTCTAAAGCAGGCGTGATTGGATTGACCAAGTCGATTTCCCGTGAGGTTGCCGGTCGCAATATCCGTGTCAATGCGATTGCACCAGGTTTTATCGAGTCAGATATGACAGCTGTTTTACCGGATAAGATCAAGACAGCTATGCTAGGGCAAATTCCGATGAAACGTTTTGGGTTGGTACAAGAAGTAGCAGAAGTTGCTGTATTTCTCGCTCGCCAAGAATACCTCACAGGCCAAGTGCTCGCCATAGATGGTGGCTTAACCATGCAATAAAGGAGTAAGACATGACAACAAACCGTGTAGTAGTAACAGGATATGGCCTAACATCGCCAATCGGAAACACACCTGAAGAATTTTGGAATAGCTTGAAGTCTGGAAAAGTCGGAATTGGACCGATTACCAAATTTGATACGAGCGATTACAATGTCCACAATGCTGCAGAAGTGACCGATTTTCCATTTGATAAGTATTTCGTCAAAAAAGATAGCAACCGCTATGATTTGTATTCTCTATATGCTTTATATGCAGCTCACGAGGCAGTTGCTCATGCTGCTTTAGATACCGATAGCCTAAATCGCGACCGTTTTGGTGTTGTTTTATCAACAGGTATCGGTGGAATCAAGGAAATTGAAGAGCAGGTTGAAAAAATGAACACCAAGGGCGCAAAGCGAATTCGACCTATGGTCCTTCCTAAGGCTCTTCCGAATATGGCTGCTGGCAATATTGCTATGCAGGTTGGGGCAAATGGCATTTGTAAATGTGTGATTACCGCTTGTGCTGCATCCAATGACGCAATTGGTGAGGCCTTTCGTGACATCAAATTTGGATTTCAAGATGTCATGTTAGCAGGTGGCTCAGAAGCTGCGATTACACCGTTCGCAATCGGCGGTTTCCAAGCCTTAACAGCCCTCTCCACCACGGAAGATCCAGAGAGAGCCTCTATTCCCTTTGATAAGGATCGTAATGGTTTTGTCATGGGAGAAGGTGCAGCTGTCCTGGTTTTGGAAAGTTTGGAGCATGCCACAAAACGTGGAGCGACCATTCTAGCAGAAATTGTAGGATATGGAAATACCTGCGATGCCCACCACATGACCTCTCCTCATCCAGAAGGACTTGGTGCCATTAAGGCGATGAAGTTAGCCATTGGTGAAGCAGGTTTAGAACCTAAAGATATTGATTATATCAACGCCCATGGAACTTCTACTCCAGTTAATGAAAAGGCAGAGAGCCAAGCGATTGTAGCAGTATTTGGGACGAATACGCCAGTTTCTTCTACCAAATCTTACACTGGTCATCTCTTAGGAGCAGCAGGAGCCGTTGAGGCGGTTGCGGTGATTGAGGCCATACGCCATTCTCATGCTCCAAAGACAGCGGGAACGACAGAATTGTCCGATTACATTGAAGCAGATGTTATTTATGGTCAAGGTCGTGATATGGAAATCCGCCATGCCATTTCAAATACCTTTGGTTTCGGTGGCCACAATGCCGTGATTGCTTTTAAACGTTGGGAGGATTAAGTGAACAATACTGAGATTAAGGACTTGATGGCTCAATTTGATCAATCAAGTCTACGGGAATTTTCTTATAGAAACAACGGTGTTCAACTCGTCTTTAGTAAAAATGAACACAAGGCTGAGTCGGTTGGACCAAGTATTCAGTCGGCTACCCCAGCAGAAGGTATGTCAGAGCCGAGAGTTGAAGCAACCAGTGTAGCAAGAGTAGCAGAAAGGGCTCCTGAAACCGTGAGCGAAGGGACAGTTGTAGACAGTCCGCTCGTAGGAGTAGCCTATCTATCTCCATCACCAGACAAGGCGGCTTTTGTTTCAGTAGGTAATACTGTTAAAAAAGGTCAAACCGTGATGATTATCGAAGCTATGAAGGTGATGAATGAAATTCCTGCACCGTGTGATGGTGTGATAGCAGAAGTCTTGGTTGCTAATGAAGCTGTGGTTGAATTTGGACAAGGATTGGTACGGATTGTATGATGACGATACAAGAAATAAAAGAAGCTCTTCCTCATCGTTATCCGATGCTTTTAGTTGATCGGGTGCTGGAGGTTAGAGAAGATGAAATTGTAGCGCTAAAAAATGTGACCATGAACGAACCGTTCTTTAATGGGCATTTTCCAGACTATCCTGTTATGCCAGGAGTTCTGATTATGGAAGCCCTAGCGCAGACAGCAGGTGTTTTGGAACTGTCTAAGGAAGAGAACAAGGGGAAATTGGTCTTTTACGCAGGTATGGACAAGGTAAAATTTAAAAAGCAAGTTGTGCCAGGAGACCAGCTCATCATGACAGCTCGTTTTGTCAAACGTCGTGGGACGATTGCAGTTGTTGAAGCCAAAGCGGAAGTAGACGGTGTACTCGCAGCAAGTGGAACCCTAACCTTTGCAGTAGGTGTCTGAGTTTGGAAAATAGAGAGTGAGAACCCTTTTGAGGTTCCAAACTCCCTTACAAGTCTGACAATTACCGCGTCAAACTGTTAAAACGATAAAATGTAATGGGATACGGGGCTTTTGTCCCAAACTCTAGTTAAATAGTGCTGTTTTTATAGAGTATGAAGAGGAAGGAGGAGAACATGTTTCAAAAAATACTCATCGCCAATCGTGGAGAAATTGCTGTGCGGATTATTCGTGCGGCACGCGAATTGGGAATTGCAACAGTTGCAGTTTATTCAACGGCTGATAAGGAAGCTTTGCATACGATGTTAGCAGATGAAGCTATTTGTATTGGTCCAGCTCGTTCGAGAGATTCCTATCTAAACATGAATGCCATTATTTCTGCAGCTGTCGTAACAGGGGCGCAAGCTATTCACCCAGGATTTGGTTTTTTAAGTGAAAATTCTACCTTTGCGATTCTTTGTTCCGAAGTAGGAATTAAATTTATCGGACCGTCTGGAGCAGTCATGGACACCATGGGGGATAAAATTAATGCTCGAAAAAAGATGATTGAAGCAGATGTCCCTGTGATTCCAGGTTCAGACGGAGAAGTATTTACAGCTGAAGAAGCCCTTGCCATTGCTGAAAAAATTGGTTATCCTGTCATGCTAAAAGCTTCAGCTGGTGGTGGGGGAAAAGGAATCCGCAAGGTGGAAAAAGCAGCAGACCTGATTGCAGCTTTTGAGTCTGCTTCCAGCGAAGCCAAGGCCGCTTTTGGAAATGGGGCTATGTATCTTGAGCGGGTCATTTACCCAGCAAGACATATTGAGGTTCAAATTTTAGCAGACCAATACGGTCATGTTGTCCATTTAGGAGAGCGTGATTGCTCCCTTCAGCGTAATAATCAAAAGGTTCTTGAAGAAGCTCCGTCCATTGCTATTGGGCAAACCCTTCGTGAACAGATTGGCCAAGCAGCAGTACGAGCAGCCCAGTCTGTTGGGTATGAAAATGCAGGAACGATTGAATTTCTGCTAGACGAAGCAAGTGGTCAGTTTTATTTCATGGAAATGAACACCCGTGTTCAGGTAGAACATCCTGTAACAGAATTTGTCACGGGCATTGATATTGTCAAGGAGCAGATTCGTATTGCTGCAGGGCAAGAACTGAGTGTGATTCAAGACGAGATTAGGATTCAGGGTCATGCCATTGAGTGCCGTATCAATGCTGAAAATCCAGCCTTTAACTTTGCACCAAGTCCCGGGAAGATTTCTAATCTCTACCTACCGAGTGGTGGTGTCGGAGTGCGAGTGGATTCGGCGGTTTATCCAGGGTATACAATTCCGCCCTACTACGACAGCATGATTGCTAAGGTCATTGTCCATGGTGGCAATCGTTTTGAAGCTTTGATGAAAATGCAGCGTGCCTTGTATGAGTTAGAGATTGATGGACTGGTGACCAATACAGATTTCCAATTGGACTTGATTGCGGATAAACGTGTGGTAGCAGGAGATTATGACACCGCCTACCTCATGGAAGACTTTTTACCTCGTTATCGTGGAGTAGTAGAGTAATACACTATAAAAATTAACATCTGACTAGCTTCCACAATTGAGAATTGTGGAAGGTGATAGATAAAACTAGCGTAGCTTGTGTCCTAAAAAACGCAGGGTTAACGACATCAGATATTGATTTTTGACGAGTAGAAGTGAGGCTAATCAGTAGTAAAGAAGGAGGAGCCAATGGCTTTATTTAGAAAAAAGGATAAATACATTCGCATCAATCCCAATCGATCGCTTATGAATACAACTTCTCAGAATAAGCCCGAAGTGCCGGATGCCCTATTTTCAAAATGTCCTGCCTGCAAACGTCTGATTTATCAGAAAGAGTTGGGTCAGGAGAAAATGTGCCAGCATTGTTCCTACACCTTTCGTATTAGTGCCTATGAGCGTCTGAATTTAACGATCGATGAGGGATCGTTTGAAGAATTGTTTACAGGTATTGAAACGACCAATCCTCTCAATTTCCCCCAGTATACCGAAAAGTTAGCAGCAGTCCGTGCGAAAACAGGTTTGGATGAAGCGGTATTGACAGGAAAGGCAGAGATTTTAGGTCAGGAAGTAGCACTCGGTATTATGGATGCGTCCTTTATCATGGCTAGTATGGGGACCGTGGTCGGCGAAAAAATCACCCGTTTGTTTGAATATGCGACAGAGCAACAGTTTCCGGTCGTCCTTTTTACAGCTTCGGGCGGTGCTCGGATGCAGGAAGGGATTATGAGTCTCATGCAAATGGCAAAGATTTCTACAGCTGTTAAGCGCCATTCCAATGCAGGTTTGTTCTATTTGACCATTTTGACAGATCCAACGACAGGTGGGGTAACCGCCTCCTTTGCTATGGAGGGTGACATTATCCTAGCTGAGCCACAAGCCTTAGTAGGCTTTGCGGGCCGTCGTGTGATTGAAACGACTGTTCGAGAGCAGCTACCAGATGATTTTCAAAAGGCTGAATTTTTACAAGAACATGGATTTGTCGATGCAATTGTCAAGCGGCAAGCATTACGGGAAACCATTGGCTACCTAGTTCGATTGCATGGAGGAAAGAGATGACGGAGATAGCAAAAATCATTCGGCAGGCACGTGATCAGGCTCGATTGACCAGTCTGGACTATGCGCGTCTGCTCCTAGATGACTTTATGGAATTGCATGGTGATCGCCAATTTCGCGATGACGGTGCAGTCATCGGTGGTCTTGGGCTGTTAGGTGGAATGCCTGTCACAGTCGTAGGGATTCAAAAAGGTAAGAGTTTACAAGATAATTTGAAACGAAATTTTGGTCAGCCACATCCAGAAGGTTATCGCAAGGCACTACGCTTGATGCAGCAGGCTGAGAAATTTTGTCGGCCAATTCTGACGTTGATTAATACGGCTGGAGCCTATCCAGGAATCGGTGCGGAAGAGCGTGGCCAAGGGGAGGCGATTGCTCGTAATCTCATGGAAATGAGTGATTTAAAGGTTCCTATTATTGCTCTAATCATCGGTGAGGGGGGATCAGGTGGCGCACTCGCCCTAGCAGTAGCAGACCGAGTCTGGATGTTAGAGAATGCCATCTATGCGGTGCTTAGTCCAGAAGGTTTTGCCTCTATTTTATGGAAAGATGCCAGTCGTGCTATGGAAGCTGCCAAGCTCATGAAAATCACCTCCTATGAACTATTGGAAATGGGAGTAATTGACAAGGTTATTTCAGAAAAAGGCAGTCAAACAGAAGTTGTGGAAGGCTTGAAAGAAGAGTTGATTGCTAGCTTTGCGGAGTTACAATCTCGTTCAAGAGAACAATTAGTCGCAGAACGGTATGAGCGTTTCCGAAAATATTAACAAAGAGTCTGGGGAAAGATTTTGATTTTTTATAGAGTATTGGAGTTAGACGTTTGTCTCAATATATATAGAAACTGTATTCACAGTTCAGCACGTCCATCTAAGGCTGGTTTTTTCAAAATACAGTCAGTATTCCCTCAAAAAACTGACTTGATTAGCGAAAAACCATCTTTTATATAAAAGGACTTCAATTGTGCATACAGGTTCTTAAAGTATTAACTACATTAGATATCTTTTTATTGAGGAATAGTTACATATCCAACGGTTGTTTTAACATGTTGCGAGAAATAAGGATCTCTAAAATAATCATTAATAACTTTAAATCTTAATTCAGAAGCATTATATAATACAGTTGTTCTACTATATGCTCCAGGAGGATTAGAATGTGTCGCTAATTGAATTGCTTCAATGAGGAAACCAATAGCTCCCCCACCTACCAAACCTAACACGGTACTATAAAGTGCGCCTATAGCATTATGAACCACACTATCTCTATCAGCTCTATCGGATGTTACTCCAACGACTGCCCAACCAGAACTTCTAAAAATACTATTAACAGAAGGTAATGAATTATTTTCAACAAATAATACGCCGTTTTTATACACTCCATCTTCCTTCTTTTCCAATACATCTATCGTTCCATCTTCATAAGTTAATCGTAATACATCAGCATTTACAACTTCAACGGAAACCCTATTTACTTCATCATAAAAAGTAGCATTAGAAACTTTTTGAGAAAATGATGCATTAGGAATTTCATTAGCATAAACCATAGTAACAGGTGAAATACTATTCGCTAGAATACAAATCCCTAAAAACGAACCGGTTAATAATTTTTTACAATTTTTCATTGTAAAGCCTCCTTTTTTTTTGATTTTTTTACAAAATCATTCTATCATTGTAATAGAATAAACAAAAATATGTATATGTTGAAAGGAGATAAAATGAAAAAATTTTTAATCATCTCTATGCTTGAAATAATAATAATGGATCTTTTTATATTTATCTTTTTATATTTTCAAAAGGGAAATATTATAGGAGGCTTTATAACGCTAATAGCCTTTCATTTAGTCATCTTCATTCACCTGTTAAATAAATTTACTGATCATAAACAACTATAGCAGTACTCTGTAAAAATCAAAATGAACATTTTTGGCATCCACAGCAGGATTGCTATTGCGGATAATATCACTACGGGGAAAATAACTGCTCAGTACATCTGAATAAAGTGTGGTGCGGCAGAAATGGAACATAAAAAACGGCTATTATAGTATCAGAATTAGAATAATAAAAGGCTCTTTGTCAACTGTAGTGGGTAGATGTCAGCTAACATCTAGAGAGGACCAAGTTGGTCTTCTCTTTTTTGATATTGATGGCAATCAAAATCCGCTTTTTGAAGTTTTCAAAGTTCCGAAATCCAAAGGCATTACGCTTGATGACTTTGATAAGATTATTGGTAGCTTCCAATTTAGCGTTGGAATAAGGCAATTCCAAGGCGTTTAAAACCTTGTCCTTATCCTTTAGAAACGTCTTAAATACCGTCTGGAAAATAGGGTTAACAGTGGCTATTTCTTGCTCAATTAGGTCAAAGAAATGATCTGAGTTTTTCTCTTGGAAATGGAATAAAAGAAGTTGATAGAGTTCATAATGTTGTCGTAACTCATCTGAGTAGGATAGGAGCTTGTCTAAGATTTCCTTATTGGTCAAATGCATGCGAAAAGTAGGGCGATAAAACCGCTTGTCACTGAGTTTACGGCTATCTTGTTGTACCAGTTTCCAGTAGCGTTTGAGCGTCTTGTATTCATGCGATTTGCGGTCAAAAGCATTCATGATTTGGGTACGGACACGGTTCATAGCACGGCTGAGATGTTGCACAACGTGGAAGCGATCCAGCACGATTTTAGCATGAGGAAAAAGTTGTTTGGCTAGTTGATAGTAAGGGCTAAACATGTCCATAGTGATGATTTTAACGCGGTTTCTGACCTTTCTAGGGTATCTCAGAAAGTGATTTCGGATGGTTGCTTGCGTTCTTCCATCAAGGATAGCGATGATGTTATTTGTGTCAAAATCTTGAGCGATAAAGCTCATTTTCCCTTTCTTGAAGGCATACTCATCCCAGGACATGACTTCTGGAAGCTTATCCCAATCCGTTTCAAATTTAAACTCATTGAGTTTTCGAATAACTGTAGATGTAGAAATGGAGAGTCTGTGTGCGATATGTGTCATTGCTTGCTTTTCGATGAGTAATTGTGCGATTTTCTGGTTGACAGCGACAGAGATTTGATGGTTCTTCTTAACAATAGGAGTTTCAGCGACCGCTATTTTCCCACAGTCTTTGCACTTGAAACGACGCTTTCGAAGGCGGATAAGTAGCGGGTAGCCAGCAGTTTCTAAGTAGGGGATTTTAGAGGCTTTCTGGAAGTCGTACTTAGCCATTTGTCCCTTGCAGGAAGGGCATTTAGGGGCTGTGTAATCCAAGTGACCGTGGAGTTCTAAGTGTGTTCCCATGTCGCATTCATTAGTGATAGTGATATTTTTGTCTTTCATTTTGAGAAAATTTGTGATAAGATTTAGTTGTTCCATATGAGTCTTTCTAAATGATAGTTTTGTCGCTTTTCATTATAGGTCATATGGAACTTTTTTTCTACACTGAAAAAGGCTCCATAATCTCTGTGGCGGGCGTACCCACTACAGATATTATAGAGCCTAATAAAATAGGTTGAGCAACTGCTCAACCTATTTTTAGGTATGATAAATATATCGTATATCTAAGGCAAAAGTCCCTTATAGGTACCTGCTACCGCTGAAGCTAATAGCGAATCTCAAGCCTGACTATTGTGAGGTAGCGAATTAAAACCGTCAGGGAAGGGCTAGAGGATAGTTCTTCCTCTATTCTATAAAACAGTCTTATTTTGGTGCAATGACTTCTGCGCCACCCATGTATGGACGAAGGACTTCTGGAATAGTCACAGAGCCGTCTGCGTTTTGGTAGTTTTCAAGAATGGCAGCGACAGTACGCCCCACGGCTAGTCCTGAACCATTTAAGGTATGAAGGAGTTTGACCTTGCCATCTGCCTCATCACGGTAACGGATTTGGGCACGGCGTGCTTGGAAATCTTCAGTATTAGAACAGCTAGAAATTTCACGGTAGGTATTTTGAGCAGGAATCCAGACTTCTAAATCGTAGGTCTTCGCAGCGGAGAAGCCCATGTCGCCTGTGCAAAGAGCAAGAACGCGGTAAGGCAGTCCTAGTTTTTGAAGGATGTTTTCTGCGTTGGCTGTCATTTTTTCTAGTTCTTCGTAAGATTCTTCTGGTTTGGCAAACTTGACCATTTCAACCTTGTGGAATTGGTGCAGGCGAATCAAACCACGAGTGTCACGACCAGCAGAACCAGCTTCTGAACGGAAAGATGGGCTCATAGCAGTGAAGTAAATTGGCAGGTCTTTGCCGTCTACAATCTCATCACGGTAGTAGTTGGTAAGCGGTACTTCGGCTGTTGGGATAAGGACAAAGTTGGTTTGGTCAAGTTCAAAGGTATCTTCCTTGAATTTTGGATATTGTCCTGTGCCAAACATAGAATCGTGGTTGACCATGTAAGGAGTGATGATTTCTTGATATCCTTCGGCAATATGCTCATCGAGCATGAAGTTATAGAGGGCACGTTCCAAGCGAGCACCGAGGTTCTTGTAGAAGAGGAAGCGAGCGCCGGTTACCTTGGCTCCACGTTCCCAGTCAAGAATATCCAAGTCCTCCCCGAGATCCCAGTGCGCTTTGGGTTCAAAGTCGAATTCGCGCGGTGTCCCCCAACGACGCACTTCGACATTTTCTTCTTCGTCTGCCCCAACTGGTACGCTATCATGTGGCGTATTTGGTAAGATGACGAGAATGGCTTGTAATTCTTCGTCAATGGCAAGGAGTTCAGCATCGAGCTCCTTGATCGTTGCAGAGAGGGTTTGCATAGCTGCAATCTTGTCATCCGCATTTTCCTTGTTGCGTTTTGCTTGGGCAATTTCAGCGGATACGGTATTGCGTTCAGCCTTTAATTCTTCGACCTTGACCAAGACCTGACGGCGTTTGGCATCGAGTTCCTTGATGTGAGCGAGGGTCTCAGTTGCTACTCCACGGGTTGCAAGTTTTGCAGCGACACCGTCAAAATCGGCACGAATACGTTTGATATCTAACATGTTCTTCCTCCTATAAAAAATACACCCATGAACGTGTTGGAGTGACAGAGCCACGGTTCCATCCAACTTCACATGAGTGCACTTGTTTTTGTATGAAAATAAATGAAACGGTAGAATTTCATATCCCTTGCTTATCTGCTCACAGCGACCGCAGACTTTCTGAAAAACGCCTGATACTACTTATCCGTTGCAATTATTATACTTGATTTTTCACTTTTTTGCAAATAGATTTTTAAAAAAGTGGCTGATTGTTTGCAAAAGAGTGGGTAATTTGACGACTTTTTCATTGCCGATATGGTTTCTAGCATGTTTGAGAATGCTACCAGCATCTTTGGAGGCAAAGAGGAATTTCCCACTGTCTGTAAAAACTTGGAAATGCCGACTGACCGTTTTTCCCGAGACATTTGCACCAATTTGTAGAACATTTTCCCAAGGGATTTGGATATAGTCTTCCACATTGGCATCGGCGTAGAATTCTAGAGCCTTGTCACCAACTAAAAATTTGCCGACCTTTCCTCCAATTCCGAGGTAAGAGACACCAGTTGTCTGAAATTCAACGGTTTTATTTTGTGATTGTGCCATGATGATTCCTTATCGTTCTTGTTTTCTCTATTATACCACATTTATAGATTGGATTTATTTCCAGTTTCTGAGGTTTGCTTGCTATCTTGTCGATAGTTGGGATGAAAAACACTAAAAGAAGGCCGGAACCTTCTTCTAGTAGAATTCATGTTTACATGATACCTGCTACACGAGCAAGGATACCAACGATAAAGAGGCCAATGATGATGGTGATTGGAGACACTTTTTTCTTCAACAACCACATACATAGGAAGGTAAGGAGTAAGTTCATGAATCCTGGAATCAAGCCATTCAAGTTATCTTGGAAGGTTGTGACCTTAGTAGGAGTTTGTGAAAGTCCTTGACCAACTTGTTCAAAGGCTTGGCGAATTCCTTCGCTGCCTGCTGGCAATTTATCCCATTCAATGAAAGCTCCTTTGGCAAGCGGTACTTCAGAGACATTGAAGGTAAAGTTGATAGATACCCAACGTTGTGCGAGAACCGCAAGGATAAACATCCCAAGGATAGAAGCACCTTTTGTGATGTCTTGGAGGATACCACCAGACATGTCTTTGGTGATTTCAGAACCAGCTTTGTAGCCGATTTCTTGTGTGTACCATAAGAAGGACATACGAATCAAGTTCCAAGCAACAAAGAAGATGATTGGTCCGATGATATTTCCTGAAAGGGCAAGAGAGGCACCAAGAGAACCAAGGATTGGACGAACAGTAAACCAGAATACTGGATCACCGATACCAGCAAGAGGCCCCATCATACCGATTTTTACCCCTTGGATAGCAGCGTCATCGATTTCTGCCCCATTTGCACGTTCTTCTTCAAGGGCAAGTGTTACCCCGATGATAGGAGCAGCTACGTATGGATGTGTATTGAAGAATTCCATGTGGCGTTTGAGAGCTGCGGCTTGATCTTCTTTATTAGTGTAGAGTTTTTTAAGGGCAGGGACTAAAGAGTAAGCCCAACCCAAGTTTTGCATACGCTCGTAGTTCCAAGAAGCTTGAAGAAATTGAGAACGCCACCATACTTTTTTACGGTCGTTTACGGAAAGTTGTAATTTTTCTGACATTGTAAATCTCCCTTCTTAGTAGTCTTCTAGGATATCGCCGATTGGGTCGTTAGAGGTAGCTCCTCCGCCACCATTTCCACCAGTTTTTGAAAGGTGAAGGTAGATAAGGGCGATTGACACACCGAGAGCACCAAAACCGATAAGGGTGATTTGAGTGACAGCAGCAAGTACGAAACCAATGGCAAAGAATGGCCATACTTCGCGGGTTGCCATCATGTTAATAACCATGGCAAAACCAACGGCTACCACCATACCACCACCGACTTGCATTCCTCCTTTGAGCCATTCTGGCATGAGGTCAAGCATTGCTTTTACTGACTCAGCAGGAATCGCAAGAAGAAGGGCAGCAGGAATCGCAATACGAAGCCCTTGAAGTGAAAGAGCGACTAGGTGGTAGCGCTCAAGAGCAGCAAAGTTTCCTTTTTCAGCAGCCGCATCAGCTCCGTGCACAAGAGCGACAGAAGCAGTACGAACGAGCATGGTAAGGAAAAGTCCAGCAATTGCAAGAGGAATCGCAATCCCTTGAGCGACACTGATAGCTCCTTGTGAGAAGTCGCCACCTTTTACAAGGATGATTGCAGCAGCAACAGAAGCAAGGGCAGCGTCTGGTGCAACCGCAGCCCCGATATTTGCCCAACCGAGGGCCACCAGTTGAAGGGCACCACCAAGCGCAACACCTGCTGCAAGGTTACCTGTTACAAGACCGATAAGGGTACAAGCAACGATTGGTTGGTGAAATTGGAATTGGTCGAGGATACCTTCCATACCAGCGAGGAAAGCGACGAAAACGACCAAAATCATTGAAATTAATGACATGATAAATCCTTTCTTTTCATAACGATATAAGACGAGGCTGAAAACGATTGTTTCTTCCTCTATCGTGCCAAGTATGACTGAATTGGTTTGGTTCATCTGGCTAGGTTTGCTCAAGTGTGATAGGCGAACAACTCAAGTTTGCCGATGAATGAAACCCTCAATCAGACCACAATTTCTAATTAGAAATTAGTGGGGCACATTTGCTTTGTTGATTAAGTCAAACAAGTCTTTCTTCGAGTCGTTTGGCACCTTACGAACGTCAAATTCAACACCTAAATCGCGCAGTTTTTCAAAGGTTGCGACATCTTCTTTATCCATAGAAAGAACGTTATTGACCATGGTTTTACCAGTTGAATGCGCCATTGAGCCGACATTCAAGGTCTTGATTGGCACACCGCCTTCGATTGCACGAAGTGCATCTTGAGGTGTTTCAAACAAGATAAGGGCATGGGTATTTCCAAATCGAGGATCTTTTGCAACGTCAATCAATTTCTGGATTGGGACGACATTTGCTTTAACATTTCCTGGTGCAGCTTGCTTGATTAACTCTTTTCGAAGGGTGTCAGCGGATACTGAGTCAGAAGCAACGATGATACGGTCTGCTTTTGAATCAGGTGTCCAAGCAGTCGCAACTTGACCATGCAAGAGGCGTGTGTCAATCCGAGCAAGGTTGATTTTTAATTTCCCATCTCCGATAACAGTTCCCTCAGGGATAGCAGCTTGAGCGACAGCGGCTTGTGGTGCAGCAGTAGCTTCTTCTACTGGGTTTAGTTCTTCTGGAAGGGCTTTGATTCCGTCTTTAGATTCTTTGATGATGTTTGCAGCAACAGCAGCAACGCCTGCATTTGCATCCATCATGCGTTCTGTGTAGGCTTGAATTAACATTGGTAAATTCAAACCAGTAATGATAGCGAATTTGCGGTCTGGGTTTTCACCCATAACACGGCTTGCTTGGTTAAATGGTGACCCACTCCATAGGTCAGCAAGGACCAAGATTTCGTCATTCGCATCAAAAGTAGCCACAGCATTGTTGAATTTAGCGTATAAATCGTCTGGACCTTCGTTTGGCATGAAAGTTACTACTTGAACTTTTTCTTGTTCGCCAAAAATCATGGAACCAGATTGATGAATACCCGCAGCAAATTCACCATGGCTTGCAATAATGATTCCGATACTCATTATGTTTCCTCCTAAGTCATTTTCCAATCATTGAAATCGATCATTTTCAGTACCTTGCGCCTATCCATTGGTTCTGAATGTGTAATCTTGTTCAATGACAACCGTTCTCCATGTTGCTAGTTTTGAGCGGACATTTTTGAACTATCTTATTATAAAACGTTTTCAATTTTTCTGTCAAGTAAATATGTGCTAATTGTAAGTAAATTTTTTCGAAAATTTCTGAAATAAACCCACACCTTTACAAAATAGGTTTGCATAAAGGCTGATACAGAAAGGAATTTTGTTCTCTAAAATAAGAAAAAGTTGACAGAGATGTGTGACATCTGATTAGAAAAAAGGAAGGTGATTGAGAGTATCAAAAGATGCGAACGGTGATGCTATTGTATCGGCGTACAAAAAAATCAACACCCTAAAGAGGGAATTGATTTCCTAGTCTAAAAATAGTTTGCGTAATTCTCTTGCTACGCCGTCTTCGTCATTGCTAAACTCTGTTAGACGGTCAGCGTGGGGAAGAAGGGTGTCGCTGGCATTTTTCATGGCATAGCCAATACCTGCTAGAGAGAGCATTTGGACATCGTTGTGTTCATCGCCAAAGGCAATGAGATCCTGTGCCTCCATGCGGTAGTGATCAAGGAGATAGGACAAGGCAGAGGCTTTGGTAACGCCTTTTGCACAGGTCTCAAGGATATTGAGAGGACCACCCCAAGTATTGATTTCCAGCTCATTATTGAAATAATGGTTGATTTCATCGGCTAGGGCGTATTTATCTGTTGCTCGTGTCTGCATCAAGATGGAGTGAGGATCTGTTGTGATACGCTCTGGCTTCATCAAGG
Organism: Streptococcus marmotae; assembly: GCF_001623565.1. Taxonomy (NCBI): domain Bacteria; kingdom Bacillati; phylum Bacillota; class Bacilli; order Lactobacillales; family Streptococcaceae; genus Streptococcus; species Streptococcus marmotae. The sequence goes on along the minus strand of NZ_CP015196.1, from coordinate 347,216 downwards.
TATCAGGGGTAATTTGCTCGACCCCTAAAAGAGCAGGATTAAAGCTATCTAAATAATTTTGGGTGATAAAAAACGCATTTTTGTACTCTCCAGCGATAAAATCGGCTTCAAACCGCTCTTCTTCTTTTAGAAAGTCAATCAAATAGCGCTTGTCGATGAGGATATTTTTCTCCCATTTCCAGCGCTGTTCAGGGAGATGGACGAGCGAGCCGTTAAAGTTAATCATGGGAGTGGACAGTCCTAATGTTTCATAAAATTGGCGTGCCATGCGGTAGGGACGACCTGTTGCGATAATCACAGTGTGACCAGCTTTTTGAACCTGTCGAATGGTTTCGATGGTGAAGTCACTCAATTGACTCTCTTTGTTTAATAATGTCCCGTCTAAATCAAGAGCAATCATTTTCTTCTTCATGGAGGAACTCCTTTCAATGAGTTAATACCTCTAAGTATAGCAAAATACAGGACATCTGGCAAAGTGTAGCTATCTTATTTTTGTTTTTAACGTTCTATGTAAGCAAAAAACAGTAAAAACCGAACATTTTTTAGAAAAAAGCAGATATTTTAAAAAAAGAAAACAATTTCACGAACATTTCGCTTGAAAAACGACTGTTTTTAGGTTATAATCTATTTATCGTTCGTAAATAAAGGAGATTTTTTGAAAAATGGATAACTATTTTGGTCTAAAAGAAAATGGAACGACAGTTTCAACAGAAATCATGGCAGGTATGACGACCTTCTTTGCCATGTCCTATATCTTGTTTGTCAATCCAAGTGTGCTGAGTGTAGCAGGAATGCCTTCTCAAGCAGTGTTCTTGGCAACTATTATTGCCAGTGCGGTATCTACCTTAATCATGGGCTTATTTGCTAATGTTCCATATGCGCTAGCACCAGGGATGGGCTTGAATGCCTTCTTTACTTATACCGTTGTTATCGGTCTTGGCTTTACGTGGCAGGAGGCTCTTGCCATGGTTTTCCTCTGTGGCTTGTTTAACATCTTTATCACGGTTACGAAGGTACGTAAGAGTATTATCAAGGCGATTCCAGTTAGCTTACAACATGCGATTGGTGGAGGTATTGGCGTTTTCGTTGCCTATCTTGGTTTCAAAAATTCAAATCTTATCACATTTTTAACATCAGGTTCTGATATTATCACAGTCAATGGTGTGGCTCCTGCTGATGCAACAGCAGATACTTTCTCAAATGGTGTCTTTTCTGTTTTTGCAGGTGGTGGAGTTGTCCCAGCGATTTCAACCTTTACAAATCCTAGTGTTCTCTTAACCGTTTTTGGCTTGATTTTAACAGCTATCCTAGTCATTAAAAATGTTCGTGGGGGCATTCTCATTGGGATTATTGCAACTACTCTTGCGGGAATTCCAATCGGTGTAGTCGATATTTCTTCTATTAACTTTGCAGAAAATCATATCGGTAGTGCTTTTTCGGAATTGGGGACCACCTTCCTTGCAGCTTTTGGAGGCATGGCTTCTCTCTTTAGCAATACAGAACGCTTGCCATTGGTCCTTATGACAATTTTCGCTTTCAGTTTGTCTGATACATTTGACACGCTTGGAACCTTTATCGGAACTGGTCGCAAGACAGGTATTTTCTCAGCAGAAGATGAAGCCGCTCTTGAAAACGGAAAAGGTTTCAACTCAAAAATGGATAAGGCCCTCTTTGCGGATGCCATTGGTACCTCTATCGGTGCGATTTTCGGAACTTCAAATACAACAACCTATGTGGAGTCTGCTGCAGGTATTTCAGCAGGTGGCCGGACTGGTTTGACGGCAGTGACAACAGCTGTCATGTTCTTACTTTCTATTTTAATCTTGCCATTTGTAGGGATTGTCCCAGCAGCGGCGACAGCTCCAGCACTTATCATCGTTGGGGTGATGATGGTGTCTTCTTTCCTTGATGTGGATTGGAGTAACTTTGAAGATGCCCTACCTGCTTTCTTTGCCGCCTTCTTTATGGCACTTTGCTTCTCCATTTCATACGGCATTGCAGCAGCCTTTATCTTCTATTGCTTGGTCAAAGTATCAACTGGCAAGACAAAAGAAATTCACCCAATTCTTTGGGGAGCAACAGCTCTGTTCATTCTGAACTTCATTATCTTAGCCATTTTGTAAATAATCATTCTAGTGCAGACAAGTTGGATTCAGCTTGTCTGTTTTTCTTCGGTAGAAGACTGACAAATATCGCCTTCTGTGGTATAATAATCATCATGTATAGTCAGAATGAAGAAGAATTGATGGAGCTTGGAAAGCGGATTGGCCAGCTCTTGCAAGCAGGTGATGTGCTCGTCTTGACAGGCGATCTAGGAGCAGGGAAAACGACCTTTACAAAGGGAATTGCCCAAGGACTTGAGATTAAGCAGATGATAAAAAGTCCCACCTATACCATTGTCCGTGAATATGAGGGACGCCTTCCTCTTTATCATTTGGATGTTTATCGGATTGGAGATGATCCAGATTCGATTGATTTGGATGACTTTCTTTACGGTGATGGTGTGACGGTCATTGAGTGGGGAGAGCTACTTGAGGGGACCCTCCTAGATGAGTATCTACGGATTATCATTGAAAAGGTGGATGATGGTCGTAAGCTGACCTTGGCGCCACAAGGTAAGCGTGGTCATGAATTAGTAGAAGAGATTGAGCATGGTACAAATTGAAAAGGAAATCTTTTTTGAGCAAGCTACAAGCGCACATGCCACAGCCTTTATTGACTTTATGAATCAGGTGGCAATTGAGACGGACTTTCTTGTGATGGATGAGACGGGGTTTCAGTTTACATCAGAGGAGCTAGCCTTTGTCTTTGACAATAGCGTAGATAGCCCAAACTATCTTCACTTGCTAGCCATATGTGAGGGCGACATCGTAGGAGCAGTGACGGTGCGTGCTTCGAGCCAGTATCGGATTAGTCATATCGGTAATGTCTTTATTGCTGTACGAAAAGAGTACTGGGGGCATGGTATCGGCCGTGTATTGCTTGAAGAAGTGGTCGAATGGGCAAGAGTGTATGGAGTCATCAAACGGCTAGAGCTGACGGTTCAAGTCCGAAATGAACGGGCGGTGGCCTTGTATCAAGCCCTAGGCTTTGACATTGAAGGTACCCAAAAATGGGGTGCTAGAACAGACGAAGGAGAATGGCTTGACCTGTATTATATGGGCAAGTTGATAAACGATAAATGAGTATTGGTAAGAAAATTTTTCTCATGCTTCTCGCAATTATTAGCCTCACAGTTGGTGCAGGGGTTTTGTATGCGACGACGGTTTTGAATTATTCAACAGATAGTTTTTCAAAGACCTACAAGGCTCTTGGAGGTGAGGTCGAAGATCAGGCGATTGAAGCCACGAAACCCTTGACCGTCCTTTTGATGGGGGTTGATATGGATCAGGCTAGCCGTGGTGGCAATTGGGAAGATGGCCGAAGCGATTCGATGATTTTGATGACCGTCAATCCCAAGACGCACAAGACGACACTGGTCAGCTTGACGCGGGATATCATGGTAGAAATTGCCAATGCGGACGGGACATCGAGTGGTACCGCTGAAAAACTGAATCATTCCTACAGCTATGGGCAGGCTCCGATGACGGTCGCAACAGTGGAGAAAATGTTGGATATCCCGATTGATCGCTACGTCGAAATCAATATGGACGGCTTGATTGAATTGGTTGATGCGGTAGGTGGCATTACAGTGAATAATACATTGGGCTTTCCCATTTCCATCAGTGAGCATGAGCCAGACTACACGGCTGTTGTAGAACCTGGTGTTCAGCTGGTCAACGGAAATCAAGCGCTGGTCTATTCCCGGATGCGGTATGATGATCCAGAAGGAGATGTCGGTCGACAAAAACGGCAGCGTGAGGTCATTCAAGCGATTGTCAAGAAATTACTCCAGCTAGATGGGATCACTCAGTATAAGCCGATTTTGGACGCTGTGTCGAACAATATGCGCACCAATGTGGCCATTACCCCACGGACCTTGCCAGGCCTGCTAGGATATAGGGATTCGCTAAATACAATTGAAACCTACCAATTGGACGGGGACGGCGAAATGATTGATGGTCTATCCTATCAGATTCCAACGAGTGAAGAAGTGCTTGAGATACAAAATATCATTAAAAAATCAATTGACGCACCTACTTCTACCGAACTACGGACAAATGTTAAAGTCAAGGAACTGCTTTTTGGTCTGTCAAGTCCTATCCCGCTTGTTGACGCCTATACAGGAGTCAGTCCAGTAACGGGAACGACCTATAGCCAGTCAAGTAGCCCCTTGCTTGATGCACCGTCATCAGTCGATAGCTCGGAAGAATAGCTGATTCACTAGTTCAGTAAATAGGGATAAAAAAAGCGAGGTTCAGTCGTGTTTTCAGAGAAATCGGCTGACCCTCGCTCTTTTGCTTTCTAGTCCGACAGACTCTCCTACTCGATGAAAATCACCATCTGGCTAAGCAGCGAAACGGCAGGTAAAACTAGCGTCGTGAGGTAACGACGTCAGCTGTTGGTATCAAACGATAAGAGTTCATGATTTTGCAAGTTCTTTTTTCTCAAAGGTGTGTGCCATTGGACAAAAAAGGGCTACAACTCTACGTCTGATATGGTATAATGGAAACGAAATCAAACAGATGCGCTAAAACAAATGAAAGAGGGGCTAGGATGACTGCTTATATTCTATTTTTTACGACGGTAAATCTACTGATTGTTGCTCATATGGCTTGGGCTGTTTGGAACTGTAATTTTAGCCGGCACCCGAAACTAGTCCGCAATGACTGTGGTCGTATGGAAAAACCGAAGGATCATTCGCTGATAGGGATCATTTTGTCATGGTTGCTGCTGCTCTTTACGGTATTGAGTCTTATCTCGTTTGTGTTGAAAGGGCTGACGGTTCTGCGTTCTACGGATTACATGGAGCTGAATGTAGTAATGCCACAATTTATCATGACGGTGATACAGCTGACGCTTATCAGTATCTGTGCTAGATGGTTTATCAAATGGAATGTGCGTGGTATGCTTCTGATTATCCTTTACTTGATTTGGTGGCCTGTACAGCTGATTACCCTGTTTTTATTGGTAGTGAACTGGTACACTTCATTCACAGCATGGCTCTAAACGGATGTAAAAAAGCAAGGTAGCTCACATGGCTATCTTGCTTTTTTTAGAACCTGTGTGCACAAGTGCAGTGCTTTTATATAAGAAATCGTTTTTCGTTCATCAAGGTGTTAGATTTTTGAGGAAATGCAGGTTCTTAATGTGCACGTTGTTTCTGGTCTCTTCTAGCGAGTTCTTCGGAGGCTAATCGCTGGATGTTTATTCTCTCTCTCATCGGTTCCAGGTCTCTGTGGTACTCTATCAAAGCATTTTCTGTTTGAATTCTCATAGTATGCAGTTGTCTCACATCATAGCGGACTCTTTCAGCAGCAACCTTTTGAACATTAATTCGCTCTAAATCTGCCCTATATTTATCAGATGCTTTAATAAAATTTTTAACCTCAGGAGTACTAAAGAACCCTACTGCCGGTTCCAATTTTTTTAAATCTTTTGGGTCATCCGCCTGAGTTACTTTAATTTTTTTAAGTGGAATTCCTGTTCTTTCATCGACAAATAAACTAATATCCCCATGAGCAATTACTTTATTATCATAAGAAATAACAGCTCTCAAAGGGAAATCTTTAAGGACAATTGGTTCAACAAAACGAAGTTTTTCTTTTCTTACTTTATCTTCATAATCTGCAAGTGCATCTAGTCGACCAGAAGGGGAACCAAGATAACTTAAGCGCTCTTCTACATAAGCAAGGGACATTTCTGCATATCCTAGGTATTCCATAGTTTCTTTGTTTTCTTCTTTAAGTTCATTTACTTTATCTTCATCTGCCAACAAAATCAAATCAGCCGTTGGAAGGTTTTTAATTTGAGTTTCAGAAACATAAGTGGCAGTGTGAGATTTAGGAGCATTTACTGTGAAAATGCTTGAAAGTCTAACTTCATCATAAAACCCTGCTACAGAAAGTTCATTATATCTATCTGCAAGTTTCTCTGCTTCTTCAATAGTTTCAAAATGACAGCTAGGGCCACCTAAAGGACAAGATTTTGTTGCCGTACAGACTCCGACTGAACCATCTTTTTTTATATGGTATTTAGTCATCTTTACTCCTTTCTCTATTCAATATAATCTGAGAAATCATAATCATTAAAATGTTCTCTAGTAAACACTCTTAAAGTAGAATTTTTATTTATATAAATGTCTGACACAATATAACCAAAATGTTGTGCAATATCTACTGTCGTCTGATTATTTAAAGGTTCAGAAACAAGGTCAACTAGAGTCGCTTTGTAATATCCTCTCCATCTTGCTTCATACATGTCCCCTTCTTCCACTTTTTCTAAACTAGTTTTTGCTAAATCATCAGTAGTTTCTCTAAAACCAACCCATTTTGAAACACTTGATGCTCTTCCAATGTTTTCAATTTCGATTTTATCTTCATTTATAAGTTTAATAATTTCTTCCGAAAGACGTTCTTCTGTATTTTCTGTTTTTATGATAGCAAAAGTACTCTCATTCGTTTCTATACCTTCAAAATATTTTTTATCTTTAAATTCAGAGGCATAAGCTAATAATTTATGATTAGGTTCTAAGATTTCTTCATTAGCAAACTCAGGATAATGTAATCTATTATCTTCCCATTCTGATAAATAACGTTGGCCTTCTGACTGGGTATCAAAGTGTAGAGTATAAGGGCAAGGTTTAAAGAATGTGATACATCTACTGACCTTACCTTGTGCATCGATATGGTATTTCATTTTCGTCACCTATTGCGTTTGTGGTCTATCTATTCGTTATACTTTTTCTCATCTTTGAAGCGCTCTGGATAGAGTTGTTTTTCCATATTCTCTGCTGAGTATGCTCCATAGACATAGTATTGGTTGTTATTTCTTTCTAATTCGATCAGTTCACCTTTTTTGTCTTTATATTTAATCCAGTCTTCCCATACTTTAGCCATGGAGTAAGGTTCTTCATCAGGCCCGGGCCTTTTCACGACTTTATCAAATTGTAGTGAATGAGTCTTTATACTATGCTCAATATACGGCATAAGGTCCCATCTTTCATAAGGGGCACTTTCCCTAAGGTCTCTGTCACCAAGTTTCCCTATTTCCCATTGGCGTCTCAAATCTTCAAAAATTCTGTCACAGTGATTCTTTTCTTGGAATTCAGATTGAGCTCCTTCTTTGGTTCTAGGTACAATCACAATTTCATCATAAGTTTTAAAGAATGAAATTTCATTGTCTGTTAGCCCTAAATACTCCATAGTTTCTAAAGTTACCTTATAAGGAGGGTTGTAATCAGAAGATAATGAAATCACAGGGCCTTTAGCGAATGCTTGGTCTTTAATAAAATAATCTTGCTGGTACTGAGGGAGTCTAGAAGTGACGGCGATTTCCCAGTCAGCAAATGGTTGGACCGCTTCTTTACTTGCACCATGAGCTCCTGTTCTATAAGGGCATTTGTTGTTTGTTGAAGCAAAACATCTTTCGATTTTGCCAGACCTAGGGGAGTAATGATACTTCACCTCAAGATAACTATATCTACCCATTTGTTATGTAGTAGCAAACTACGGTTTACAGTAGCTCGCTACGTCTCCTTTCATTGTCTTTATACTGATTTGATTATATCATATTTCACCTGTATGTTCGATAGATTTTCCTGATTTTTAGCCGAAGAGATACCGCTTGTCAGCTAGGAGTAGTGGCAGGAGAAAGCGTTTCATAATCTGTAACCATCCACATCTGACTAAGTAGTGAAACGGCGGGTAGAACTAGGGTTCAGCAAGGTGAGGTCACGATGTCAGCTGTTGAATGTTGACGAGTATTACGGAGCCGCTTCGCCGACTGTTGCAGGATGATTGAGGAAGACACGACAGACGCAGAAAGTCCATCAGTTTCAGATTTTCTTAAAAGCTTGTTAACCTGCAGATGAAAACAAGGCTGAACCAGAGCATGCAAGTAAATAGGGTGAAAATAGTTTGAAAAACGCCGATATCTGCTTTCGTTATGCGTACGCCGTGCTCACCACAGCATATTTCTTTACAAAGCCTTGGAATTGTGCTATAATGACAAAAAATAGAGAAAAGGAGGGTTGGTCTTGTACCAGCCCTTTCGATATGTAACTAGAAGGAGGTATGCCATGGCGACGATTGTAGACATTGTCACGCAGGCGATTACTCCTCACATTGTAGCTCCTTATGAGCTTGTTGATGTGGAGTATGGCAAGATGGGTGGCGACTATGTCCTATCGATTTTTGTAGATAAGGAGGGAGGCATTTCCCTCAATGATACGGCTGAGCTGTCCGAAGTGATTAGTCCGCTGTTGGATCAGATTCAACCGGATCCATTTCCAGAACAGTATATGCTAGAAGTCACTAGCCCTGGTCTTGAGCGACCCTTAAAAAATGCTGAATCAGTTGAAAAGGCTGTTGGTCAATACATTCATGTAAAGCTCTATCAAGCAATTGAAAAAAACAAGGTGTTTGAAGGAACGCTCCTTTCCTTTGAGAACCAGGAATTACAGATAGAATACATGGATAAAACCAGAAAGAAACAAGTAACTATTCCCTATCAGACAGTAGCAAAAGCACGTCTGGCTGTAAAAATTTAAAAGAAAGGACCTTTTGAAAAAAGGAAAACAAGATGAGTAAAGAAATGCTAGAAGCCTTCCGTATTTTAGAGGAAGACAAGGGGATCAAAAAGGAAGACATCATTGAGGCGGTTATGGAGTCGCTTCGCTCAGCTTATAAGCGCCGCTATGGTCAATCAGAATCGGCTGCTATTGAGTTTGATGAGAAAAAAGGAGACTTTCGTGTCTATACTGTCCGTGAGGTTGTAGACGAAGTCTTTGATAGTCGTCTGGAAATTAGTTTAAAAGATGCCTTGGCTATTTCTTCAGCCTATGAACTAGGGGATAAGATTAAGTTCGAAGAATCACCTGCAGAATTTGGTCGAGTAGCCGCTCAATCTGCCAAACAAACCATTATGGAAAAAATGCGCAAGCAAACACGTGCGATTACCTATAATACCTATAAGGCTCATGAAAAAGAAATCATGTCTGGAACTGTTGAACGCTTTGACAACCGTTTCATCTATGTCAACTTAGGCAATATTGAAGCACAACTATCCAAGCAAGATCAGATTCCTGGCGAAGTCTTCCAATCGCATGACCGCATTGACGTGTATGTCTACAAGGTTGAAGACAATGCGCGTGGGGTTAATGTATTTGTTAGCCGCAGTCATCCAGAAATGATCAAGCGATTGATGGAGCAAGAAATTCCAGAAGTGTACGATGGCACGGTGGAAATTATGAGTGTGGCTCGTGAAGCAGGTGACCGGACCAAGGTTGCGGTTCGCAGCCACAATCCAAATGTGGATGCTATCGGAACAATCGTTGGTCGTGGTGGTTCAAATATCAAGAAGATTACAGGCAAATTTCACCCAGCACGCTATGATGCCAAGTTAGACCGTATGATTCCAATCGAAGAAAACATCGATGTCATTGAGTGGGTGCCAGACGAAGCAGAATTTATCTACAATGCACTTGCGCCAGCAGAAGTTGACCAAGTTATCTTTGACACAGAAGACGGCAAGCACGCAACAGTTGTTGTGCCAGATGATAAATTGTCTCTTGCCATTGGTCGCCGTGGACAAAACGTTCGCTTAGCCGCTCATTTGACGGGCTTCCGTATCGATATCAAGTCTGCTTCAGAATACGAAGCCATGGAAGCGGCACTTTATGGTGAAGCAGAGGTTGCAGAAACTGTCGAAACAGAAGAAGTAGGCGAATAAGCTTGTCTGGAGGTACTGATGGCAAAAGCTAGAAAAATCCCCTTACGAAAATCGGTTGTTTCAGGAGAAATCATTGACAAGCGTGATTTGTTGCGTATTGTGAAAAATAAAGAAGGCCAAGTCTTTATTGATCCGACAGGAAAGGCAAATGGTCGTGGAGCTTATATCAAGCTGGATAATACAGAAGCCACTCAGGCGAAGAAAAAACGGGTATTTGACCGTGCCTTTAGCATGGAAGTAGCTGACGAGTTCTACGATGAATTGATTGCCTATGTTGATCATAAGGTCAAAAGGAGAGAACTGGGTCTTGAATAACCAGCAAAAACTATTAAATTTACTGGGATTGGCACAGCGGGCTGGTCGTTTGATTTCAGGCGAAGAGCTGGTCGTTGAGAGCATTCAAAAGCAAAAAGCAAAATTGGTCTTTTTGGCGCATGATGCTGGTCCAAATCTCAGTAAGAAAGTGACAGATAAAAGTCGTACCTATCAGGTAGAAGTCGTTACCGCGTTTTCAACGCTGGAATTAAGCTCTGCAGTCGGCAAACCACGTAAGGTGCTGGCTGTGACAGATGCTGGATTTACTAAGAAAATGAGGTCTATTATGGAATAGAACAGGAGGACAAGATGTTGTCTAAGAAGAGATTGTATGAGATTGCCAAGGAATTGGGCAAAGAAAGCAAGGAAGTGGTCGCCAAGGCAAAAGAACTAGGAATTGAGGTCAAAAGCCACTCCTCTAGCGTCGAAGCAGAGGTTGCACAACGGATTGTTGACGGATTTTCTGGAGTGAAAAAGACAGTAGAAAAGGTAGCTGAGACGGTTAAAAAAGCTCCTGCTCAAGAAGCAAAGCCAGAAACTGCTCCTAAAAGGACAGAGCAAGTGGTAGAAGAAGTGAGCAAGGAAGCAAAACCAGCCGCTCCTCAAGCTCCGTCTAATCGTCCAAAAAGTCGAAACTTTAAGGCAGAGCGTGAAGCACGTGCCAAAGAGCAGGCAGCAAGACGAAATCAAGGCAAGAATCAAGGACGTCAGCAAGAGCAAGGCGCAAAAGGTCAGCAAAAACCACATCGTGACCGCAAAGAACAAGACCGCAGAAATAAGGGACAAAGCTTTGATAAGCGTTCGGCACAAGCGAGCCAACGTCCGAATCGTTCTGAACAACGTCCAAAAGTAGAAGAGCCACGAGCGAAAATTGATTTCAAAGCTCGAGCAGCAGCCTTAAAGGCAGAGCAACTGCAAGAATACGCTCGTACGAGTGAAGAACGCTTCCGCCAAGCACAGGAAGCGAAGAAGCAGCCGCAAAAGCCAAAAGAAATCAAGTTCGAAGAGCCTGTGATAGAGCCAAAACCGAAAAAGGTTGCGCCACCAGTCATCGAAGAACTACCTGCTGCAGACAAACGTCGGAAAAAACAAACTCGACCAGAAAAGCGTCGTGATGATTTTGATCACGAAGAAGAAGGTCCACGGAAACAACAAAAGAATCGAAATAGTCAAAATCAAGTGAGAAATCAAAGAAATAGTAACTGGAATCCAAACAAGAAAAACAAAAAAGGGAAACAACAAACGGTTGTGAAACCTGCCACTGAACGTAAGTTCCATGAATTACCGACTGAGTTTGAATACACATCAGGCATGACAGTCGCTGAAATTGCAAAACGCATCAAGCGTGAGCCGGCTGAAATTGTGAAGAAACTCTTTATGATGGGTGTGATGGCAACTCAAAACCAATCCTTGGACGGTGATACCATTGAATTATTGATGGTAGACTACGGAATCGAGGCCAAAGAAAAGATTGAAGTGGACAATGCGGATATCGAGCGTTTCTTCGTAGAAGAAGGCTACCTGAACGAAGAAGCAATGGTCGAACGTCCACCTGTAGTAACCATTATGGGACACGTTGACCACGGGAAAACGACTCTTTTAGATACCCTTCGGAATTCACGTGTCGCAACTGGCGAAGCTGGGGGAATCACGCAACATATCGGTGCCTACCAAATTGAAGAAGGTGGCAGAAAAATCACCTTCCTTGATACACCAGGACACGCGGCCTTTACAAGTATGCGTGCGCGTGGGGCATCGGTTACGGACTTAACGATTTTAGTCGTTGCCGCAGATGATGGCGTGATGCCACAGACGATTGAAGCAATCAATCACTCTAAAGCGGCTAATGTTCCAATCATTGTAGCCATTAACAAGATTGACAAGCCAGGTGCAAACCCTGAGCGGGTGATTGGTGAATTGGCAGAGCATGGTGTTATCTCAACAGCTTGGGGTGGCGACTGTGAATTTGTCGAAATTTCAGCCAAATTCAACCAAAATATTGATGAATTGCTAGAAACCGTTTTACTAGTTGCTGAAATCCAAGAGTTGAAAGCTGATCCAACTGTTCGTGCGATTGGTACTGTTATTGAAGCGCATTTGGATAAAGGTAAAGGTGCAGTAGCGACCCTTCTTGTTCAACAAGGTACCTTGAATGTGCAAGATCCGATTGTTGTCGGAAATACCTTTGGACGTGTTCGTGCCATGACCAATGACCTTGGTCGTCGTGTGAAAGTAGCTGGACCATCTACTCCAGTTTCGATTACAGGTCTAAATGAAGCGCCGATGGCTGGTGATCATTTTGCGGTTTATGAAGATGAAAAATCAGCGCGTGCGGCAGGGGAAGAACGTGCAAAACGTGCCCTCTTGAAACAACGTCAAATTACTCAACGTGTTAGTCTTGAGAACCTCTTTGATACTCTTAAAGCAGGAGAAGTCAAATCTGTTAATGTCATCATCAAGGCCGATGTACAAGGTTCGGTTGAAGCGCTCGCTTCTTCTCTTCAGAAGATTGAAGTAGAAGGTGTTCGTGTTAATATCGTCCATTCAGCAGTTGGTGCAATTAATGAATCTGATGTAACCTTGGCAGAAGCATCAAATGCCTTTATCATTGGATTTAGTGTTCGCCCTACACCGCAAGCACGCCAACAAGCAGAATCTGACGATGTCGAAATCCGTCTCCACAGTATCATCTACAAGGTTATCGAAGAGATGGAAGATGCGATGAAGGGGATGTTGGATCCTGAATATCAAGAAAAAATTATCGGTGAAGCACTCGTTCGTGAAACCTTTAAAGTTTCAAAAGTGGGCACCATCGGTGGATTTATGGTGATTAGCGGAAAAGTTACTCGTGACTCAAGCGTTCGTGTCATCCGAGATGGCGTTGTTGTCTTTGACGGAAAACTTGCGAGCTTGAAACATTTCAAAGATGACGTCAAAGAAATCACTAATGGCCGTGAAGGCGGACTCATGATTGACAACTACAACGACCTCAAAGTTGACGATGTCATCGAAGCCTACATCATGGAAGAGATTAAAAAATAAGATACAAAGCCCGTAAAACACCAAGTGAAAATAGCAAATCTGACATAGAGCCTGTAGGCTCTAGGAAGACTTGTCTTTTTCACACAGTGTTTAGGGTGTGTTCGGTTAGTTAAGATACAAAGCCCGTAAAGTGCTAAGCAAAATTAGGGGTTCTAACGACGGAGCGCTTGCTCCTAGGATGAACTCTCTATTTTGCACAGCACTTAGGGCGTGTTCAGTTAGCTAAGTAGTGAGAGCATAAAAAAGTCCTAGGTCCCCCAAGGGCATCCTGGTCTGTCCCACTCAAAAAGAAAGTTATCTCTTTAGACAGATTCATTAGATGATTCAGTTGCAGAGTGTTGGAAATTAGAAAATCCTTTAAAAAGGAGGAACGAATATGGCAAATCATTTTCGCATGGACCGTGTCGGCATGGAAATTAAACGTGAAGTCAATGAGATTTTACAAAAGAAAGTCCGTGATCCACGTGTCCAGGGCGTAACAATCACAGATGTGCAGATGCTTGGTGATTTATCTGTGGCTAAAGTGTATTACTCAATTATGAGTGATTTGGCTTCAGAAAATCAAAAAGCGCAGACAGGGCTTGAAAAGGCAAAAGGCACCATTAAACGGGAACTTGGCCACAAGCTCACCTTGTATAAAATCCCAGACCTTGTCTTTGAAAAAGACCAATCTATTGAATACGGGAATAAGATTGACCAAATGTTACGCGCATTAGAGAATAAAGATTAAAAACAGCCTTTTGGCTGCTTTTTTTGAAATGATTTCCATTATTCTTGAAAATTTTTAGGAAATATGAGAAAATATTACTCAAGAAAAATCAACAAGAGAAGCTGTTTTGGTTTTTGTATCAATAGAAAGAAGGTTGCAGAGGGGTAGAATGAGAGAAGATATCAAAATCAATGATCGCGCATTAGCATTGGAAGATCAATTGATTCAAACCTTAGAAAGCATTTATGACCCAGAAATTGAACTAGATATTTATAATCTGGGCCTGATTTATGAAATTCATCTAGATGAAAATGGATTTTGTAAAGTAGTCATGACGTTCACAGATGCTGGTTGTACCTGCTCGGAAACCTTGCCAGAAGAGCTGATTGATGCGCTAAAGAAGATTGACGGCATTGAAAATGCAGGGATTGAAGTTGTTTGGTCTCCTGTCTGGAAAATGACACGCATTAGCCGAATTGGCCGTATTACGCTGGGAATTAGCCCAAAATAAAGAGACTGAAAATGTTATTTCAGTCTCTTTTATCCTGTCGCTTTAAATCAGGGCTCTATAATATCTGTAGTGGGTACGCCCGCCACAGAGATTATGGAGCCTTTTTCAATGTGGAAAAAAAGTTCCATATGACCTATAATGAAAAGCGAAGAAACTATCATTTAGAAAGACTCATATGGAACAACTAAATCTTATCACAAATTTTCTCAAAATGAAAGACAAAAATATCACGATCACTAATGAATGCGACATGGGAACACACTTAGAACTCCACGGTCACTTGGATTACACAGCCCCTAAATGCCCTTCCTGCAAGGGACTGAATAGGTTACACTAAACTAGACAAAAATTATAAAGTGTTCTACACTGAACTAAAGAAAAGAGGAATCCCTTATGTCTAGAAAACCACGTCGTCACTTCACCGATGATTTCAAAAAACAAATCGTTGACCTTTACCAAGCAGGGAAAAAGCGTAGTGAGCTCATCAGAGAATATGAGCTAACCCCTTCAACCTTCGATAAGTGGGTGAAACAATCCAAAACAACTGGATCGTTTAAGACCGTTGATAACCTTACTGCTGAACAGCGCGAGCTGATTGCCCTCAGAAAACGAAACAAAGAGCTTGAAATGCAGGTTGACATCTTAAAGCAAGCAGCGGTGATTATGGCGCAAAAAGGGAAGTAATCACCGCTAATAAAGATAAATACAAAATTGTAGACATGTGCCGTTGCTTAAATATCCCGCGTTCTAGCTATTATTACAAAGCCGTTGAACCTGTATCTGAAGCAGAGATTGAAGGAAAGGTTAGAAACATTTTCTCTGAAAGCAAGTCCAGATACGGGGCTAGGAAAATCAAGAAATGCCTGGAAGCTGAAGGCATCTGCTTGTCTCTCCGACGGATTCGGCGCATCATGAAGCGCCTAAATTTGGTCTCTGTTTACCAGAAAGCTGTCTTCAAGCCTCGTTCTAAAGGGAAGAACGAAGCTCCCATTCCTAATCTCTTAGATCGACAATTCGACCAACACAAGCCTTTAGAAGCCCTTGTCACGGACTTGACCTATGTTCGTATAGACCAGCGTTGGGCTTACGTTTGCCTCATCATCGACCTCTTTAATCGAGAAATCATTGGCCTGTCAGTCGGTTGGCAGAAGACCGCAGATCTGGTAAAGCAAGCAATTCAGAGTATCCCTTATGCTTTAACCAAGGTCAATCTTTTTCATTCTGACCGTGGCAAGGAGTTCGATAATCAGCTGATTGATGAGATGCTAGTGGCCTTTGGTATCACCCGTTCTCTTAGTCAAGCTGGTTGCCCTTATGACAATGCCGTGGCTGAAAGCACCTACCGTGCTTTCAAGATTGAGTTTGTTTATCAAGAACAATTTTCAACACTGGAAGAACTGGCCATCAAGACAAGAGACTATGTCCACTGGTGGAACCATCATCGTATTCACGGTAGTCTCAATTACCAAACTCCCATAGCTAAGCGAGGTATCGCTTAAGAAAAACACTTTATAAGACTGTACAGAAAACTGTTGCCTTTTCAGACAAATGGCTAAGTACGACTTCCAGAAAGCCTCTAAAATCCCCTACTTAGAAACTGCTGGCTACCCGCTACTTATCCGCCTTCGAAAGCGTCGTTTCAAATGCAAGGAATGTGGGAAAATGGCGGTCGCTGAAACTCCTATTGTTAAGAAAAACCATCAAATCGCTGTCGCTGTCAACCAGAAAATCGCACAATTACTCATCGAAAAGCAAGCAATGACACATATCGCACACAGACTCTCCATTTCTACATCTACAGTTATTCGAAAACTCAATGAGTTTAAATTTGAAACGGATTGGGATAAGCTTCCAGAAGTCATGTCCTGGGATGAGTATGCCTTCAAGAAAGGGAAAATGAGCTTTATCGCTCAAGATTTTGACACAAATAACATCATCGCTATCCTTGATGGAAGAACGCAAGCAACCATCCGAAATCACTTTCTGAGATACCCTAGAAAGGTCAGAAACCGCGTTAAAATCATCACTATGGACATGTTTAGCCCCTATTATGTCCTCGCTAAGAAGCTTTTTCCGAATGCCAAAATAGTGCTTGATCGCTTCCACGTTGTGCAACATCTCAGCCGTGCTATGAACCGTGTCCGTACCCAAATCATGAATGCTTTTGACCGCAAATCGCATGAATACAAGACGCTCAAACGCTACTGGAAACTGGTACAACAAGATAGCCGTAAACTCAGTGACAAGCGGTTTTATCGCCCAACCTTTCGAATGCATTTGACCAATAAGGAAATCTTAGACAAGCTCCTATCCTACTCAGATGAGTTACGACAACATTATGAACTCTATCAACTTCTTTTATTCCATTTCCAAGAGAAGAATTCAGATCATTTCTTTGACCTAATTGAGCAAGAAATAGCCACTGTTAACCCTATTTTCCAGACGGTATTTAAGACGTTTCTAAAGGATAAGGACAAGGTTTTAAACGCCTTGGAATTGCCTTATTCCAACGCTAAATTGGAAGCTACCAATAATCTTATCAAAGTCATCAAGCGTAATGCCTTTGGATTTCGGAACTTTGAAAACTTCAAAAAGCGGATTGTGATTGCCATCAATATCAAAAAAGAGAAGACCAACTTGGTCCTCTCTAGATGTTAGCTGACATCTACCCACTACAGTTGACAAAGAGCCTAAATCAGCCTCTAGCTTTTCCATGGTTTCGATAATTGGTTTTGGAATCATGACGACCTGTGTATCTAAATCCTTGAAGCCAAAGCTGCTATCGATACATTCTTCCCAGTATTCCAGATGTTTCTTGTCAATTTCAGATTCAGAATCTTCGACATCAATACCACCTAGACCTTGGACAGCATACCAGTAGAGGTATTCTTGCCCGCCTAGAGTTTCTCTAAAAATTGTTTCGACATACATTTTCTCATTTTCAAGAGTCAGTAGGGTCTCTTCCATGTGACTATTTAGAAAGTTCATCCATTCATCAACGACTGCAGATTTTCCTTCCTTAACTTTAAAGCGAGTCAGTTCAACCTTGTAGTTCATATTATCCTTTCTCAAAAACCAGTCAGTGAAATGACTGGTTTTTTTGCTTATTTTTGCCCTGTTTCTTCGGTTTTCCAGAAGTCTGTAACGGCTCCTTTAGAAGCAGATGATACGATATGGGCATATTTCCCAAGTACGCCACGCGAGTAGAGTGGTGGGAGTGTTGTTTCTGCTTTTCGGCGTTCGATTTCTTCCTCAGATACAGCCATTGTGATTTCTTTGGTATCTTGGTCAACTGTTACGATATCGCCTGTGCGGAGGTAAGCAATTGGACCACCAACTTGAGCTTCAGGTGCAACGTGACCGACAACAAGGCCGTAAGTGCCACCTGAGAAGCGACCGTCTGTAATGAGAGCGACCTTATCCCCTTGCCCTTTTCCAACAATCATAGAAGATAGGGAGAGCATTTCTGGCATGCCAGGACCACCCTTTGGTCCAACAAAACGCACAACGACAACGTCCCCGTCTACAATTTCGTCGGATAATACGGCTTCAATCGCTTCTTCTTCAGAATCAAATACTTTAGCAGGACCGACATGACGGCGGACTTTCACTCCTGATACCTTGGCTACTGCACCATCAGGTGCTAGATTCCCTTTCAAGATAATCAGTGGACCATCTGCGCGTTTAGGATTCTCCAGTGGCATGATGACCTGTTGACCCGGTGTCAAATCATCGAAGGCTTCGAGATTTTCGGCAACAGTTTTACCAGTACAGGTGATTCGATCTCCATGTAGGAAGCCATGTTTCAGCAAGTATTTCATGACCGCAGGAACGCCACCGACTTCGTAAAGATCTTGGAAAACATATTTTCCAGATGGTTTCAGGTCAGCCAAATGTGGTACTTTTTCTTGGAAATCATTAAAATCTTCCAAGGTTAGTTCAACATTGGCTGCGTGAGCAATGGCAAGGAGGTGAAGAGTGGCATTGGTTGAGCCACCGAGTGCCATGGTGACGGTAATCGCATCTTCAAAGGCTTCTCGTGTTAAGATATCAGACGGTTTTAATCCCAGTTTTAGCATATTGACAACTGCGCGACCTGCTTCCTCAATATCTGCCTTCTTTTCTGTTGATTCAGCTGGATGTGATGAAGAACCTGGCAAGCTCATTCCAAGAACTTCGATAGCAGAGGCCATGGTATTAGCTGTGTACATTCCGCCACATCCACCAGGTCCTGGGCAGGCATTACATTCAAGGCGGCGCACTTCTTCGGCGGTCATATCACCGTGATTCCATTTTCCAATTCCTTCAAAAACAGAGACAAGGTCAATGTCTTTGCCGTCCAAATTGCCTGGTGCAATCGTTCCGCCGTAAGCAAAAATAGCAGGAATGTCCATGTTGGCAATGGCAATCATAGAGCCAGGCATATTTTTATCACAGCCCCCAATTGCTACGAAGGCATCAACGTTGTGCCCTCCCATAGCTGCTTCGATAGAGTCAGCAATAATATCACGGGATGGGAGAGAAAAACGCATTCCAGGAGTTCCCATGGCAATCCCGTCTGCAACAGTAATGGTTCCGTATTGGACTGGCCAAGCACCCGCATCTTTAATTCCTGTTTTGACAATTTTTCCAAAGTCGTGCAGGTGGATATTACATGGTGTATTTTCTGCCCAAGTTGAAATCACTCCGATGATTGGTTTTTCAAAATCTTTATCTTGCATCCCTGTAGCGCGCAACATGGCACGGTTTGGTGATTTAACCATGGAATCATAGACAGAACTACGGTGTCTTAACTCTTGTAATTTCTCGTTATCAGTCATTGGCTCTTCCTTTTCTTTCTATAATAGTTTCTTTACATTATAGCATAAATTTGTGTTTTATTGCATGGAAGATTAAAGAATTAGTAATTTCTGAATATTCAAATAATTATATCAGGGACTAGTGGTTTCGAAAAATGAATAAAATTGGGAATTTTCAGAAAATTATATTGACTTTATTTTTCATTGTGATATGATAGTACATAACTAAAATTTATCTAGTATTTTATGGTTGAGCGTGATACTATAGAAGATACTAGAGACGAGAGGAGGAGGAGAGTTGAACCAAGTTCAATTAGATGAAGTACGTTCGGGGTCGTATCTGATATTGGATACCTTGAAAAAATTGGGTGTTGACACCATTTTTGGTTATCCAGGTGGAGCAGTATTGCCACTCTATGATGAGATTTATCGCTTTAATGGTATTCAGCATGTGCTGGCACGCCACGAGCAAGGGGCAACCCATGAAGCAGAAGGTTACGCCAAGTCAACGGGAAAAATTGGCGTTGCTCTCGTTACGAGTGGTCCAGGGGCAACCAATGCCATTACTGGAATAGCCGATGCGATGGGAGATAGCGTGCCGATACTAGTTTTTACGGGGCAGGTCGCTACTCGAGGGATCGGTAAGGATGCCTTTCAGGAGGCAGATATCATTGGTATTACCATGCCGATCACCAAGTATAATTATCAGGTGCGGGATGCAGCAGAGATTCCCCGTGTGATTACCGAAGCAGTTCATATCGCGACAACAGGCCGTCCAGGTCCAGTAGTCATTGATATTCCAAAAGATATTCAAGAAGCTGTGGTTGATTTCTACTATGATGATACGGTTCAATTACCAAGTTATCAGCCGACAGTTCAACCAAATGGCTTGCAAGTGAAGAAGATTTTACAGCAACTCTCCATTTCCAAAAAACCTATCATTCTTGCAGGTGGTGGAGTGAATTATGCTAATGCTACGAAAGAATTGGTAGCCTTTGCGGAGCGCTACCGCATTCCAGTTGTCTCAACTCTTCTTGGTCTGGGAACCATTCCGATTCGGCATGAATTATCATTAGGAATGGGAGGGATGCATGGTTCTTATGCGTCAAACATGGCCTTGACCGATGCAGATTACATTATCAATATCGGGGCACGATTTGATGACCGCTTGACTGGTAATCCAAGCACTTTTGCAGTCCATTCGACAGTGGCACATATTGATATTGACCCAGCAGAAATTGGAAAAGTAGTGAAAACGCATATTCCAGTTGTAGGGGATGCCAAAGCAACGCTTGAAGCTCTACTAGCTCTTGAAACCGTAGAAACTGACCATGAAGAATGGACCAATCTGACCTTGGAAAATAAGCGCAAGGCACCCTTTGGCTACGATGAGGATTCGAACCACATTAAGCCACAAAAGGTTGTTGAGCTGATTGGTGAAATGACGAATGGCGATGCGATTATCGTAACGGACGTGGGTCAACACCAAATGTGGGCCGCTCAGTTTTATCCTTACAAACATGCGAGACAGCTGATTACTTCTGGTGGTATGGGTACGATGGGATTTGGGATTCCAGCAGCTATTGGTGCAAAATTGGCCAATCCAGAGCGAGAAGTCATTCTCTTCGTTGGAGATGGTGGTTTCCAAATGACCAACCAAGAATTAGCCATTTTGAATGGTTACCGAGTTCCTATTAAGGTGGTGCTGCTCAATAATCATTCGCTTGGGATGGTGCGTCAATGGCAAGAATCCTTCTATGAAGAACGCCGCAGTCAATCCGTCTTTGACGCAGAGCCGAATTTCCGTTTATTAGCAGAAGCCTATGGCATTCGCTATGAAAGTTGTACAGATCCAGCGACTTTAGCTGAAGATTTACAAGTGCTAAAAGAAGATAGACCGCTCTTACTAGAAGTTCATATTTCTAATAAAGAACATGTGCAACCAATGGTTCCAGCAGGCAAGAGTAATGCAGAAATGTTGGGGGTGAAGTTCCATGCGTAGAATGCTAACAGCAAAGTTGAGAAATTCATCTGGGGTATTGAACCGCTTTACAGGAGTCCTATCTCGTAGACAGATTAATATTGAATCCATCTCAGTGGGACCAACTGAAGTAGCAGAAATTTCTAGGGTGACGGTCATTATTGATGTCAAGACCATGGATGAAGTCGAGCAAATCATCAAGCAACTCAATCGCTTAATTGACGTAGTGCGTGTCAGGGATATTACGGATATTCCCCACTTGGAACGTGAAGTGCTTCTTGTTAAAATAGTAGCACCGCCTGCTAAGAGAGCAGAAATTTTAGCCATTATTCAGCCTTTCCGAGCAAGTGTCGTTGATGTAGCCCCTCATTCGATTACCATTCAGATGACGGGTGATGGAGATAAGATTGAAGCGCTTCTTAGAGTCATTCAACCTTACGGAATTAAAAATATCGCTCGCACAGGAGCGACAGGATTTAGTAGAGATTAATACTCTCTGAAATTGGAACAGGAGCAATTGACCTCTGACTTTGGAGAAGTTTGCTTGCGTTCGTACAGTTAAGAAAATATCCAAAAATAGTAAATTTAATGAAAATAAACTAGAAAAGAGAGAACAGATTATGGCAGTAGAAATGCAATATGAAAAAGATGTAACAGTAGCAGCACTTGATGGCAAAAAAATCGCCGTTATTGGATATGGTTCGCAAGGACATGCCCATGCGCAAAATTTGCGTGATACAGGGCATGATGTTATTATTGGTGTTCGTGCGGGTAAGTCATTTGACAAGGCAAAAGAAGATGGTTTTGAAACCTTTGAGGTAGCAGAAGCTGCAAAACAAGCAGATGTCATCATGATTCTTGCTCCAGATGAAATTCAAGCAGATTTGTATGCAGAAGAAGTGGCACCAAACTTGGAAGCAGGAAATGCCCTTGGTTTTGCTCATGGCTTTAACATTCATTTTGGCTTTATCAAAGTTCCTGCAGATGTTGATGTTTTCATGTGTGCTCCGAAAGGTCCAGGTCACTTGGTGCGTCGTACCTTTGAAGAAGGTTTTGGTGTGCCAGCTCTCTATGCCGTTTATCAAGATGCAACGGGTAACGCCAAGCACATTGCGATGGATTGGGCAAAAGGTGTTGGTTCAGCCCGTGTTGGACTTTTAGAAACAACCTTCAAGGAAGAAACAGAAGAAGACTTGTTTGGTGAGCAAGCTGTTCTCTGTGGTGGCTTAACTGCCTTGATGGAAGCAGGTTTTGAAGTCTTGACAGAAGCAGGTTATGCACCAGAATTAGCCTATTTTGAAGTATTGCATGAAATGAAATTGATTGTAGACTTGATTTACGAAGGTGGTTTCAAGAAAATGCGCCAGTCTATTTCAAATACGGCAGAATTTGGGGATTATGTATCAGGACCACGTGTGATTACAGACCAAGTGAAAGAAAACATGAAGGCTGTTCTTGCAGACATTCAATCAGGTAAATTTGCCAATGACTTTGTTGAAGACTATAAGGCAGGTCGTCCACGTATGGAAGAATACCGCAAGGCAGCAGCGGAGCTTGAAATTGAAAAAGTAGGTGCTGAATTGCGTAAAGCAATGCCATTTGTTGGTAAAAATGATGACGATGCCTTCAAAATCTATAATTGAGATGGAGCTTGGTCAAGTCAGATAGGATATATAGTGAATTGAATAAAGGTTAGGACATCGTTAAGTCGCTGTGATGAACGCCAGTTCTATCTGCAGCTCCTTGCCTTGTCCTATTCCTTTCTCAATCCACTATAAATACCCAATAATCTGATGAGGATAGAAAGTAAGTGAGGGAAGGGGCTAGCAAGATGCTCAGCTCCTCACTTTTTTCACGGATGGATAAGGAGAAACGGAGAAACTATGTTAACAGCTAAGGACATTGTACGTGCTCATAAGGTATTAAAGGATGTGGTGGTGTATACCCCACTTGATTATGACCCGTATTTGTCAGAAAAATATGGAGCGAAAATCTATCTCAAAAAAGAGAATGCCCAGCGTGTTCGTTCTTTCAAAATTCGTGGGGCCTACTACGCTATTTCGCAACTGAAAGAAGAGGAGCGTAAGCGTGGTGTGGTCTGTGCCAGTGCGGGAAATCATGCCCAAGGAGTTGCCTTTACCTGTAATGAGTTAGGAATTCCTGCAACGATTTTTATGCCGATTACCACACCTCAACAAAAAATTGGTCAAGTTCGTTTCTTTGGTGGTGAGATGGTGGAGATCAAGTTGGTCGGAGATACGTTTGATGCTTCAGCTAAAGCAGCGCAGGACTTTACGGAGCGTGAAAATCGGACCTTCATTGCACCTTTTGATGATATCCATGTGCAGGCCGGTCAAGGTACGGTAGGTTATGAAATCATGGAAGAAGCAGAGCGTGAATCCATTGATTTTGATACGGTTTTAGTACCAGTTGGCGGAGGTGGTTTAATTGCAGGAGTTGCTACCTATATCAAGGAAACTAGTCCAGCCATTGAAGTCATCGGGGTAGAAGCTGAAGGAGCTCGGAGTATGAAGGCTGCCTTTGAAGCAGGGGGTCCTGTAAAGCTCAAGGAAATTGATAAATTTGCAGACGGTATTGCCGTACAAAAAGTAGGTCAATTAACCTACGAAGCGACACGCCGACATGTTGAAAATCTGATCGGTGTGGATGAAGGCTTGATTTCTGAAACCTTAATTGATTTGTATTCGAAACAAGGAATTGTGGCAGAACCAGCAGGTGCAGCTAGTATTGCAGCCCTAGATGTTTTAAGCGAGTATATCAAAGGAAAGACCGTTTGCTGTATTATCTCAGGTGGGAACAACGACATCAACCGCATGCCAGAAATGGAAGAGCGGGCGCTGATTTATGACGGAATCAAACATTATTTCGTTGTCAATTTCCCTCAACGTCCCGGAGCTTTGCGAGAATTTGTAACAGACATCTTGGGACCAAATGATGATATTACGCGTTTTGAATACATCAAGCGTGCTAGCAAGGGAACAGGTCCGGTCTTGATTGGGGTGGCTTTAGGTGACAAGCATGATTATGCGGGATTGATTGAACGCATGGAAAAGTTTGATCCATCCTTTATCAATCTTCGCGGCAATGAAACCTTATATAATCTTCTTGTGTAAGTGGTAAAATAGTTTGAGGAAATTTCGTCATTTTACTTGATAAGTCTCAAATAAAGGAGTATAATATCCTACAAAGAAAAGGAGGGTGCTCTATGATGATTAGTATTATTAGCATCGTATTTGTGTTACTTGTTTTGTTGGTTGGAGTAGTTGTCCTCAGCTCACTCTATGTTGTCCGACAGCAATCGGTTGTGATTATCGAACGTTTTGGGAAATACCAAAAATTGAGTAATAGTGGGATTCATCTCCGCTTGCCGTTTGGGATTGACCATATTGCAGCTCGGATTCAACTGCGCTTGTTGCAAAGTGAGATTGTCGTGGAAACCAAGACCCAAGACAATGTTTTTGTGACCATGAATGTGGCCACTCAGTACCGGGTTAATGAAAACAATGTTACCGATGCCTACTACAAGTTGATTCGACCAGAAGCGCAAATTAAGTCGTATATTGAAGACGCTCTTCGCTCCTCTGTCCCTAAGCTAACCTTGGACGAGCTGTTTGAGAAAAAGGATGAAATCGCCCTTGAAGTACAAAAACAAGTAGCAGAAGAAATGTCTACTTATGGTTATATTATCGTAAAAACCTTGATTACCAAGGTAGAGCCTGATGCAGAAGTGAAGCAGTCTATGAATGAAATTAATGCTGCGCAACGAAAACGTGCCGCTGCTCAGGAATTGGCAGAAGCAGACAAGATTAAAATTGTCACAGCAGCAGAAGCAGAAGCTGAAAAAGATCGTCTTCACGGTGTGGGGATTGCCCAACAACGAAAAGCCATTGTAGATGGTCTAGCAGATTCTATCAAGGAATTAAAAGAATCAGATATTGGATTAACAGAAGAGCAGATTATGTCCATCCTCTTGACCAACCAATATCTTGATACCCTTAATAACTTTTCACATACAGGAAATAGTACTATTTTCTTACCAGCTAGTCCTGAGGGGATGGAAGACATCCGAACTCAGATATTATCTGCCCTAAAAGCAAAATAATCCCTATTTATAGCACTTTTTACTTGACAAATCAGGCTATATATAATAGACTGAAGTGAACGAATAATAAAGAAAGGGGTTTCTCATGACTAGTTATGAAAAAGTGGCCGCAGTTGTCGGTTGGGTACGCGAAAAGAAGATTACTGGGTACCGCATTAGTAAAGAGACAAATGCACGTGAAATGTCAGTTATCGCTCTTGCACAAGGTCGTGCAAAAATTGATAATATTTCATTTGCTACCGCTTTGGGACTTATTGATTTTTATGATAAAAACCATAAAAAATTTGAGAACTAATTTTGGGTACCAAAAAGAGGAGGTTTAAGCTCCTCTTTTACTTCGTATAAAAAAATCAACTAGGAAGCCTAGTTGATTTTTATTTTATAGAGTATGCCCACGGAAGCGTTGTAAGAATTCTTGTGTCCTTACTTCCTGAGGATTTTCAAAGATTTGTTGAGGAGTCCCTTCTTCAGCAATTACTCC
Organism: Streptococcus marmotae; assembly: GCF_001623565.1. Lineage (NCBI taxonomy): Bacteria > Bacillati > Bacillota > Bacilli > Lactobacillales > Streptococcaceae > Streptococcus > Streptococcus marmotae. The sequence continues at coordinate 321,424 of NZ_CP015196.1, read as the reverse complement.
CTTATCCATAAAAATGACACGGTCTGAAACGTCACGGGCAAATTCCATTTCATGGGTTACGATAATCATGGTTAATCCTGATTTAGCTAGGTCTTGCATTGTTTTTAAAACTTCTCCAACCATTTCAGGGTCAAGGGCAGAAGTTGGCTCATCAAAGAGGATAACTTCTGGATTGACAGAAAGAGCCCGTGCGATGGCGACCCGCTGCTTTTGACCACCAGATAACTGGCTTGGCTTGGCAGTCCAGTATTGCTCTGTCATTCCGACCTTATTTAGATTTTCTTTGGCAATGGTTTCTGCCTCTGCACGGCTACGTTTTAAGACTGTTGTTTGGGCGACAATAGCGTTTTCTAGGACATTCAAGTTGTTAAACAGATTAAAGGATTGAAAGACCATCCCAAGCTTTTCACGGTAACTTGTCAAATCATAGCCTTTTTCCAAAACATTTTGTCCATGGTAGAGGATTTCCCCTTCACTAGGCGTTTCTAACAGATTAATTGACCGTAAAAAGGTCGATTTTCCAGATCCAGAAGAGCCGATGATGGAGATGACCTCTCCTTTTTTTACTGTCATTGAAATGTCTCGTAGCACTACATTTTGGCCAAATGCCTTTTTTAGATGATTGATTTCTAAAATCGTATTAGTCATGAAGCACCTCCGTTTGCATTTGATTAGCACCAGTTGTGTAGGTATCTGTGTCAAAGCGTTTTTCAATTAAGCGTAGAATTCGAGTAACTGTAAAAGTCAAGATAAAGTAGATAATAGCGATAACAGTAAAGGTCTGGAAGTATTGATAAGTCTGCGTTGCGACAGTATTTCCAGAGAAGTAGAGTTCTACCACTGAGATAACGTTCAATACAGAAGTATCCTTGATGTTGATGACGAACTCATTACCGGTAGCAGGTAAGATGTTGCGAATGACTTGTGGTAAGACAATTTTACGCATGGTTTGGTTATGGGTAAAGCCAAGAGCTGTAGCAGCTTCAAATTGTCCTTTATCGACGGCAAAGATTCCTCCACGAACAATCTCACTCATGTAAGCACCTGTATTGATAGATACGATGAAAATGGCAGCCAGAGTTCGGTCGAGATTCAAACCAAATGCTTGAGCGGTTCCGTAGTAGATGACCATGGATTGTACAATCATCGGTGTGCCACGGAAGATTTCAATGTAGATATTGATGAGAATGGCAAGGGCTTTTTGGAGCAAAGCAAGTCCTTTATTTGTTGCTTGTGGAGCAGTACGGAAAACTCCGATGAGTAAGCCAATTGCAGTACCGATAATTGTTCCCAAAATCGAAATGAGTAAGGTCATGCCTGTTCCACGGAGTAATTGTGGCCAGTTGTTCACAAGGATATTCCATACTTGGGCAAAGAAAGAGGGCTTTTCAGTTGTCTCGCTTTTTTCAACTGGCTGATTTTCAATCATATCATCCATGAGTGCGAGTTGCTCTTTTTCAGTAAAGGCTTCTAAAACTTGGTTGACCTGTGCGATACGGGCATCGTCTTTCCGCATTCCAACAGCAATGGTCACATCTTCTGCCTGTGTCTCAAAGCCAGTTGTCAGTTCAACCATTTTAAAAGCAGGATTTGCTTCTTGGGCGGTCCGAGCTTCTGGTCTTTCTGAAACATAGGCATCAATGATTCCAGCTTCGAGTGCTTGACGAATTTGAGAAAAATCTCCTATAGCAGTTTGCTTGTCAACGCCGTTTATTTGATCAATTAAGTTATAAAGATAGACACCTTGTTGAGCTGTGATTTTAGCACCTGCAAACTCAGCAAGACTAGTTGCGTCTGCCCATTTACTATCTGAACGGACAACGAGTGTAGGAATAGAGGTATAGTAACTGGAAGAAAAGGCGATTTCTTTTTTGCGTTCCTCTGTTGGGCTCATTCCTGCGATAATCATATCGATTTTTCCAGAAGTAAGTGCTGGCACTAGCCCTTCCCATTTTGTTTTGACGACCAGTACCTTTTTGTCCATTTTGTCCGCGATTTTTTTGGCAACTTGAACATCATAACCATTCGCGAATTGAGTGGTTCCTTCAATGGGAACAGCTCCGTTGTCATCTGTTTCTTGTGTCCAGTTGAATGGTGCGTAGGCCGCTTCCATTCCGACACGTAAGTATTCATCTGCGCTTACACCAGTACGGATAAAGAAAGTACCGAAAAGTAGTGCAAATAGAAGTAACAATCGTTTTTTCATAATCTCTCCTTTTTCAAAAGTAGTTATATTGTATAAAAAATTCTGACAAATTGCAAACTAATTGAAAATTTAGCGGTTCCATTCTGATTTGTGATATAATGAGAAAGAAATGTAAAGGAGTCAGACATGTTTGTTGAGATTATAAAAGCGATTTTCTTTGGGATTATAGAGGGTGTAACCGAATGGTTGCCGATATCAAGTACAGGGCATTTGATTTTGATACAGGAGTTTATTTCCTTTAAAAATGTCAGTGCAGATTTTACGTCCATGTTTAATGTTGTCATTCAGCTGGGGGCAATATTAGCAGTTATGGTTCTTTATTTTGACCGTCTGAATCCCTTTCAAGCTGGAAAGACAGATCGTCAGATTCGGCTGACATGGCAATTATGGGCAAAAGTGGCGATTGCAGCTTTTCCAGCTGTAGTTGTAGGGTTTTTATTTGATGATTGGTTAGACGATCACTTACACAACTTTATCGTCGTTGCCATGATGCTGATTGTATATGGTGTAGCCTTTATCTATGTCGAAAAAAGACAGCAAAACCGTCAACCAAATGTAACTTCTTTAGCGAAGATGTCGTATGCGACAGCGCTTTCGATTGGCTTGTTCCAGGTCCTTGCTTTGATTCCGGGGACCAGTCGATCAGGGGCAACAATCATTGGTGGTATTCTTTTAGGTACGAGTCGTGCGGTAGCAACAGAATTCACCTTTTTCTTAGGGATTCCAATCATGTTTGGTGCCAGCTTTTTAAAGGTGATTAAACTGCTTGTGAAAGGTTTAAGTGTGACAGCTGGACAATGGATGTTACTATTAGTAGCGATGGTAACAGCCTTTCTCATCTCGCTTGTAGTGATTCGTTTCTTGACAGACTATGTAAAAAAACATGACTTTACCTTTTTTGGAAAGTATCGCATCGCTCTAGGAACAATTTTAGTGATTTACTATCTCATCACGCTTATTTTTTAGGAAATATAGTTCGTTACAACTTCTTATTTTAGGAGTAGGAGATTCGAAATTGTTCAATAAACCAACAGGTTACGATAACGAAAGGAGAGGTCCTCTCTCTCAGATTGAAGAAAAAGTCCATTTTGGACAATTTTCTTCAATCTTTTTTCTTTTACTTGAGAAATAAAAAAACTCTTAACAATACAGCTATATCAGCATTTCTAAGAATTTCTGTTGTATGGTAGTTAACCCCAAAAATAAAAATTTTTCTATCTCTAGTAGGGTTTGTCTACGTTCTGGGAGAGCTCCTCTCTCTTTTCTTTTGTAAAAGAATCTATTTTTTTGTATAATGGATGAAATATGGTATGTTCGAATGTATTGTTCGATAGAGCTTGGAAGAGTATGAGGTAATGAGATGAAGATGAAACAAATTAGTGATTCCACCTTGAAAATCACAATAAAGATGGAAGATTTGGAAGAGCGTGGAATGGAATTGGCGGATTTTCTAGTACCACAGGAAAAAACAGAAGAATTTTTCTATGCCGTGCTAGATGAACTAGAATTACCAGTAACCTTCCGTGAAAGTGGGATGCTGAGTTTTCGTGTGACGCCAAAACCAGATAAGGTGGATATTTTTGTAACGAAATCAGATATTGATCAGCAATTGAATTTTGATGATTTTGCGGATATGGCCGATTTAGATGAGCTGTCACAAATGACACCAGATGAATTTTTGAAGACACTTGAGAAAACGATTCGTGAAAAGAGCGTAGGGGATAATCGAGCAGTTCAACATTTGGAGCAGGTAGAGGAAACGGAATTTGATGACGAAGAGGACGTAGAAGTTCGCAATTATATCTATTACATTCTTGATTTTGCAAGTCTTCAGGAGGCTGTTCAGTTTGTGTCCCTTGTTGATTTTACAGTTGAAGAATCAGAATTGTACAAGATGAATGAACGCTACTATATGACAGTTTTGATCAATATTGAAAATCGTTCAACACGCTACCCAGACTATATCTTGTCACGAATGCTGGAGCATGCAGATGATACGTCAATCTCACGTGCTGTCCTGCAAGAGCATGGGGTTCTCCTGCTTCCAGTTGGTGCTATTGATGAGCTTGGGAAGGTGAACTTAGCATGATTCCATTTGCTTTGAAGTATATCATTGTCGTTATTTCGACTATGATTGTATCAATTATTGCAACACCTCTGGTCCGCTTCTTAGCATTTCGGATTGGTGCAGTGGATAATCCCAATGCTCGTCGTATCAACAAGGTGCCGATGCCAACTGCAGGGGGGCTAGCGATTTTTATCGCTTTTTTATTAGGAACAACCTGTTTTTTGGCCCCTATCGTGACGTATGTGCAACCTCGAGGGACCTATTTGGAGTATATACTCCCAGTTATCATTGCTGGCGGTATCATCATTGCGACAGGTCTACTTGATGATATTAAGGAACTGCGTCCTCTGCCCAAATTAACGGGGATGCTTCTTGCAGCAATGATTATTTGGTTCTTTACGGATTTTCATTTTGATAATTTTAAAATTCCCTTTGGTGGGCCGATGTTGCATTTTCCGACCTGGCTTGCTTTTTTTCTAACGATTCTCTGGATTGTAGCGATTACCAATGCGGTCAATCTGATTGACGGTTTGGATGGACTGGTGTCTGGGGTGTCGATTATTTCCCTGACGACCATGGGGATTGTTTCCTATTTTTTCCTACATGATAGCAATATTTACTTGACCCTAACAGTCTTTGTCTTGGTTGCTGCAATAGCTGGCTTTCTTCCCTATAATTACAATCCAGCAATTATTTACGTAGGGGATACAGGGGCGTTATTTATCGGATTTATGATTGGAGTTCTGTCTTTGCAGGGCCTGAAGAATTCGACAGCAGTTGCTGTGGTGACTCCTATGATTATTTTAGGAGTTCCCATTACGGATACGGTGGTGGCGATTATTCGAAGAACCTTGTCCGGTCAAAAAATCTATGAAGCAGACCGCATGCACTTGCACCACCGTCTCTTGTCGCTTGGATTGACGCATCGGGGGACTGTCTTAGTCATTTATGCCATATCCTTTATTTTTTCTCTAACTTCTCTGCTATTAAATGTATCAAGCAGGGTAGGTGGGGTCTTGCTCTTATTTGCTCTGCTATTTGGAGTGGAAATTCTCAGTGAACTAATTGGAATTTTTGGTGAAAATCGAACACCCATTCTGAATATCTTGCGTTTTATTGGAAACAGTGATGTACGTCAAGAATATCTCATGAAGAGGAAGGAAAAACGGAAATCAAGAAAATAAGAATGTTTCTAAACAAAGAAGGAGCCAATCAGGCTCTTTTTTGGTATAATAAATCAGATAAAAACTAAATGGAGGTACCTATGTCAGTATTAGAAATCAAAGATTTGCATGTGGCAATCGAGGGAAAAGAAATTTTAAAAGGGGTTAACTTGACCTTGAAAACAGGGGAAGTTGCAGCCATTATGGGACCAAATGGAACAGGGAAATCCACCCTTTCAGCAGCCATCATGGGAAATCCTAACTACGAAGTCACTCAAGGAGAGGTCTTACTTGATGGCGTGAATGTCTTGGAGTTAGAAGTTGATGAGCGTGCTCGTATGGGGCTCTTTCTTGCTATGCAATACCCAAGTGAAATCCCAGGCATTACCAATGCAGAATTTCTACGTGCAGCCATGAATGCTGGAAAAGAAGAGGATGAGAAAATTTCTGTCCGTGATTTCATTACCAAACTCGATGAGAAAATGGAATTGCTCAACATGAAAGAAGAAATGGCAGAGCGCTACCTCAATGAAGGCTTCTCTGGTGGTGAGAAAAAACGCAATGAAATTCTACAACTCTTGATGTTAGAGCCAACCTTTGCTCTTCTTGATGAAATCGACTCAGGTCTTGACATCGACGCCCTTAAAGTGGTTTCAAAAGGGGTAAATGCCATGCGTGGAGAAGGCTTTGGTGCCATGATTATTACCCACTACCAACGGTTGTTAAACTACATTACACCAGATGTGGTTCACATTATGATGGAAGGACGCGTGGTTCTATCAGGTGGTCCAGAACTTGCGATTCGTCTTGAAAAAGAAGGTTATGCAAAAATTGCAGAAGAACTAGGCTTGACTTACGAAGAGGAAGTTTAAGGCGAAACTTGTTCAGAAAGGAGAAAATAATGACCAAAGAAGCCATTAAACTGTTTTCACAAGCACACGCAGAACCAGCTTGGTTGAGTAATCTTCGGCAAGCAGCTTTTGAAAAAATAGACACATTAGATCTACCAAAGATTGAACGGGTGAAATTCCACCGTTGGAATCTTGGAGATGGAAGTATAACAGAATCTGAAGCAACGAGCAATGTTCCTGATTTTACAGCTTTAGGTGATAATCCCAAGTTAGTTCAAGTCGGAACTCAGACTGTTTTTGAACAATTGTCTCCAGAATTGGCAGAGGCAGGCGTGATTTTCACAGATTTTTACACCGCTTTGGAAGAAATTCCAGAAGTCATGGAGCAGTACTTTACCAAGGCAGTAGCCTATGATGAGGACAAACTTGCAGCCTACCATACCGCTTATTTTAATAGCGGATCGGTCTTGTATGTCCCTGACAATGTCGAAATCAAGGTGCCAGTCGAAGGAATTTTCTACCAAGATAGCGAAAGCGATGTGCCGTTTAACAAGCATGTTTTAGTGATTACAGGGAAGAATGCTAAGTTAGACTATTTAGAACGTTTTGAAAGTATCGGAGATGGTAGCAAGCAAGCAACGGCCAATATCACAGTGGAAGTCATTGCAGGAGCTGGCAGTCAGATTAAATTTGCGGCGATTGACCGTTTGGGACAGCATGTAACAACCTATATGAGTCGTCGTGGGTCATTGGCAAACAATGCCAGCATTGACTGGGCGATTGGAGTGATGAATGAAGGCAATGTCATTGCTGACTTTGATAGTGATTTGTATGGAGATGGCAGCCATGCAGATATGAAGGTCGTTGCACTGTCAAGTGGCAAGCAAGTGCAGGGGATTGATACTCGTGTAACCAACTATGGTCGCAATTCGATCGGAAATATCCTCCAACACGGGGTGATTTTAGAAAAAGGAACGCTGACCTTCAACGGAATTGGACACATTATTAAAGGTGCTAAGGGAGCGGATGCCCAGCAAGAAAGTCGGGTCTTGATGCTGTCTGACCAGGCACGAAGCGATGCCAATCCGATTCTTTTAATTGATGAAAATGATGTTACAGCAGGGCACGCTGCTTCTATCGGACAGGTCGATCCAGAGGACATGTACTATCTCATGAGCCGTGGTTTGGATAAAGCAACAGCCGAACGTTTGGTTGTACGTGGTTTCCTAGGAGCAGTTATTACGGAAATTCCTGTAAAAGAAGTCCGTAATGAAATGATTGACGGAATTGAAGAAAAGCTAAGCAAGAGGTAAGAGAGATGTCAGTAGATAGCCATGCCCTCAAAAAAGAGTTTCCAATCCTAGACCAGTTGGTCCATGATGAGCCCTTGGTCTATCTAGACAATGCTGCAACGACGCAGAAACCCCAAGTTGTTTTAGAAGAAATCCTAAACTATTACCAGACGGATAATGCCAATGTTCACCGAGGTGTGCATACCTTAGCGGAACGTGCGACTAGCCGCTATGAGGCAGCACGGGAGCGCGTGCGACAATTTATCCATGCCAAATCAACCAAGGAAGTACTTTTTACAAGAGGGACTACGACAAGTCTCAATTGGGTGGCACATTTTGCAGCCCAAATCTTGCAACCAGAGGATGAGGTCTTGATCTCCATTATGGAACACCATGCCAATATTATCCCCTGGCAAGAAGCTTGTCGAAAGACGGGAGCAAAGTTGGTCTATGTCTATCTGAAAGACGGGCTCTTAGATATGGAGGATTTGCAGTCCAAACTATCACCAAAAACAAGATTTGTCTCTTTGGCCCATGTCTCCAATGTCCTAGGAACCATCAATCCAATCAAAGAAATTACTCGATTGGCGCACGAAGTTGATGCCATTATGGTAGTAGATGGAGCCCAGTCCATTCCACACATGTCTATTGATGTATTGGATTTAGATGTGGATTTCTTTGCTTTTTCAGGTCATAAGATGCTGGGTCCGACAGGAATTGGTGTTCTCTATGGGAAAGAAAAATGGCTCTCCCAAATGGAACCAGTAGAATTTGGCGGAGAAATGATTGATTTTGTTTATGAGCAATCTGCTACGTGGAAGGAATTACCTTGGAAATTCGAAGCTGGTACGCCCAATATGGCAGGAGCGATTGGGCTAGCTAAGGCAATCGACTATCTGGAAGAAGTGGGGATGGAGGACATTGCAGCACACGAAGCAGATTTGCTAGCCTATATATTTCCCAAATTACAGACCATGGAGGGGATTGAAATCTATGGTCCGACAGACTTGGCAAAACGTTCAGGCGTCATCTCGTTTAATATAAAGGGATTGCATCCGCATGATGTAGCAACGGCACTGGACTATGAGGGAGTAGCTGTGCGAGCAGGTCATCATTGTGCTCAACCGCTTCTAGCTTATTTGGGTGTGCAGTCAACGGTTCGTGCTAGTTTTTCTCTTTATAATACCAAGGAAGACTGCGATCGATTGCTTGAAGCACTGGAAAAGACAAAGGAGTTTTTCAATGGCACTTTCTAAATTAGAGAGCCTTTATATGGCTGTGGTAGCAGACCATTCCAAACATCCTCATCATCAAGGGGAAATCGCTGGGGCTCATCAGGTGGATTTGAACAATCCCACTTGTGGCGATGTGATTAACTTGTCGCTGCAATTAGATGAAACTGGTGAAACCATTCAAGATATTGCCTTTGTCAATGCAGGTTGCACCATTTCGACCGCTTCAGCTAGTATGATGACAGATTTGGTGTTAGGAAAAACGAAGACAGAAGTGCTGGAATTAGCCCAGGTCTTTTCTGAAATGGTTCAAGGAAAGACAGATGTACGCCAAAAAGACTTAGGAGATGCTGCCTTTCTAGCAGGTGTTGCTAAATTTCCACAGCGAGTAAAATGTGCGACCTTGGCCTGGAATGCACTAAAAAAAGGCTTAAATGAAGAGTAGAAAAATCTCAAAGAAATAGAGGAGGAAAGAATGACAGAGGAAAGAGTAGAACCAAAACCGATTGACCTCGGTGAATACAAATTCGGTTTTCATGATGATGTAGAGCCTATTATGTCAACTGGAAAAGGATTGAACGAAGACGTAATTCGAGCCTTATCTGCGGCGAAAAACGAGCCAGAATGGATGTTAGAATTTCGGTTGAAATCGTATGAGGCTTTCAAAAAAATGCCCCTTGAAACCTGGGGAGCAGACTTGTCTGAGATTGATTTTGATGACTTGATTTACTACCAAAAGGCATCTGACAAACCAGCTCGTTCATGGGATGAGGTGCCTGAGAAAATCAAGGAAACTTTTGAACGCATCGGAATTCCAGAAGCAGAACGTGCTTATCTTGCAGGTGCTGCTGCTCAGTACGAATCAGAAGTGGTTTACCACAATATGAAAGAAGAATTTGAGAAGTTGGGCATTATCTTTACGGATACCGATTCAGCTTTGAAAGAATACCCTGATTTGTTCAAGCAGTATTTTGCCAAATTAGTGCCACCAACGGATAATAAATTAGCTGCCCTAAACAGTGCAGTATGGTCTGGGGGAACCTTTATCTATGTGCCAAAAGGTGTCAAATGTGATATTCCTTTGCAGACTTATTTCCGAATCAATAACGAAAGTACCGGACAGTTTGAGCGAACCTTGATTATCGTCGATGAGGGGGCAAGTGTGCATTACGTTGAAGGGTGTACAGCGCCGACCTATTCAAGTGATAGTTTGCATGCAGCGATTGTTGAAATCTTTGCCCTTGATGGAGCCTACATGCGCTATACAACAATTCAGAACTGGTCTGACAATGTCTATAACCTTGTTACCAAACGTGCTCGTGCGATGAAAGATGCGACAGTGGAGTGGATTGATGGCAACCTTGGGGCTAAAACCACCATGAAATATCCATCTGTTTACTTGGATGGTGAAGGAGCGCGTGGGACCATGCTGTCTATCGCTTTTGCTAATACGGGACAACACCAAGATACAGGTGCTAAGATGATTCATAATGCGCCGCATACTAGCTCATCAATTGTGTCCAAATCCATTGCCAAAGGTGGTGGAGAGGTAAACTACCGTGGGCAAGTCACTTTTGCACGGAATTCTAAAAAATCAGTCAGCCATATCGAGTGTGATACCATTATCATGGATGATATTTCAAAATCAGATACCATTCCTTTCAATGAAATCCACAATTCGCAAGTGGCCTTGGAGCACGAAGCTAAAGTATCTAAGATTTCTGAAGAACAACTCTACTACCTCATGAGCCGTGGTCTGTCAGAAGGTGAAGCTACAGAGATGATTGTCATGGGCTTTGTGGAGCCATTCACCAAAGAACTTCCAATGGAATACGCAGTTGAGCTCAACCGCTTGATTGCTTATGAAATGGAAGGTTCAGTCGGCTAATACGTAAAAAGAGCCAATTGAGGCTCTTTTTGTCTCTAAATAGGACGACAAATTGCAGGAATAATACTCGTCAAAAATCAAAGTCTGATGTTGTTGCCTCACCTTGCTTCAACAGTCCGGGGGACTGTTGAAGGTTGGAAATAAGGATTATGTCATAATCCTCAGCTAACATTAGTCAGAACTAGTGGCACAGTGGAGACGAGCCAAGCTCGTTCGATTTTCAGCCTTCCACAATTCTCAATTGTGGAATAATCAGATTTTGATTTATATAGAGTATTAAATGGAGTAGGCGAAGTGAATCAATTGGGAAGTTTTTTCAGTAAATGAGATGAACAATTATAAACAGTAGACCGTTTATATCCGAAGGATCTAAGAAAGCCACAAAATCGCTATTTTTGATTTTGAATAAGTAATAGCAAAACGGCGATTAAGTCTCTGGTCATGAGATGGAAGTTCTCAAATTTTTTAGGAAGTTAAAGCATCTGTCATTATCATGAGTTTAGTGGAGACAGCTAAGTGACCTGCTCTCAATACGGAGAAATATATGGCCTATCTTCTAGACAATCTACCGAACGAGGCGACGCTCGCTAAAAAGGGGATTCGAGAGGCTTATTTACGGCAGGATAATATATTCAGGAAAAGTGCAAATATAAAAACATTCCAGAGACAATCAAAACTTTGAAACGTTTTTTATACACCTTGTAATTGTGCGGTTACTAAAAATCCCTATAATCTCTGCAGTAGATTTGCTCGGCTCATTTTTCCCTAAATTTGTATAGGACAAAAAAGTCCTTTTCTATCTTGTATCGATTTGGTAAATTAGAGATAGAAGAATGAAAGGAGAAGCAGGATGGACTTTAAGAGACTCTATTTACAAGTACGCCCGATAGTAGTGAAAGCCCGGAAGGAATACTATATTAAGAGCTGGGAGGTCAGCGACTGGGATCAAGAAGGGATGTATATATTGTATTGCTTACTAGAGCGCGAGGCAGGGATAGAAGAGGACCCTAGTCGCTTATATCGGTATTATAAAGTAAAATTCCGCAATTACATCAAAGACATCATTCGGAAACAAGAAAGCCAGAAACGGAAGTTTGACCGGATGAGCTATGAGGAAATAGGAGAAGTATCGCATAAGCTAGGGAGCGGCGGCTTAGTTACAGATGAGTTAATCTGTCTCCGCGACAGACTAAGTAGCTATCGTTCCCAACTAAGTGAAGAAGAAGTTGGCCAATATGAACTCCTCATAAGCGGGAGGAACTTCAAAGGGCGTCGGAAGATGTTACGCGAGTTACGGGTCTATTTAGAAGATTAGAAAAAAAAAGAAAAAAGTTCTTGACAATCGAAGGTCAAATGTAGTATATTAGGATAGCTGACGCAGAACAGCCACGGAAAATTCCCGGAGAGACAAAAAAGATGAAAAAAATTAAAAAAAGTTTCAAAAAAGTGTTGACAAGGAATTGAAGAAGTGATATACTGATATAGTTGTCGCTTGAGAGAGCGACAGACAAGACCTTTGAAAATTAAAGAAGACGAACCAAACGTGCAGGGTGGTTTATGGAAACATAAACCGTCAATGAACAAAAGAAATAAATCTGTCGGTGAACAGAATGAGTGAAGACTCAAACTATTAATGAGAGTTTGATCCTGGCTCAGGACGAACGCTGGCGGCGTGCCTAATACATGCAAGTAGAACGCTGAAGCTTGGTGCTTGCACCGAGCGGAGGAGTTGCGAACGGGTGAGTAACGCGTAGGTAACCTGCCTGGTAGCGGGGGATAACTATTGGAAACGATAGCTAATACCGCATAAGAGTGCTAACTGCATGGTAAGCATTTAAAAGATGCAATTGCATCACTACCAGATGGACCTGCGTTGTATTAGCTAGTTGGTGGGGTAACGGCTCACCAAGGCGACGATACATAGCCGACCTGAGAGGGTGATCGGCCACACTGGGACTGAGACACGGCCCAGACTCCTACGGGAGGCAGCAGTAGGGAATCTTCGGCAATGGGGGCAACCCTGACCGAGCAACGCCGCGTGAGTGAAGAAGGTTTTCGGATCGTAAAGCTCTGTTGTAAGAGAAGAACAGCGATGGGAGTGGAAAGTCCATTGTATGACGGTATCTTACCAGAAAGGGACGGCTAACTACGTGCCAGCAGCCGCGGTAATACGTAGGTCCCGAGCGTTGTCCGGATTTATTGGGCGTAAAGCGAGAGCAGGCGGTTTGATAAGTCAGAAGTAAAAGGCTGTGGCTCAACCATAGTATGCTTTTGAAACTGTCGAACTTGAGTGCAGAAGGGGGGAGTGGAATTCCATGTGTAGCGGTGAAATGCGTAGATATATGGAGGAACACCGGTGGCGAAAGCGGCTCTCTGGTCTGTAACTGACGCTGAGTCTCGAAAGCGTGGGGAGCGAACAGGATTAGATACCCTGGTAGTCCACGCCGTAAACGATGAGTGCTAGGTGTTGGGTCCTTTCCGGGATTCAGTGCCGTAGCTAACGCATTAAGCACTCCGCCTGGGGAGTACGACCGCAAGGTTGAAACTCAAAGGAATTGACGGGGGCCCGCACAAGCGGTGGAGCATGTGGTTTAATTCGAAGCAACGCGAAGAACCTTACCAGGTCTTGACATCCCTCTGATCGCTCTAGAGATAGAGTTTTCCTTCGGGACAGAGGTGACAGGTGGTGCATGGTTGTCGTCAGCTCGTGTCGTGAGATGTTGGGTTAAGTCCCGCAACGAGCGCAACCCTTATTGTTAGTTGCCATCATTGAGTTGGGCACTCTAGCGAGACTGCCGGTAATAAACCGGAGGAAGGTGGGGATGACGTCAAATCATCATGCCCCTTATGACCTGGGCTACACACGTGCTACAATGGCTGGTACAACGAGTCGCAAGTCGGTGACGGCAAGCTAATCTCTTAAAGCCAGTCTCAGTTCGGATTGTAGGCTGCAACTCGCCTACATGAAGTCGGAATCGCTAGTAATCGCGGATCAGCACGCCGCGGTGAATACGTTCCCGGGCCTTGTACACACCGCCCGTCACACCACGAGAGTTTGTAACACCCGAAGTCGGTGAGGTAACCTTTTAGGAGCCAGCCGCCTAAGGTGGGATAGATGATTGGGGTGAAGTCGTAACAAGGTAGCCGTATCGGAAGGTGCGGCTGGATCACCTCCTTTCTAAGGAAACGGAACTCTGTACGTAGTCTTCTTTAATTTTGAGAGGTCTTGTGGGGCCTTAGCTCAGCTGGGAGAGCGCCTGCTTTGCACGCAGGAGGTCAGCGGTTCGATCCCGCTAGGCTCCATACAACTGGAAATAGTTGTAGAGATTTGCACATTGAAAATTGAATATCTATATCAAATAGTAACAAGAAAATAAACCGAAAACGCTGTGAATTAATGAGTTTTCTAATTTGAAAGAATTAGGTTAAAAATAAGGTTAAGTTAATAAGGGCGCACGGTGGATGCCTTGGCACTAGGAGCCGAAGAAGGACGTGACTAACGACGAAATGCCTTGGGGAGCTGTAAGTAAGCGATGATCCAGGGATGTCCGAATGGGGGAACCCAACATGTAATGCATGTTATCCATGACTGTTAAGGTCATGCGAAGGAAGACGCAGTGAACTGAAACATCTAAGTAGCTGCAGGAAGAGAAAGCAAAAGCGATTGCCTGAGTAGCGGCGAGCGAAACGGCAGGAGGGCAAACCGAAGAGTTTACTCTTCGGGGTTGTAGGACTGCAATGTGGACTCAGATTTTGTAGAAGAATCTACTGGGAAGTAGAGCCAAAGAGAGTAAAAGCCTCGTATTCGAAACAGAGTCTGTACCTAGCAGAATCCTGAGTACGGCGGGACACGCGAAATCCCGTCGGAATCTGGGAGGACCATCTCCCAACCCTAAATACTCCCTAGTGACCGATAGTGAACCAGTACCGTGAGGGAAAGGTGAAAAGCACCCCGGGAGGGGAGTGAAATAGAACCTGAAACCGTGTGCCTACAACAAGTTCGAGCCCGTTAATGGGTGAGAGCGTGCCTTTTGTAGAATGAACCGGCGAGTTATGATATGATGCGAGGTTAAGTTGAAGAGACGGAGCCGTAGGGAAACCGAGTCTGAATAGGGCGAATTAGTATCATGTTATAGACCCGAAACCATGTGACCTACCCATGAGCAGGTTGAAGGTGCGGTAAAACGCACTGGAGGACCGAACCAGGGCACGTTGAAAAGTGCTTGGATGACTTGTGGGTAGCGGAGAAATTCCAAACGAACTTGGAGATAGCTGGTTCTCTCCGAAATAGCTTTAGGGCTAGCGTCGATGTTAAGTCTCTTGGAGGTAGAGCACTGTTTGGGTGAGGGGTCCATCTCGGATTACCAATCTCAGATAAACTCCGAATGCCAACGAGATATAATCGGCAGTCAGACTGCGAGTGCTAAGATCCGTAGTCGAAAGGGAAACAGCCCAGACCACCAGCTAAGGTCCCAAAATAATTGTTAAGTGGAAAAGGATGTGGGGTTGCACAGACAACTAGGATGTTAGCTTAGAAGCAGCTATTCATTCAAAGAGTGCGTAATAGCTCACTAGTCGAGTGACCCTGCGCCGAAAATGTACCGGGGCTAAAACAATTTACCGAAGCTGTGGATACCTAAATATAGGTATGGTAGGAGAGCGTTCTATGTGTGGCGAAGGTGTACCGTGAGGAGCGCTGGAACGCATAGAAGTGAGAATGCCGGTATGAGTAGCGAAAGATGGGTGAGAATCCCATCCACCGTAAGACTAAGGTTTCCAGGGGAAGGCTCGTCCGCCCTGGGTTAGTCGGGACCTAAGGAGAGACCGAAAGGTGTATCCGATGGCCAACAGGTTGATATTCCTGTACTAGAGTATGAAGTGATGGAGGGACGCAGTAGGCTAACTCAACCGGACGACTGGAAGAGTCCGGCCAAGCAGTAAGGCGTGGTATGAGTCAAATGCTTATACCTATAACGTTGAGCTGTGATGGGGAGCGAAGTATAGTAGCGAAGTGAGTGATGTCACACTGCCAAGAAAAGCTTCTAGCGATGTATCATACTCTACCCGTACCGCAAACCGACACAGGTAGTCGAGGCGAGTAGCCTCAGGTGAGCGAGAGAACTCTCGTTAAGGAACTCGGCAAAATGACCCCGTAACTTCGGGAGAAGGGGTGCTCAGTTAGACTGAGCCGCAGTGAATAGGCCCAAGCAACTGTTTATCAAAAACACAGCTCTCTGCTAAATCGTAAGATGATGTATAGGGGGTGACGCCTGCCCGGTGCTGGAAGGTTAAGAGGAGGGTTTAGCGGTAACGCGAAGATCTGAATTGAAGCCCCAGTAAACGGCGGCCGTAACTATAACGGTCCTAAGGTAGCGAAATTCCTTGTCGGGTAAGTTCCGACCCGCACGAAAGGCGTAATGATTTGGGCACTGTCTCAACGAGAGACTCGGTGAAATTTTAGTACCTGTGAAGATGCAGGTTACCCGCGACAGGACGGAAAGACCCCATGGAGCTTTACTGCAGTTTGATATTGAGTGTCTGTACCACATGTACAGGATAGGTAGGAGCCTAAGAGATCGGGACGCCAGTTTCGATGGAGGCGTTGTTGGGATACTACCCTTGTGTTATGGCCACTCTAACCCGGATAGGTGATCCCTATCGGAGACAGTGTCTGACGGGCAGTTTGACTGGGGCGGTCGCCTCCTAAAAGGTAACGGAGGCGCCCAAAGGTTCCCTCAGATTGGTTGGAAATCAATCGTAGAGTGTAAAGGTATAAGGGAGCTTGACTGCGAGAGCAACAACTCGAGCAGGGACGAAAGTCGGGCTTAGTGATCCGGTGGTTCCGCATGGAAGGGCCATCGCTCAACGGATAAAAGCTACCCTGGGGATAACAGGCTTATCTCCCCCAAGAGTTCACATCGACGGGGAGGTTTGGCACCTCGATGTCGGCTCGTCGCATCCTGGGGCTGTAGTCGGTCCCAAGGGTTGGGCTGTTCGCCCATTAAAGCGGCACGCGAGCTGGGTTCAGAACGTCGTGAGACAGTTCGGTCCCTATCCGTCGCGGGCGTAGGAAATTTGAGAGGATCTGCTCCTAGTACGAGAGGACCAGAGTGGACTTACCGCTGGTGTACCAGTTGTCTCGCCAGAGGCATCGCTGGGTAGCTATGTAGGGAAGGGATAAACGCTGAAAGCATCTAAGTGTGAAACCCACCTCAAGATGAGATTTCCCATAACGTTCAGTTAGTAAGAGCCCTGAGAGAAGATCAGGTAGATAGGTTGGGAGTGGAAGTTGTGTGAGCAATGGAGCGGACCAATACTAATCGCTCGAGGACTTATCCAAAGAAAAAAAGATTCAACGAGCTTACAGCGTAAGGAAGACTTGTGACGAATTGATATGATATTCAATTTTGAGTGTGTAAATACTCAGAAGATAGTTAAGTGACGATAGCCTAGGAGATACACCTGTACCCATGCCGAACACAGTAGTTAAGCCCTAGAACGCCGGAAGTAGTTGGGGGTTGCCCCCTGTGAGATATGGTAGTCGCTTAGCTAGAGAGGGAGTTTAGCTCAGCTGGGAGAGCATCTGCCTTACAAGCAGAGGGTCAGCGGTTCGATCCCGTTAACTCCCATACGTTTAGAACGTAGAAGGTCCCGTAGTGTAGCGGTTATCACGTCGCCCTGTCACGGCGAAGATCGCGGGTTCGATTCCCGTCGGGACCGTAGACTCGTTAGCTCAGTTGGTAGAGCATTTGACTTTTAATCAAAGGGTCGCTGGTTCGAGCCCAGCACGGGTCATTGCGGGTTTGGCGGAATTGGCAGACGCACCAGATTTAGGATCTGGCGCTTTCGGGCGTGGGGGTTCAAGTCCCTTAACCCGCATAAATAAGAAATAAGCCGGCTTAGCTCAGTTGGTAGAGCATCTGATTTGTAATCAGAGGGTCGCGTGTTCAAGTCATGTAGCCGGCATAGAGGGATAAATGCGAACGTAGTTCAGTGGTAGAACACCACCTTGCCAAGGTGGGGGTCGCGGGTTCGAATCCCGTCGTTCGCTTGAAGAGGCCGGGGTGGCGGAACTGGCAGACGCACAGGACTTAAAATCCTGCGGTGGTTAACACCGTACCGGTTCGATTCCGGTCCTCGGCATTCAAGATAGGCACCCTTAGCTCAACTGGATAGAGTACCTGACTACGAATCAGGCGGTTAGAGGTTCGACTCCTCTAGGGTGCATGGGCTCGCTTAATGGGTTTCATTAGGGGAGATTTATTTTTACAGTAGGTAATACGGGAAGTAGCTCAGCTTGGTAGAGTACTTGGTTTGGGACCAAGGGGTCGCAGGTTCGAATCCTGTCTTCCCGATTTGATATTCAAAACAATAAGATTTTTTGATTTAAAGTTATTAAAAGTAACCGTCTAATAAACGATATATATATTGAAAAATTTTAGCTCTTTGTCAACTGTAGTGGGTAGATGTCAGCTAACATCTAGAGAGGACCAAGTTGGTCTTCTCTTTTTTGATATTGATGGCAATCAAAATCCGCTTTTTGAAGTTTTCATCTTCCGAAATCCAAAGGCATTTCGTTTAATGACTTTGATAAGATTGTTGGTAGCTTCCAATTTAGCGTTGGAATAAGGTAATTCCAAGGCGTTTAAAACTTTGTCCTTATCCTTTAGAAACGTCTTAAATACCGTCTGGAAAATAGGGTTAACAGTGGCTATTTCTTGCTCAATTAGGTCAAAGAAATGATCTGAATTCTTCTCTTGGAAATGGAATAAAAGAAGTTGATAGAGTTCATAATGTTGTCGTAACTCATCTGAGTAGGATAGGAGCTTGTCTAAGATTTCCTTATTGGTCAAATGCATGCGAAAAGTAGGGCGATAGAACCGCTTATCACTGAGTTTTCGACTATCCTGTTGGAGTAAATCAGTCCAGTGGACTGATTTAGCCCGAGCCCAGAAATAAAAAAGCGAGGTTTCCAGTAGCGTTTGAGCGTCTTGTATTCATGCGATTTGCGGTCAAAAGCATTCATGATTTGGGTACGGACACGGTTCATAGCACGGCTGAGATGTTGCACAATGTGGAAGCGATCAAGAACAATTTTAGCGTAAGGGAGTGAAATAGTCTGGGAATAGACTGTTTCAGCCTGAGCTTAGAAATTGGAGGGCGAAGGGGCTAGCCAATTTGTAGTAGGTGCTAAACATGTCCATAGTGTGATTTGGAGACATGGTAGGATGCTTGTGCCGCACTAGGGAAATAACTTTCATTTTTGGAATGACGACGCAATTCTCGGCTGATACTAGATGGATGGCGATTCAGTAAGGTTCCTATTTCAGACAAATTTAATCCCTGTGTACGATAAATTAGAATACTTTCTCGCTCTTCTATGGTAAAATGATGGTAGCTCATAAGATTTCCTTCTGTAAGATGTTCGTTTAACTCTATTTTACTAGAAAATCTTATGAGTTTTTTTATTGTGCACCTATATTGTTAATCCAGTTTTCAATAAATGTGACTTGTTGTTGCGTCGCATTTTTACTTCCCTTAGGCAACCAACGCCTGATGAGTCTATTATGATTCTCATTAATTCCTCTCTCCCAAGAGGAATAAGGATGGGCATAATAAATGTTCTCAGGATCAAAGACATCTGCCAAGCGACTGAATTCAGGCCCGTTATCAGCTGTGATTGAGTTAATTTGATACTCTCTGAGGATCATTTTCAGAGCTTGATTGACTGAAGACGCGGACTTATCGGGAATAAGTCGGATGATTTGATAACGACTCTTTCTATCAGTTAGAGTCAACAGACACTCGTTTTTTGCCCGTGTTTGAATAACCGTATCAATTTCAACATCACCAACATTCTCACGCTGATTAATGCTTTCTGGTCGTTCCTCAATCGATTTTCCAGTCGGCTTAAAGTTGGGACTCGCTTGCTTTTTCTTCACTTTCTCTTTGCGAGGATAAAGCGTGTCCGCCTTGGTCAACCCTAAGTGTCCATGATGAATCCAGTAGTAAATGGTGGAGATGGGAGCAGATACCCCTTTTGCTTTTACCATCATCTCAGGAGAGTATTTCTGTTTGATGTAGTGAAGAATCTTTTCTTTGAGTTCCTTGGTTAGGGAAGCCTTGAAAAGGCAACAGTTTTCTGTACAGTCTTATAAAGTGTTTTTCTTAAGCGATACCTCGCTTAGCTATGGGAGTTTGGTAATTGAGACTACCGTGAATACGATGATGGTTCCACCAGTGGACATAGTCTCTTGTCTTGATGGCCAGTTCTTCCAGTGTTGAAAATTGTTCTTGATAAACAAACTCAATCTTGAAAGCACGGTAGGTGCTTTCAGCCACGGCATTGTCATAAGGGCAACCAGCTTGACTAAGAGAACGGGTGATACCAAAGGCCACTAGCATCTCATCAATCAGCTGATTATCGAACTCCTTGCCACGGTCAGAATGAAAAAGATTGACCTTGGTTAAAGCATAAGGGATACTCTGAATTGCTTGCTTTACCAGATCTGCGGTCTTCTGCCAACCGACTGACAGGCCAATGATTTCTCGATTAAAGAGGTCGATGATGAGGCAAACGTAAGCCCAACGCTGGTCTATACGAACATAGGTCAAGTCCGTGACAAGGGCTTCTAAAGGCTTGTGTTGGTCGAATTGTCGATCTAAGAGATTAGGAATGGGAGCTTCGTTCTTCCCTTTAGAACGAGGCTTGAAGACAGCTTTCTGGTAAACAGAGACCAAATTTAGGCGCTTCATGATGCGCCGAATCCGTCGGAGAGACAAGCAGATGCCTTCAGCTTCCAGGCATTTCTTGATTTTCCTAGCCCCGTATCTGGACTTGCTTTCAGAGAAAATGTTTCTAACCTTTCCTTCAATCTCTGCTTCAGATACAGGTTCAACGGCTTTGTAATAATAGCTAGAACGCGGGATATTTAAGCAACGGCACATGTCTACAATTTTGTATTTATCTTTATTAGCGGTGATTACTTCCCTTTTTGCGCCATAATCACCGCTGCTTGCTTTAAGATGTCAACCTGCATTTCAAGCTCTTTGTTTCGTTTTCTGAGGGCAATCAGCTCGCGCTGTTCAGCAGTAAGGTTATCAACGGTCTTAAACGATCCAGTTGTTTTGGATTGTTTCACCCACTTATCGAAGGTTGAAGGGGTTAGCTCATATTCTCTGATGAGCTCACTACGCTTTTTCCCTGCTTGGTAAAGGTCAACGATTTGTTTTTTGAAATCATCGGTGAAGTGACGACGTGGTTTTCTAGACATAAGGGATTCCTCTTTTCTTTAGTTCAGTGTAGAACACTTTATAATTTTTGTCTAGTTTAGTGTAACCTATTCACCTGCTTCACAGAATGTTTACGATTGTTTTGATAGGCTTCTTGAGCGAAGTCAGCTGAGTAGATTATTTCAAATTTTCCTTTACGCACTTGTTGTCTAACCTGACCACGTTTGACTTCGTTGTGAATAGTTTGAGGAGCTTTTTCTAATCTTCTAGCGATTTCACGATTTGAGAACCCTTCTTGAAGCCAACGTTCAATCATTCTACGCTCAGCTAGTGTCAAATGTCTTCTTTTTGGTGTATAATAGTGTTGCATCTCAGAGTCTTTCTAATTGTTGTTGTGGTGATTACAATTATATCTCTCTGAGATGTTTTTTCATACCATTGAGTGGCTAACTTCATTTTAGAACTTTCTATTTTTTTAAAATAAGGTTATC